>JAILIX010000092.1 GCA_024695065.1 Fretibacterium sp. | reverse complement strand
GCTTTTCCAGTTCTGTGCCTTTGGTCGCACCATAAATGGACATTCGCTCACTTCCTTTATACAGAATGAATATCAATAAAGATTTTATGCGGAAAACAGGGACAATACAAGGGATAATGGCTGATTCTGTGTGTATGTACCACACCGTCAGGTTCCTCTCCGCGCTGTCCGGGGGAAGAGAAAGGACGTCCCCTTGAGGGCATTGATTGCCGGCACCTTTGCGGTCTTTGTATCCCGGGGTCCCGCGGGGCAATCGCCCGCCGGGGCGGACGACAGGCGGTCTGGTTTGACAAGCGCCCGAACTTCGATATAATAAAAAACTGTTGGAGACGTGGCCGAGTGGTCGAAGGCGGTTGACTCGAAATCAACTGAGCGGCTTGCCGTTCCTAGAGTTCGAATCTCTACGTCTCCGCCATTTAAAGAAATGTTGAGAGCCTGCCGAAAGGCAGGCTCTTTTTTTTACTCCTCCGGCTTGACCTCGTTGTCGTCCTGCAGCCCTTTGGGGGCGGGCTCGTCCGCGATGAGGCGGCCGTCCCGGAAACGGAGCACCCTCTGGCTCCATGTGGCGATATCCGGCTCGTGGGTAACGAGGATAATGGTGATGCCCTCCTTGTGCAGGCCGGTGAAGATGTTCATGATCTCGACGGTGGTCTTTGTATCAAGGTTGCCCGTGGGCTCGTCCGCCAGTATGATGGGCGCGCGCCCCACGATGGCCCGCGCGATAGCCACACGCTGCTGCTGCCCGCCGCTCATCTGGGCGGGGCGGTGATGGAGCCTCTGGCCCAGCCCCACGCGCTCCAGCGCTTCGATGGCCGCGCTGCGCCGGACGGAGGACGCAACGCCGCGGTAGAGCAGGGGGAGCTCAACATTCTCCACGGCGTCCACCCTGGGCAGCAGATTGAAGCCCTGAAAGACAAAGCCCAGCTTTTGGTTGCGCACATCGGCCAGTTCCGCCCGGGTCTGCTCCTTGACGTTTATGCCGTCCAGCACATAGGCGCCGGAGGTTGCCACGTCCAGACAGCCCAGAATGTTCATCATTGTCGACTTGCCGGAGCCCGACGGCCCCATCACGCAGACGAACTCCCCATGCTCCACGGAGAACGAGACACCATCCAGCGCGTGAAGCTCCACGTCCCCCGTCTTGTATATCTTTACGAGGTCCTTCACCTCAATGATTGGCATGTCCTCTCACCCCGCTATCTCCGTCCTCCGCGGACCGCCGGTCCGCCCATGAGTCCGCCGCTCCGTGCGGCCTCACGGACGCCCATCTGCGCGTTGATGACCAGTGTGTCCCCTTCCTCCAGCGTTGTCTTTGGAGCGGGACGCTCTCCATTTCCGGACTTTTTGGGCGGCCGGCGTCTGCCTCCGGGAAGGACAGGGCTGCTCTCCCGGACCCCCGTGAGCTCCACCCAGCGGTTGTCCGATATTCCGATGCTGACGGGAACCGCGCGCCGGAGCCGTGCGCCGTCCCCCACCCACACCAGGCCCTCGTGCAGTGTCTGCCGCTGCTCAAGAACGCGCCGGTCCACGGACACCGTCTGAAGAAGGGCCTCCGGCGGCGTGAAGCGCAGCGCTGCCACGGGGATGCGGAGGACATTTTCTCTGCGGGCCGTCTCAATGGAGACGTTTGCGGTCATGCCGGGCTTCAGTTTCAGAAGCGGGTTGTCCACATGGATGATCACTGTGTAGGTAACGACGTTGTCCGTCGTGGAGGGAGCGATGCGGACCTGAACCACCTTGCCGGCAAAGGACTCGTCCGGGAAGGCGTCCACGCGGAACGTGACGTCCTGCCCTTCCGCAACGCTGCCGATGTCCGCCTCGTCCACCTTGGTTTCAATCTGCATTTTTGTGAGGTCCTCGGCAATCTTGAAGAGCGTGGGGGTCTGGTAGCTGGCCGCCACCGTCTGCCCGGCCTCCACCTGCCGGTCAATGACGACCCCGTTGACCGGGGAGACAATGCGCGTGTAGCCAAGGTTCGTCTTTGCCCGTTCCACCGCGGCCCTGCCCTGAGACACCCGGGACCGCGCCTCCTGAAGCGCGGCGCGCCGCACGGAGACGTTGGTCTCGCTGGTGTCCACCTCACTGCGGGCGATGAGTTTCCGGTCAAACAGCTCCTTATTGCGCTTATACTGCCGCTCCGCATCCGCAAGGGAGGCCTGAGCGCTTTGAACAGCAGCCTGATTGACGGCGAGGCTGGCCTCAGCCTCCCCCATCGTGAGCCTCAGGACAGAAGGGTCCACAAGGGCCAGCATCTGCCCCTTCGTGACCGGCGAATTGTAGTCCACGTAAATCTCATCAATCGTGCCGGATATCTGCGTTCCCACCGCCACAACGCTGATGGCGTTCAACTCTCCCGTCGCAGTCACCGTTGAGACGATGTCCCCCCGTGTGATGGGTGAAGTCGTGAGCGCGTACCGCACAGGCTCCTCCCGGAAGAAAAAGTACCAGCCTCCCCACACAATCAGCCCCAGCAGGGCCAGAATCCCCAGCTTCTTAATTCCCGGCATGATGGTCACTCCCTTCAATTTCCGGCGGCAGGTGTCCCATCGCTTCATCCAGATCCGCACGCGCGGTCTGGGCGTCGTAGAGCGCCTGATAATAAGTGTAACGCGAGGACGCGAGCTGCGAAACGGCGTCGCTGAGTTCAAGGGCCGTCCCCACCCCGACCTCATACCGCCCCCGCGCGAGATCAAGGTTTTCCTCCGCGTACTGGACGCTGGCCCCGGCGGAGCGCACCCGCTCAATAGCGTTGGAGAGAGAAAGCGCCGCGCTTCTCACTCCATAGGAGACCTTTTGGCGAAGGGCTTCCAGATCCGCCGAGGTCTGGTCCCGCTGCGCCCTGGCGGACTCCACCCCTGCGGCCGTCGCGCCCCCGTCCGCGATGGGGATGGTGAGGTTCAGGCCCACGCTGTAATTCGTCGTGGCGGAGCTGCCCTCCCGTTTGGAAAGATCGCTGCCCAGCGTCCCCTTCAGCGTGGGGGAATCGTTTCTCGCCGCGTTTTTGATGTCCAGCTCCCGGGCGCGGAGGGTGTGGAGGAGCTGACGGTAGTCAGGACGATCCTCCAGCGCTGCCGCAAGGAGTGCCTCCACCCCCTCGGCCGGCCGGGGCAGAAGGAGCTTCGTCGGGAGCGCCAGATCAAGGGCGCCGCCGGGGTCCGTCCCCATCGCCACCTTCAGTGCCTCCCGGGAGACAAGGATATCGTTTTCCGCCTTCAGAAGCGAAACCTGCGCCCCCGCCGCGTCGGACTCCGCCTTGGTCACGTCGATGAAGGGGCTGTTCCCCACCTCGTAGAGCCCCCGGGCCTTCTCAAGGTGCTCCTGCAGGTTCTTCAGCTTCTCCTGCTCCACGTCGCGGTTCAGTATCTTCAGGACCAGGTCGTAATAGGCCCGCTTGGCGTTCGCCGCCACCGTGACCTGCACCTGACGCTCGTTCTCCTGCTCGCCCAGAAGTGCCTCCCGGCGGCTCTCCTGGCTCAGGCGGTTTCGCCCCGTATCATAGAGGAGCTTCGACGCCGTGAGCGACACCGTCTCCGAGTGGGCCCGGTCGCTCCACTCCTCATAGTCCCCTTTGTAGCTGGCAGACCCCGTCAGGCTCAGCGTCATCCGGTTCTGAGCGCGGATCTGCTCCAGCGACGCGGCGGCTCCACGGGTTCCGCCTTTGGCCTTTCGCAGCGAAGGGTGGTTCTCCAGCGCCAGGGCGAGACATTCCTCCAGGGACAGGCCGGTGGCTTCCCCTTCCGCTTTTTTATTCTCCTCAGCGCAAGCCTCTGTGCACAGATTCAGGCTCAGGGGGCGGAAAACCCGTTCCTCCGGGGAAGTGCCTCCCGCTCCCAGCAGCAGCAGTGCCAGCGCAGCTGTTCCAAGTTTTGACGGCATTTTCATCCCTCATCCCTCCAGACAAAAATCCCCGTGACATCCATTTCATCACGGGGACAGTATACTCCAGCCTTATGAAAAACTTGTGGAGGGAGGAGAAGAGTTAAAAGTCACTGACGCTCGGGCTGTAGTCGATGTTGGACCCCATCTCGGAGAGCTTTTTCTGGGAGTGAATGGCGTCGATGTAGCGGATGGTGCCAGTTTTCCCCCTCATGCAGAGGGAATGGGTCTTGATATGGGTCCCGTGGTAGGAGACGCCCTTCAGCAGGTCGCCGTCCGAGCCGCCCGTCGCCGCGAAGCAGACGTTATCGCCCTTCACCAGATCATCAAGGGTCAGGACCGTCTCACGCGTCAGGCCGCGGCCCTTGGCCTTCTCCTCATCCTCTTCGTTGCGGAAGAACGGCCGGCACTGCATGGAGCCGCCCAGACACTTAATGGCGCAGGCGGTGATGACGGCCTCCGGGGATCCGCCGCTGCCCAGCAGCAGGTCAGCCTTCTCATGGCCCGGCAGACAGGTCATCAGCGCGCCCAGGACGTCGCCGTCCCCAATCAGGCGGATGCGCGCTCCCAGTTTGCGGACCTCGTCACGGAGCTTTTCATTGCGCGGACGGTCCAGCATAACAACGGTGGTGTCCTGAATCGACTTGCCCTTGGCCTTGGCGACGATGCCGACGTTGTACTTGATGGGGGCCTGGATGTCAATGGCGTCCGCCGCCTCCGGGCCCGTGACAATCTTGTCCAGATAGAACAGATCCTGGGGGCTGAACATGCTTCCGCGGTCAGCGGCCGCTATGACTGCAATAGCCCCGCCCTGACCGTTGGCCATCAGACGCGTGCCGTCAATGGGATCCACCGCGATGTCCATCTCCGGGCCATCGCCGTTGCCGACCTGTTCTCCGTTGTAGAGCATGGGGGCCTCATCCTTCTCGCCCTCGCCGATGACGATGACGCCCTTCATGGCCACGCCGTGAAGCATGAAGCGCATGGCCTCAACAGCGGCACGGTCCACCTCGTTCTTGTTTCCGCCGCCAAACTTGCGTCCGCTCGCCATGACGGCTGCTTCCGTCGCGCGGACCAGCTCCAGAGCCAGGTTCTTGTCCTGAGCGAAAAGTGCCATTCAAATGACCTCCTTTAGATTGAACTCAGGGGGAAAGAACCCCCTGAAGCCCTCTGTGTTATCCGGCAGTCTGCTATTCTGCCCCGCCCATCATCATGAGCGCAAAGACCTTTGCGTTGTTGACAACATAGGATATATCCGTGAACTCGTCCGGCTGGTGGGCCACTCCCTCGTTCTCCTGGGCCCACACCACCGCGGGGATGCCCTTCCGGCGGAAGAACGCGGCAAAGGTCCCTCCGCCGATGCCGCCCGTTTTGGGATCAATCTTCAGCACCCTGCGGATGGAACCGATGAGAAGCCGCGCGATGTCACTGTCCGCCCCGGTGGGCTGGGCCGCGTCGGAGCGGTCAACCAGCAACTCAATCTTCGCCCCCGTGCGGGCCTCCACATCCTTCCGCACCTTCTCCACCACGTCGAAAGCCGCGTCCAGGGACACGGAGGGCAGAACCCGGCAGTCAAACTCAAAGTGCTCGAGACCCGGCACGGTGTTGCTGTTCGGCACGTTGGCAAAGCGCCGCGTGGGCTCAAAGGTCGAGACAGGCGGGTCAAAGCGGGCATCCTCTTCCGGGAAGGCCTTATGCAGCGCCTCGTCCACCTCCATGGCAAGAAGGTTCGCCACGCGGCATGCGTTCAGGCCGACGTTGGGCGTGCTGGCATGAGCCTGCTTTCCCAGGACGGTGAACTCCAGCCGCCACATGGCCTTCTCAGCAATCTCAATGAAATCCCCGGCGTCGTTGCCGTGGTCGGGGGTCAGCACAAGGTCATCCGGGCGGAAAAGGTCCCGATCCATGAGGGGCTCCAGCCCAAAGTGGCTGCCCAGCTCCTCGTCCGAAAGAAAGCCCAGACACACCGTGTACTCCGGCTTCTCCCCGGCGTTGAGCAGCGCCTTCAGCGCGTAGATCGAGGAGACAAGGGGGCCGCTGTCGTCGCTGACACCGCGCCCGTAAAGCCGGGAACCCTTCACCACGGGGTCAAAGGGGTCCAGGGTCCAGAGTGAACGGTCCCCATCCGGGACAACGTCCATGTGGGTAAGAATGCAGAGGCGGCGCTTCTGTTTCCCCGGAAACTCCATAAAGAGCGATGGACGGCTGCCCGTGGGAGACTTCGGATCATCCACACGCTCCCAGCGGACGCTGCCCAGCCCCAGCTCCCCCACCAGCTTCTCTATCTCGCAGGCCTTCTCGTCCTCGCCCGTCCCGCCGTTGTGCGGCGAGATGGCCGGGATGCGGCAGATACGGCTCAGCGCCGAGACCATATCATCCCTGAGGCGCTCCACTTCTGAAAGGACCTTGTCATGATTCATGATAACCGCTTCTCCCCTTTATGTATTGTGAATTTTCCGATGCCCCGGCCCCGCGTTCCGCAGCCGGAAATAAGCAGCCGGGCCTCTCCCGGACGACACTCAGACTCTCATCCGGCCTCTGACAGCAGGCGTTGTCAGGCATCGATTTAACTCCTCCTCCGGAGCACAGTCACCTTATTGTCTTTATTATACCCCGACGCGGAGACTTATCGTGCCCCGGCCGGCAGATTATTCTCTGCTCCTGTCCGTGTCCTTCACGGGCCGGCGGTCAGGCGCCGCGGACAGAAACGGCCTTATCTCCTCCGCCACGCACTCCGCCCAGAAGGCCGCCGCGTCGCCGGATCCCATCGCCCCCCGCGCCTCCCCCAGCCGGCGGTCAATCTCCGTCTTCCTCACGGAGTCCTCAAGATAACGGCGCAGCTCCGCCACAATGGACTCCGGCGTTGCCTGGCCGCAGAGCAGCTCCGGGTATACGACGGCATCCGTCAGATAGTTGGGAATGGAGATATGCGGAGCGCGAACCATGAGTTTCAGCAGAGCGTAGGTCACCCGGCTGAGGTTGTAAATCACCACCATGAAACGGCGCAGCAGCATGGCCTCCACCGCCACCGTGCCGGAGACCCCCGCCACAGCCAGAGAGGCAGCCATCAGCTCGCGGCCCTCCCCCTCCCAGACATCAAACTCCACAGTGCGCCGGCGCAGCTCCTCCGCCAGCGGCGCGGACAATCCCGGCGCAATGGAGAACACGGGCCGGTAGCCCTCATCCCTGAGGAGGCGCGCCGTGCCCAGCAGCGTGTCGAGGTGATATTTGATGTCATAACGGCGGCTGCCCGGCATGAGCGCAACGGGCCGGGACCCCTCCAGCCGGCGGCGCAGTTCCTCCGGCACGGAACAGCTTTTCAGGCTCTGAACGAGGGGATGGGCCATCCACAGGGAACGGGCCCCGTGCTCCAGCAAAAAACGGTTCTCAAACGAAAACAGCGGCAGGCAGAGGTCAAAATCCCGTTTCAGATTTTTGACACGTCCGCTGCGCCAGGCCCAGACGGTGGGGGGAATAAGACTGATAAGGCGGCCCCTGTACCCCGCCCGGCGGAGAGAGGCTGCGAGGGCCAGATGATAGTCGGGGCTGTCAATGAGCACGGCGGCGGCGGGCCGGCGCTCCATAATGGCCTGAACCATCGCCCGGCGGAGGCGGAGGATGCGCGGCAGAGCCGGGATGACCTCAGCAATGCCCATCAGTTTCAGCTCCTCATAGCTCCAATGGGGCCAATCGCCGGACTCACCGCAGGCGTTTTCTCCCTTTGGCCCCATCATGCCCCAGACACGGCCCTTCAGGTCCGGCCGCCGGGCAAGGAGCGCCGTGATGAAGTCCGACGCGTAAAGGTCACCGCTGACCTCGCCGCAGCTTACAAAAATATTGTCCTGAGCAGCAGAATTATTCATAGCAGCCTCCTGACGCGGTCATGGTGCCGGCGGGCTCAGAGAATCCTTTTCCTCTGATTCCGAATCTGAAGGGGTTATCCCCACCACAGCAATGCCATACTTCCCGGCCAGCGAGAGGGTGTCGTCCGGGGAGAGTATCAGCGTGCGCCCCGCCTCCACAGCAAGGCAGGTCAGCCCCGCCCGGTGCATATTCTCTATTGAGGCGGGCCCGATGGTGGGCAGGTCATAGCGGAGATCCTGGCTGGTCTTCATCATCTTGACGACGGTTCCCCGTCCTGAGAGGGCGCCCGCCCGCTCAATCATGGCGTCCGTGCCCTCCATTGCCTCCACAGCCACCACAGCCCCGTCCGCCACAACCACGGCCTGACCGAAGGAACAGGGCAGCGTCACACGCAGAATTTCCCGTCCGCAGCGGATATCCGCCCACTCCTTCTCCGTGGGGTCACGCTCCGCCAGACGCCCCGGGGAAGCCACGAACTCCGGCAGGATCTGCCAATAGGGCAGCACCTGAATTCCCTCTCTCTCAAAGGCCTCGACGATGGAGCCGAGGAGGGAATGGTCGTCGCGCAGACTGTGGGCAAGAACGGAACGAGTGAGAGGGTCAAACAGCAGCGGGAGGCAATAAATAAAACGTTTGGGGATCCGCCCGGCCATGATGAGCGCCGACGTTCCCCACGCTTTGATCTCGCGCACGCAGCGCCCCAGACTGGGCGCACGCAGGTGAATCAGCTTTCCCGCCAGAGGGCGGAAGAGTTCAAGGTCGTTCCGCAGTGTCAGAATCAGCGGAGGCGTGCCCTCCTCCGATAACTTTTCCGCAATGGCGACAGGAAGGGCTCCTTCCCCGGCGATGAGGGCCACAGGCCCTTTCCTGTCAAAGGCCCCGGGCCCGGATGTCATACCCGGTCCACCCTGAGGGCGAAGAAGAGAGCCACAGCGGCAAAAACAAAATTGGGCCCCCATCCGGCCAGGACGGGCAAAATGGCCCCCGCCTCCCCAAGGGCCCGGCACATGGACATCACCACGTAGTAGGCAAAGACGATGACAACGCTGATGCCAAATCCCACGCCGGAACCGGAACGTCCGCGTCGGGAGGCGCCAAACCCCGCGCCCAGCACTGCCATGATGACACAGGCCCAGGGCACAGCCAGCTTGAGGTGGAACATGACCCAGAGCTTTGACATATCAGCGCCCACAGCCCCTGCCTGCCGGATGTAGCTCCACAGTTCGTACGCGCTCATGTTGGAGGGCTTCCGGGTGCTCATCCGGAGCTGGTCGGGGGATAGGTTCAGCCCCAGCTTCTGCCGCTCAAACCGGAGCAGCAGGCTGACCTCCCCATCCGGATTGACGTCGTACATGCGGCCGTCCTCAATCCACCACTGGTTCTCCCGCCACAGCCCATCCACGGCGGTGAGGGTGCGGACCAGGCGGTCATCCTCAAACTCGTGCATCATAATGCCGCTCATGACACCTTTTTTCGTGTCAAGCTGGTCTACGTAAAGGACGCGCCTCAGACTTCCGCCCTCCTCGATGCGCAGAAAAACCTTCTCCTGAACGGCCGAGGCCTGATTCTTCAAAATCTCGTACCGCATCAGGCGGTCAGCCGCGATCGTGGTGAAGGGAACAACGGTCTCATTGAAGGAGAGGGCGATGATGGAGACCAGAACAGAGGCGATCACAATGGGACGCAGCACACGGGAGAAGGGAATGCCCAGAGATTTCAGCGCAATCAGTTCACTGCCGGCCGCCAGAGTGGACATCCCCAGCAGCGTGGCCAGCAGCGAGGACATGGGCAGCGTCATGGCCACGACCTCGGGCAGCCGGTAGAAGAACAGACGCATCACCACGCCCAGTGAAATGCCCTTTTCAATCACCAGCTTCGCCGCCTGAAAAAGCAGATCCCCCGCAACGAAGATCAGCGTGAAAATCAGAATGCCAAAAAGGAACGGGCCTGCAACGGCACCCAGAATCAGACGGGTAGAAAGCCGGTGACCGAACAGGCTCATCTTTATGCCCCCATCGAGTACTTCTGCTGCAAGTTGTTCTCCAGCTGATCCAGCAGATCCATGGCGCTCTTGGGCGCGTCCTCCGTGGATTCAGGAGAGATGGACACGGACAGGGTCGTGGCGTTGTAGAATACATCATGAGTTGAGCAGAGACTGCTGACAAGGGAAAGTATCCTTCGAAGCACAGACTCCGCAGAAGCCTCCCGGCACTCCGGAAGCACAATCAGGACATCTGTCCCCCTGGTGTTGGCTGCCATATCCAGTTCCCTCAGTTTGGACTTGAGGAGTGTGCAGAAAGCAATAAAGGGGACCCGGGTCTCCTCCAGGCTGCCGGGAAGGGCAACCCGTATCAGGAACACCGTCATGGGGCTTCCATAGCGCCGCAGACGGTAAATCTCATCATCCAGACGCCTCATCGTGTACAGGAAAGTGTTCAGGCCTGTGGCGGTGTCAACGAAAGGATCCGCGTCCGCAGGCGGGACAGGAGGGAGTACAGGCTCCGGCTTCGACTCCTCCAGCTGAAAAAAGACGCGTTCACCTTCCATGGACTTCTGCTGAATGTCCCACTTCCTGCCTTTCAGCTCCACCGAATCATCGCCCGGCGTCAGGATGAGGCCGATGCTTCTGCCGTCCGTTTCCTCATGAGAGAGCCCCGATGCCTCCAGCATGGCGTCACTGATGTTGAGGATATTCCCCTCGGCGTTGGTGACCGCAAAGGGGATCGGGATGTGAGATTCCGCTTCCCGGGCTTTCTGGGCCGAATTCACCACGCCCTGCTGCTGGTCCTGATTATAGACTGACACAAGGGCCACTGCTCCGCCGGCGGCCATCACGACCCCAATCCACTCCACCATCCTCGCCCCGTTGCTCAGGGCGAGGATGCAGAGCATGATTCCCTGAAGAATACACTGCAGAGGCAGGAGCCCGTCATCATACCCGTAGAGGATGAACAGGGCATAAAGCGCAGTGAACACAACGAACAGTATCACCGTTGTCGCCCAGATGGAACGGTCAACATGGACGGCATACTCCGGGCTGCCCAGAAAACGGGGCAGAAGAAAGGTTAAGATGAGGACAACCGGCGGAATACTGATCCACTTAAACACGCTGCTGTTATTTCCCATGGCTCAGCGGCGGTACTGAAGCTCCTCACCGGAAGGATAGCTCAGCGTGTAGTCTACAACAAGCTTCACCGTCTCATGGGGCTTCATCTCCAGCTCCCATGTCAGGCGGTTCTCCTTGTCCTGCTCCTTTGGCCTGGGCTCAATGCGTTTGACCTCAAGCTTCACCTTCTCGTCCGTCGGGATGGGCAGACAGTCGCGGATTGTGATGGTTTTTGCCTGATCAAAACCGTTGACAACCTCCAGCGTGTAGCCGCCGGTGAAGACCCCGCTGAACCAGGAGCTGCCCGTCTTCTCCACGATGGGCTCCTTCCTGGCGGTGATTTGCGGAGCATAGCCGAAGGGAATCTGCTTCTGTCCCAGGCCGAACTCCGGGAGCTTTGTCGTGCCTGCGGGCTGACCGTCCACCAGCAGGTCCGCCGTGCCGGGGATGAGCGGCGTTTTGATGTCCTCCATCCCGACGACAATCCAGGCGCTGTCCCTCTGCTCCGGAATAAGGACCAGGCGCGTTTTGCCCTTCAGCCCCAGTTCACCCAGCATAAACTCAGCCTCCCGGCCATCGCCGGAGAGGGCTCCCTGCCCCTTCACTGCACGGTCCGCCAGTGTGGCCTCCATCACAGGCGCGGACGGAGCCTTTTTAGCAGCAGAGCCCATCATGGCGTTCATGGCCTCCTCCTCCGGCATCATCATCGCCTCGTCCATCATTTCGTAGGCCGCCTTCCTTCTGAGGTCCGAGGGTTTCTCCTTCGGCCTGAGGCCGACGCGCAGGGGCCTGAGGACGGGGGTCTGGACCTTCTCGTCAGGAAGTTTCGTGTGGAAGGTAATCGGCCCTGTGTAATCCAGGCCCGTTCTCTGCCGGGCGCGGGCGGACATCCGCGTCTTTATCTCGCCCGTGGCGCTGTTCAGGTCCATGGTGTAGCGCGGGTTCCAGCGCGAGGCGGAGGTGAAAGCCTCAATCCGGAGCGGCGCCTTCGCCGTCCCCGTGAGCCGGAGCACCGTCTCCGCCTCCTCCGGGCTGCGGGAATCCATTTCCTCCTCCAGCCGGTCGCGCTTCTCCACCGCTTCCTTCAGGGTGAAGTCCAGCTCTGAAAGCTCGTTCTCCACCTTGAGCTTCATCTCCTGAGACTTCCCGATGTACTCCAGCAGGTCCCTGGCGTTGTCATCCTGAGGACGGACCACTTTCAAAAGCTCCTGAGTGTGCTCCAGCGCCGCCTTGCGGGCGGCAAGCCCGCTCACAAGGCGCTGCTGGGCGTCAAGCTGCGCTCTGAGCTCCGTCAGCGCGGGCGGCACCCAATCCTTCCTTGTCTTCTCCACAACGCGGAAATCGTCCGCGTCGTTGGGGTTCAGCAGACGCACGGAAGCGGCCCGGAAAGCCCCGGGAAGCTCCACATCAAAGACGCCGGGCTCAACGGCAAACACGAACTTCGCGCCCGACGGGTAGACATCCACCGCCTGAATTGTGAGATCCACAGAAGAAGAGTTCGCGCCCGCCGTGCCGGTCAGCATAACCAAAAGGGCAGCCAGAGACAATAGCAGCAATTTCATATCAACGTCTCCCTTCATTCTTACTTACAGCCTTATATATTGGACCAGAGGCCCAATACAGCCAATAAAACTTTTCTTTTTTTATTTTATCACGACGCTGTCAGGACGGGGGCCTGGGCCCCTTCCTCCCTGATTTTCAATAAGGACAGCCGCGTCTCGCCGTAGTCCCGCTCCGATGTCAGTTCCCAGACCGGAGAAAGGAGCAGAGGCTCCCGGATGGAGTGCTCCACAACCAGCCGGCCTCCCGGCGCCAGCAGCCCCTCAAGGCCCTTCACGCTCAGGAGCTCCGTCCCCCAGCCTTCGTGGTAGGGCGGATCCGCAAAGACGACATTAAAGGTCCGCCCTCGCTTCGCCAGCCAGGCGACGCCGCGGCGAAGCTCCAGAGACAGCACAATATTCTCCCCGCCCCCGCCGTGTTTTTCACGCTCAATGGCCTGGGCCCTTGCCCTGAGGGACTCGACCCACACCACAGGCCGCGCCCCGCGCTTCACAGCCTCCAGCCCCACACGCCCCGTCCCGGCAAAGAGGTCCAGAAAGCTCAGGCCCTCCAAACCGCCCAGAATGCTGAACAGGGCCAGAAGCACCCGCCCCGACGTGGGGCGAACTTCCTTCACGCCTGCGCCTCCTGCGGGGACAGCCGTGAGGCCACGTCCCTCAGTGCCCCCCGGACGGAGGGCGTCAGGAAGGCGTTTGCCGTCCGGTCCATCTGAACCAGTCCCCCGCCGCCGCGCCCGGAGACGCGGATGTAATAACGCTGCTCAAACTCGTCGTCGACCGAGAACACCTCCAGCAGAAGGGCGTCCTCCCCGGGGCTGACATAGCAGCGGCCAAAGGCCCAGCGGGCCTCGCCGTCCTGCCCCGACACCCCGTTCAACGACTCCAGAAGGCCCAGCGTCGCGGGCCGCTCCGTCCTGATGTGCATGGGAAACGATTCCTCCTGACTCAGTCCCCAGGCACGCCGCGCCGGGGCTGGGATATCTCCCGTCCTGATAAAGGTCAGCCGGCAGATGTTCTTTCCCTCCGCCAGCCACTTGCGTTCGTACTTCGTTGTCACGGGCCGGACCGGGTTTATCTCAAACCGGTTCAGCGTCAGCGCCGGGTGGGCGCCCAGACGCTCCTTCGCCTCCAAGGCGTAGGGCTCGTCGTCCGTCACCAGTTCAAAAACGCCGCCGCGTTTCAGCACAACAGCCAGGCTGTCGGCAAAGTCCCGCGCCGTGACGCGGCGGTGGGCGTGGCGGCGCTTGGGCCACGGGCAGGGAAAGTTCATCGTCACCCTGTCCAGGGCCCCCTCCCCGAAGAGCTCCCGCATCATGAGCCGGGCGTCCGCACGAAGGATCTTCAGGTTGTCCAGCCCCGCCGCCCGCCGGGCACACCGCAGCACACAGGCGGGCGAAACCTCCACGCCGAAAATCATTGTCTCCGGGTGGGCCCGCGCGTATTTCACCGTGTACTCCCCGTTGCCGAAGCCGATCTCCAGCTCCGTGGGCCGGGTTTCCTCAAGGGGAATGGGCAGGGTCAGGTTTTGCGGCAGCAGAATGACCCCGTAACGGGGGCGGGACTGGGTATCCCCGGCAGCGTTCTCCAAAGCGGGGCTCAGAACGTCCATGTGAAGTCCGGCAGCCCTTCAGCCAGGACGCGCGCCTTCACGTCCGCCATGATCTGCTCCAGGGATTTCTGGTCCCGGCCCTCGCAGCGGACCGTGATGACCGGCTGGGTGTTCGACGCCCGGATAAGCCCCCAGCCGTCTTTGTAGAGGATGCGGATCCCGTCCAGCGTGATGCCCTCATGATCCTTCAGCGCCACGTCCCGGATATGGGCCACAACGTCAAACTTCCTCGTGTCGGGGCAGGCAATGCGGGCCTCCTCCGTGACGGGGTAGAGAGGAATGCTGCTCATGAGCTCCCCCAGCGTTTTCCCCTCGTCCGAGAGGATGCGCAGCAGACGCCCCGACGCGTAGAAGGGATCGTCAAAGCCATAGTACTCGTCCGCAAAGAACATATGGCCGGAGTACTCCCCCGCAAAGAGGGCCCCGATCTCCCGCATTTTGGCCTTGATGACGGAATGGCCGGACTTCCAGTAGAGCGGACGGCCGCCGCACTTCACCACTTCCTCCTCCAGAGCCATGCTGCACTTGGGCTCAATGATGGCCTCGGCCCCGGGATGGGTCTTCAGAATGTCGCGCCAGTAAAGGGCCATGAGCCGGTCGCCAAACACCACCTCGCCATGCTCATCCACAACGCCGATCCTGTCCGCGTCGCCGTCGAAGGCAAAGCCCACGTCCGCGCCCGTCTCCCGAACCTTCGCAATAAGGGCCTGAAGGTTCTCCCGCTTCTGGGGGTCCGGATGGTGGTTGGGGAAGCGCCCGTCCGGCTCATCAAAAAGCTGGACGCACTCGCAGCCCAGAGACGTGAAGAACCGCCCCGCCAGAGGCCCGGCCGTGCCGTTGCCGCTGTCACAGACCACCCTGAACTTCCTTTTGAAGGGCTGGAACTTCGACGCCAGCATCTCCAGATACGCGCCGGACAAATCCTGACGGCTCAGGGTCCCC
>JAILIX010000127.1 GCA_024695065.1 Fretibacterium sp. | reverse complement strand
GCGTTGAGCCACAGGCCACGGAAGCGGTCACACTCAAGGATGCCGTGGAGGTATGTCCCGGCGACACTCAGGTCCGGCCTCGCCAGTCCCTCCGGCCCATCCTCAAGGCAGAACAGCGGGAGAACGGAACCGTCCAGTCTGGCGGTTTTTCCATAGTGTATCTCATACCCCGATATGGGAATCCCCTCCGGCGAGAATTCCCTCTGCAGAGTTCCGGAGACACAGGCTGTCCGCTTGGGCCGGTTACGGAAGTCCGTCTCCGCCGGCAGAAGCCCCAGCCCTTCGATCTCCTTCAGCTCTGTGTTCTCCCGGAGCTCCGGGTCCAGCAGGCGGCGGCCCAGCATCTGGTACCCTCCGCAGAGCCCCAGCACGAAACGCCCAGAGCCGCTGAACTTCCGCAGCGCTTCCGCCAGCCCCGTGCGCCGGAGCCAAGCCATGTCCTGCATGGTGTTTTTTGTGCCGGGCAGGATTACCGCGTCCAGCGCCCACAGCGTTCTGGCGGAAACGGTCCAGTCAAGGGCGGTGAGCCCCACATCCGGCTCCAGCTCCAGGGGGTCAAGGTCAGTGAAGTTCGCGACGCTGGGGAAGCGCACAACGCCGATGGAGAGCCCCTCCAAAGCCGCCCCACGGTCCCAGTGCAGGCTGAGAGAGTCCTCCCCGGCAATGGACGCCCCTTCCACCCAGGGCATTACCCCCAGCACCTTCACGCCGGTGTAGTCCTCAACCCATCGCACAGCGGACTCAAAGAGCCGGACATCCCCACGGAACTTGTTGAACACAATCCCCTTCACCCGGGCCCGGTCCTCCCCCAGAAGCTCCAGCGTCCCGACGACAGAGGCCAGGGATCCGCCACGGTCCACGTCCGTCACCAGCACCACGGGCACATCCGCTTCCCGGGCCACGCGCATGTTCACGATCTCCGCATCGTTCAGGTTGATCTCTGCCGGGCTGCCCGCTCCCTCAATGACCACCGCATCGAAGCGCTCCTCAATATACCGCAGCGCACGCCGCACGGCCTCGATTCCGGGACCCCGGGCAAAGACCCGATAGTCGTTCCACGAACCGCCGCCCTGGGGGGTATCCTGCAGCGCGCGGCCATCCACGACAATCTCCGACGAGGTGCCGGTCCGGGGTTTCAGGAGAATGGGGTTCATAAACGTCTCCGGCCTCAGCCGCGCCGCCTCCGCCTGAACGGCCTGGGCCCGGCTCATCTCCCGCCCGTCCCGGGTGACGCAGGCGTTGTTGGACATATTCTGAGACTTAAACGGACAGACACGCACTCCGCGGTCCGCAAGGAGACGACACAGGCCCGTCACCAGAAAGCTCTTGCCCGCGTCGCTGCTGGTGCCCTGAACCATCAGTCCCCTCATCTGAAAAAGCCCTCCCCTCTCAGTATCCGCAGCGCCTCCGCCAGACGGTCGTTCTCCTCCGGGAGCCGCGTCGCCACCCGAAGATAACGGCCGCCGAGCCCAGGAAAGTTCCGGGTGTGGCGCACAACCAGGCCCTGTTTCAGCAGTCTCCGCAAAACGCGTTCGTCATCCTCCGCCTCAATCAGGAAAAAATGGACGGAGGACGGCCGCGGATCAATCCCCGCGTTCCTCAGCGCCCCCGTGAAGCGCGGCACCTCCCGGCGGTAAAAGTCCCGGCTCTCCCGGGCAAAACCCTCATCCCGCAGAAAAAACAGGGCTAACGCCTGAGCAACGGCGTTGACGCTCCAGGAAGGCTGACGCGCCTTCAGCCGCTCCGCCCGGCTCTCCGGCGCCAGCACATAGCCGGCGCGCGCGCCGCTCAGGTGATAGAACTTCGTCAGCGAGCGCAAAACCACCAGATTCTCCGGCAGTCCCTGCTGCCCTGCCCCCCACGGGGGAACAGGGCAGTCCTCTGTCAAAAGAAAATCAATGTAAGCCTCGTCCACGATAAAGAGGACGTCCGGCGCGCCCTCTATCAGGGCCCGGAGTTCCTGCCGGGGGATATACTCCCCCGTCGGGTTGCAGGGATTGGAAAAGAAAACGGCGTCGAAACGGACCGCGTCCTCAAGGTCAAAGATATCCGCCGTCTCCACTCCGTAGGCGGAAAGGGCGCGGGCGTACTCCGGATAGGCGGGCTGAAGAACCGCCGCACGCCTCCCGGCAAGACAGGAGGTCAGGAGGTACAGGGCCTCGTTCGAGCCGTTGACGAAGAGGACATTTTCAGGGGACAGCCCCTCGCGCCCGGCAATGAGGCGGCGGAGCTCCAGACAGCCGCTGTCAGGGTAATGAGAGACGAGGGTCTGAAGGTCCAGGGGGGGAACGGTCCACGGCAGAACGCTGGCGTTTGTGCTGAAGTCAGCCACATCAGCCGGCATGGGAATCCCCATGGCCGCGTAGAGCTTTTCAGGATTCGCGCCGTGCAGGGTCATTTCTGTGCTCATCGTTCCACTCCTGAAGAGGTGAATATGCCGCTTTTTCCTCAACGGCTGCTGCCACATTCTGCCAACGGGCTCCATCCCCGGGCTGACAGCCGGTTTTCCCGGCTGCAGACGGAGATAGAGCTCCTGTCCGGCAATCAGGCCAACAGATTTTCTCCTTCACCCATCATCGGGATGTCCACCGCCGTGGCGTCCTCCAGATGGAACGTCATCATCTTTTTGCCGGTCTTCTCGTTGTAGACCTCCTTCAGATCGGGAATCTTCTCCAGTATCGCCGCAGCGTATTTCGGGTCCGTCTCAAAGACAGCCCTGCCGGTGTAACGGAGCCAGTGGCCGTTCTGCTTGCAGGCGGTAAGCTCAACTTTGGGGTTTGCGCAAAGCTGCTTATAGACGTTCTTGAAGTCCCCGACGCCGAAAATAACCTTGCCGTCCATCTCCACAAACGCCCCCAGAGGGCGCACCCTGGGCTGATTTCCGTCCGCTGTGGCCAGGAAGAAAACCTGTGTCTCATTCAGAAAATCACCAATTTTGCTCATCGTAAACTGCCTCCTTATTTTTTGAAGCCGCAGTATTATTATAGCAAGACAGGCCCCGGCGTGCCTGCCGTAAAAAAGTGCCAGGTCCGGAGCTCACTTGCCCGGACCTGGCACTGTCTGTTTTCAGATTCCTACTTCGTGAAGACGGTCTGCTCTGTGATCTCCGTCTGAAGGGCTTTCAGCGCCCTCTCGACGAGTCCGCGGCGCAGGGCCTTCTCCTCCGCCGGGGTCCTTGTGGGATCACCCAGCGGGTGAGGAATGGCGATTGTCGGGACGATGCGGTTCGCACCAACCGTCAGCGAAATGGGAACAATCGTGCACATATGGACAACCGGCAGTTTGCGCTCAATCTCTTTCACCATCGTTGCACCGCAACGAGTGCAGGTGCCTCAGGTCGATGTGAGAATAACCGCGGTTACCCCATCCGCCACCAGCTTGTCAACTATCTCCGCACCAAACCTCTTGGCGTTGGCGACAGCCGTGCCGTTTCCAACCGTGGCGTAGAACTTGTTGTGCAGCTTCTTGATGACGCCCTCTTTCTCCATGTCGCGCAGCACATCCACGGGCAGCACGCGGTCCGCGTCCTGGTCAGCATAGGTGGCGTCGTAGCCGCCGTGGGCCGTGCAGTAGCCCTCGCTGGTCAGATCCATGACGCCCGAAATGTCGTACTCGCCGTACTTGCTGGCGCTGGAGGCCTCGATATGGTCCGGGTTCCCCTTGGGGCAGATGCCGCCGGATGTGACGAGCGCGATGACAGCGTTCTTCATGTCCTTCACGGCGGGCTGCGGGGCCACGCGGTCGAAGGTCGGCATCTTATACTCCGTCTCAAAGGGCTCGCCCTTCAGCTTGGAGACAAACATCTCCACGCAGCGCTCGGCCGCCAGCTTGTCATAGAACTTGTTCTTGCGGACGCCGCGCTCGATGTAGCCTTCCTCGGCAGGCGTACCCAGCTTCTCGCCCCTGAGGAGCTTCAGGACCAGCTTCGCCATGGCGGGAACGGCCTTCCTCATGTCAACGGCGTTGTCCTTGGTCTGGACGATGTAGGCGGACTTCTTGTACATCTCCACGCCGGGGTTCTCCGGGTACATGCCGCTCACCACGGGGATGCCCAGCTGCTTGGAGACGGCATCGCACATGGCGCCGCAGGCTGTGCCATAGCGTCCCGCGTTGAAAGCAGGGCCGGCAACAAAGGCGTCGGGCTTGTACTTTTTGATCATCTCAATGATGTCGGCACTCGCCTTCTCCATGTTGGAGGCGAAATAGGAGTCTCCGCAGATGACGGTGGCCACAACCTCGGCCTCAGAGCCCAGCGCGCCCTTCAGGGCCATGCCGGGTCCCACAACGCCGTCACGGATCTCGGGCTGATAGTCTGCCTTCTCCTCGCCGCCGATATTGGCGTAGAACTGGTTTATATAATGAACAACTCGGAATGACACTTCAATCCCACCCTTCGAGATTTAAATCGTGTACGCGCCGAGCTTCGTGTAGCCCAGCTCGCTGGTCGCGCCGGTGATGGCCTGAAGCTCGACCGTGATGCTGCCGTCCTTCGCCAGAGAACCGTTCCAGCCGCCCGCGATGACGTTGGCTTCCTCAGCGTAGCCGATGACCTTATCCATCGGGGGCAGGACGATGACCTCGTTGGCGTTGCCCGCCGTGACGCAGGCGTCACCCTCCGGGCAGGAGTCAGCAAGGGACTGGCTCGCGCCGTCCTGGCCGGCGTACTCGTCCGTCAGCAGCGCGGTCTTGATGCCCTGACGCTCGCACTTCCAGCAGTTCATGATAAGGTCAGCGTCCGGGTTGCCGAAGCCCTCTTCCGTGATGACCACACCGTCCAGCCCCAGCATGGCGGCCAGCTTCGTGGCATAGGTGGAGCTGCGGCGCTTGTCGGCCAGAGTAACGTTCTCGTTCGTGACGATGCAGGTCACGAAGTTGAAGTCCTTGCCATGGCGCTTCAGCATGTCCGCAATCACGGGGTTGTTCTGGTGCGAATAGGTGTTGTTCTTGTCGCACGCGGAGACACAGTTGCCCGACGTGATGGCCCCGTCCATAACCTCCAGCGGGGAGAGCAGCGTGGGCAGAATCTTCTTCACGTCCACGCCGTAGAGATACGTGTCGTGCAGCAGGCCCTGGGTCTGGAGCATGTAGAGGTAGCCGACCTTGGGCAGGTTGGGCATTGCGCCCATGGCGTCGCGAAGGTTGGCAAACTCATAGCTCTCAACCTTATCCGCCTTGACATCCGCGCAGGCCTTGGCCAGATAGCCGGCAGCCTTCAGTCCCGCCATGCGGCAGGCCTTCTCGTAGTCGTGCTTGTCCATGTTGGGATCGGACGGCTCCAGCACCAGCACCACGTTGAAGGTTTTGGAATAGGGCGTGTAGTCCGCGCCGGGGCCGGACATATCGATGATGCCCTCCTGAAAGCGGACCAGCTTGCCCGCCGTCAGGACGGCCGCACCGGTGAGCACCAGTGTCTTGCCCTCGCCCACGGTCTCAACATCGCTCAGCATGCCGGGGAACACCTGTCCCTTGCCCTCGATCTTCCAGCGGGGCTCGATGACATCCTTCACCGGCATAACGCGGGTCTTGTCGCCAGGAATGGCCAGATCCACATCCAGATTTTTGCCCAGCAGCGGATCCTCAGAGATGAGGTCCAGCAGCTCCTTCTTATTGACCGTCAGAGTGCCGTCTGCGAAGCCGGTCTTGTCACCAAACTTCAGCGCCTTTACAAAAAGCCTGTGGAGCTCTAACTTCAAAGCAAATCCTCCTTTCCATGAGAGGCCTTGCCCCCCTTAAGCAGGGGACCTGCGTCCCCTGCAGAAAAGCCCTGAACCACGCGTTACGCGCACAGCTCATCAACCTTTGCCGTAATCGCCTCGATGGTGAGATCGTCACCGCCAAGGCGCGCCACCTCCGCCCCATCCTTCCAGAACAGGAACGTGGGCTGGGACATAACCTTGAATGCGATGGCCACGCGGCGGTTCTTGGAAGTGTCCACGGAGCAGAACTTTACCTTGCCCTCATACTTGGGGTTGTCAGCAAGTTCGTGGTACTTCGGCATCAGCGCCATGCAGGGACCGCACTTGGGGCCCCAGAAGTCCATCACGGCGAGGGTGGGGCACGCCTTGAATTCGGCGTCCATGTTCTCCTTCGTGATCTCGGTAATTGCCATTGCTTGTCACCTCCTCCCGTTTAAAGTGTTTTTAAGGAAGCAGGACGCAGCGTCGTCTCATGACGAAGCTGACCGTACCGCTCAAGGCTCTCCCTCATCAGCTCAGCGTCGATGAAGGCATAATCCGCGCGGGTATCTTTGTCCAGGTCCTGGGGCAGAAGCAGCCGCGCCGACTGATAGACTCCCACAGCCTCCTCGATAAGAGACAGGGAGTCCAGGTCGACGAGGTCTCCCGGACGTTCTTCAATCAGTATGGAACGGAACGGCTGTTGATACGGCCTGAGATTGCCGCACAAAGGATGGGTTAATAAGATATTGCCCCGGTGGACAAGATCGCGGACAGAAATAAGAACGTCCAAAGAAGAGCCGTCCACAAAACGCCCTTTCTGAACGCACCGGCACAGCTCTTCATTATTGGTGACGAGAATCGTCTCACACATAGCCAACCCCCCGGACTTTGCCCTCTGTCGCCTCATAACATAACATAGATTATCCGGCTTCAGAGTCCTGTCCAGACGCGGTTCTTTTGCCTGAGAGTTTCCCGCCGGCAGACGAGAAATTTACCGGCTCTTGCCCCTTCGGCTCCCTGCTGTTTCCCCTGCAGAGTCTCTCCCGCGCCCTTCGCTCAGGGTTCTTTAATCACTCCCGGCGCAAGCCTGGATGGCTCTATCACTCTATTGTCTAAATTATATAGAGAAAGGGGGACAATCGTCAAGGAGGAGACTGCGTATCATGGTCCCCGGTACGCCGCATTTCCTGCAGAGCCCCCACAGGGATATATGCGCAGGACAATAACAATATAGTATACTTTAGGCGGAGGGGATCATGTCATGCAGAATATTGTCATCATTGACTGTGGCTCTCAGTTTACTCAGCTCATCGCCCGGCGCGTGCGGGAGCTTAAAATACACAGCGTCGTTCTGCCCTGGGACGCCCCGGCAGAGCGCGTCAGGGGATTGACGCCTCTGGGCGTCATTATCTCCGGCGGCCCGGACAGCGTCAACGCCCAGGACGCCATCGCCGTGGACCGGGAGGTTCTGGCTCTCGGCGTACCGGTGCTGGGCGTCTGCTACGGAATGCAGCTCATGACAAAATATCTGGGCGGCACGGTGTCCTCGGGAGGCAGCGCGGAGTATGGCGTGACGCCGGTTGAGGTGAAGGGAAGCCCGCGCCTGTTCAAAGGTCTGACCGGCGGCTCCTCAGCCCGGCTGAACGTCCTGATGAGCCATGGTGACCACGTGGCGGCCGTCCCGGAGGGCTTCATGGTCACGGCGGCCACGGACAACGGCGTTATCGCCGCCATGGAGGACCGGGAGGGCCGGCGCTTCGGGCTGCAGTTCCACCCGGAGGTGGCCCACACGGAGCATGGCATGGATATCCTGAGAAACTTTTTGTTCGATGTCTGCGGCTGCCAGGGCGACTGGAAGCTGGAGGACTGGGTGGACTCCACCGTACGGGAGATCCGTGACCGCGTCGGATCCGGCCGCGTTGTGTGCGGACTGTCCGGCGGGGTGGACTCCAGCGTCGCGGCGGCGCTGGTGAACCGCGCCATCGGGCCCCAGCTTGAGTGCGTTTTTGTGGATCATGGGCTGATGCGCCTGCACGAGGCGGAGCAGGTGATGGCCTCC
>JAILIX010000096.1 GCA_024695065.1 Fretibacterium sp. | reverse complement strand
GCTTCAGCAACTGCCACAACAGTAGGAAGGGGAATCTCCCAGTGGCTGGTTGGCTGGATACCCGGTTTGGGCAACGCCATCAACGCGTCCATAGCCTTTGCTGTTACAGAGTCGCTTGGTTGGCTGCTTGCTGAGCAGTTTTCCGTCCAGTCAGGGTAATCCGTTCAACGCGGTGTTGCTGGCTGTTGCCGTTTTTGTCATGACAGGGCAGAAAGGAAGGGGATATCATGCCTGTGAGCAGGGAAACACTCATTAAACGCTTTGAATCTGCTGCGGAGACCTGGGAGAGGAAGGGCAAGAGGAACTGGGCCTATGCCAAAAACGGCAAGGGAGATTTCCACTATGGCATTGCGAAGGAAGCTTTTAAGCGTGCTGAGCGGAACCGGAAAAAGGCGGAAGCTCTTAAAAACGAATAACGGCTCCGCGCTGCAGAACGGCTTTCCTCAGCGCCGGACAGGCGCCGGACCGGACCGGGAGAAGTTCAGCAAGGATGCGTGCTGAAATGTAATCTTCAGCCTGGAAACATGAAGATTATTGAGGTGTTGGCTGAGTTGAGGGGATGGAGCGACTGAACAGAGGAGGACAAATGAGCAAAAACGACCGGTATGTCATTTATGTCTGGGAGCCGTCATCCGACAAGGCAGGCATCGTCCGCTGCACGGATGACGATATCTGCGATTTACGGAGTGTCGTCCTTGAAAGCTCACAGGAGGATTTTTTGCAGGGGATGTGGGGCTTCTCCTTTGGCAATGTCAGTCACCTGCGTCCTTCCAGTATTCGTCCGGACGTTGAAGAACTTGGGTTCCTCTCCAACGACTGCGAACACTTCGTTATCTGGAGGAAAGCAGGCGGAGCAGAATCGCCGCAGACCACGGCAGAAGCCTCAGATGAGCTTTGGGAGGACAAACACAGAGCCGGTCAGTAACTGTCCTATTTGTCTGTCAGGGAAGCATTTCCTGCAAGGGGCTTCAGAAAGGGATAACCTTACGTTATCCGATGCCGGAGAGGGCAGAGGAGGAAAAAATGAGCAAAATCAGCGGACACGAGGCTATGAATACATCCAGACTTCACGGCAGCGTAATCAGAGTCAGCCGGTGGTGGGGTGTGTATGATCACTATGGCATCTACGTCTGGAATCCCTCCTCCGACCAGGCAAGCGTTGTCCACTACACAGATGAAGAGGGACATGATTTCAGCGGTGTTGTCCGTGAAACCCCGCTCGGGGATTTTTTGCAGGGAGCAAGTGAATTTTCCGTCTGCCGGTTCAAGCCCACGAATCATTCCTGCATCTACTCAGGCGAGGAAACCGTGAGCAGGGCGCGGAGCAAACTGGGCTGCGGAGATTATAACCTCCTCTTCAATAACTGCGAGCACTTCGCCGTTTGGTGCAAGACGGGGAAGCGAAACTCCTCGCAGTGCGCCAGAGGAATAAAAATGGTCGTCAGTTTTGTCGTTTTCCTGGTGGGGGCCGCGGTGTTGGGCAGAGCTGGCGGTGGTCATGGCAGGGCGTAAGTCAGCCCATGTTCAGGCTGCCTGCTGTCGCTCCATAACAAAGGCCGGCCCGGCGTCCAGGGGCAACAGCGCCCCTCAGGCAGAAAAGACTGCTTTCTGAAAAAAATATGTGCAGGAGAACCCAGGGCTTCTCCTGCTGTTTTGCGGAACCCAGGGCAGCCCCCCGTGAGGGGGGACTGCTGTTTCATTTTATGCGGGCAGCGCTCCGGTATACAGATACTTCAGGAGCTGCTCTCTGTCCATCTTGCCGATGCCCAGATAATCCAGGGTGTACCGGGTTTCTTCGAAGAAGTTTTTCTCGTGTATGGCTCCGCCGAGGGTAATCATGGCGTCGATGATGGGCGTGGGTACGCCGTATTTCACGCCGAGATCGTGGTATATTTTGCAGCCGACCGGGATATCTTCCGTAAAATACCGGTGATGGATGTTATTGGGCCCGGCATTGCCTTCATCGGAGGGCTTATCCAGAGGGAAGACCACATTGTCCTTTCCGTTGTCATCCAGCCCCATATATTCCTGGGTCAGGATTGAGCGGCGGGAAAAAAACATCTCATACTCATAGGTGGGGATATCAATACCGATCGCTTCGGCAATGGCCTGCTCTTCCATGTAGAACTGATACTGCACGCGGGCGATGGAAGGGCAGAGACCGTGAGAGTACATGGAATAAGTTTCCGGCTCTTTGCCGTAGATCAATGTCCAGTTTTCCATGCTGGAGACGCCCAGAAGCGAGGCTGGAACGTGAATGACCGGGTTGACGTTTGAAAATCCGATATCCAGCATGGTATCCCCTTTTTCGGGGCCATTTCCCTGCGTCACAGAGTCCATGCAGGGCAGATATTTGGCAGATTCCATAAAGGCGTCAATATCCGTCATGGGCTGAGTGGCACCGCGGAGAGTGATTGCCCTGTACTTTACAGAGACGTGAGGCAGTGTGAAACTGCCGATCTTCTGCACGCGGGTTCCAAAGGGTGTTGAGCTCCATCCGCCAATAATCACATTTTTGATGCATCCCATTT
Organism: Fretibacterium sp.; assembly: GCA_024695065.1. Lineage (GTDB taxonomy): Bacteria > Synergistota > Synergistia > Synergistales > Aminobacteriaceae > JAFUYV01. The sequence continues at coordinate 7,286 of JAILIX010000096.1, read as the reverse complement.
CTCGCATGTACTTGCGGAGCAGAAGGCTTGCGTAGTTGTCGGCAAAAATATGGACCACCTGCCCGTCCTCAAGAAGCGGAACCAGGGTCTTGAGATAATACTCATGCGCATGTGCGGGAACGCCGATGACGATGATGCCCGCGCCTCTGACGGCCTTTTCCATATCGGTGGTGATAATGTCAAAATGGGCTCTGCCGGAGCGTTCAAAACCGAAAAGGTTATGCTGAACGCCATCCAGAAGAATTCCGGCCAGACTGACCCCTTCGAGGGATCTTTTGTGCCGGGAATAAAGGCGGACCTCTCTTCCGGCCAGTTTGCAGTCAGCAGCGCAGGTTTTCCCCACGGCACCCCCACCCAGAACGGCAATGGGACAATCCTTCAGGTAGCTCATATCTCTTGTCATTAGCATTCTCCTTTCGTATTTTCAAAATGAAATATATACAGGCTCCTTTCATCCTGTCTGACATTCCTTTTCAGTGTTTTCCGCAGAAAACCGGTGTTCATCCGCTGGCTGAAATCCGGAGTTCGCGGGATGCGTCAGGCAGAAAAAACAGTTTTCCTGAAAATGTACGCAAAAGAAGCCGGAGCTTCCTCCGCAGCTTTATAAGCAAAGGAACAACACAGTGGAATCAATCAGAACTCCGTCAATTTCTGCGTGTTCAGCGGCATCTGAGCCGGGACGTCACAGCCGGCAATCGTCAGGGACTGTAAATTTTCCACGGCAGCGCCGATGAGCGGCTTTTCAGCGGGAACAATGTTGTCTTTGCAGATGGACTGCCGCTGCGGACGGGGAATATCCAATCTTCTGCCTGACTTCAGGAAGATTCATCCATCGGAAAAAAACCGGGGAAGAAACAGAAAAAAACACTTTGCTGCCCTGAACATTGATCCGAGTCATGAGCTCGTATCCCCTCAAATATCATTATAACATAAAGCGGCCCTCATCGTTTTGACAAAGTCCGCCTGGGGCCGAAATTGTGCCGTCCCGGGCTTTGGGGCACGGATATGTCCGTGTCTCCGTTCCATCCCTGGCATAAAATCACGCAGAAAATTTCTTTTATAATTTATTTGTCTATAATTTATTATGTCATGTAAAAAGCAGAGGGTTATTGACGATTTTAAACTGTTTTTTTATAATATTTTTTATCACACCCAGGATGGGAGCGTACCTTATGTATAATGCGAATTCGATAGTCCGGCAACTGAAGTCTTTCCTCAAAAAGCAGGGCATTTCGCAGGCGAACCTTGCAAGGCGTATTTCTGTCAACGAACCTGTCCTTGCTCTTTGGTTAAAAGACAGCTCAACTTTTGACCCGACGCTGAAACAGCTCATCAACACGGCTTCTTTGCTTGACATCTCCCTTGTGGAACTGTTGGCGCTGGTGGATATCTCTTTCCCCGAGGTCCCGCAAAAAACTTCGGAGCGGGCAGAAAAAACGACAACAGGCAGGCCGGCGGCCAAAACCTCCGCGAAAGCTGCCGCCGCTGAGAGTTCCAAAGTTCAAAGCACAGCTGCCAGGAAAAAAACGTCTGTACAGACCGCCAGACCCCCCCGAACGGCTGTTGCCGCGGCTGCTGATTCAAAAGATACGAAAATAAGCAGGCGGGCTGCAAAAACTTCCCGGACTGCCGCGGCTGAGGGGCCAAAAATCCGAAGCTCTGCAGCCGGGGAGAAAACAGCAAAGCGGGCCATCAGCGGCTCTGCGGCTGTCGCCGTGGCGGAGCCTGCGAAGAAAAATGTGCGCAGGTCTCTTGAAAGGGTAAAACCAAAGGTCTCCGCAGGGACAACTGCTGCGCCGGCTGCCCCGGCGCGTGAAAAACGCGGCCAGCCACGGAAGAAGGCCCGCCGGCGTTGACAATTCCTTCCCCTTTGGCTTCCTCTGCAGGGGGATGACGTTGATTTCGCTGCGGACGTACGGATAATTTACGGTGAAGTTAATCTAAAATTACAATATCCCCGGGCTGCGGTTTTTTTATCGGCGGCCGGCGGGAAGATTCAAAGCCGGGAGAAGGGCTCTCCCGGTTTTTTTATTTGCCTGCGGACTGCCGGGGATGATTGCGGCCAGTTCCTGACGTTTCCCTTTCTTCCCTTTCTGTCCACGCGGACGCTGCTTTCAGTGGAAAAGCAGAACTTTTTTAAGGGGCCTGAGGCTGAGGAATGAATAAAGGAGCAGGCCGTCCGCCGCCGGTGCCGGACAGTCCCGGAAACCTGCCCCTGTCCGGCGGTGTGAGGCAGGCGCTGCGCCCGCTCTGTTCTGTGCTGAAAAGCCGGGATGTGTCCCTTCGTGTTGTCATGCAGACAGGCATTTCCAGTTTCAGCAGGACATTTGTATTGTCCGCCACGCGCCATGAACAGCCTGATGAGAGTTATCGGCGCGCCTTGGCCGGTGAGGCGTAAACTGATATAATTTTTCCTGATATGGCAAGGCCTGGCAGGGCTTGGCGTGAGACTGCGGACGTGAAATTCCCTGAAAACATCTGTCCGATATTTCCATGCAGGCGACTGGGCGGCCAACGACAGAAGCTGACAGAAATGCTTTATGAAGGGACGGGTTCAGAATGTCACGTCGTCTTTCGTCGTGTTTCTTTTGGGTGGGGCTGCTGGCTGTCGCCGTTTGCTCCGTGTGGGGACTTCTGCCCCGCTGGCGTCTGGAGCGTACGGACCGGACGGTGGCTGTCCTCGCCGATTACCGGGAGATACTGCCCATGGCGCAGGGGGCCGGGCTGAGCGTGGAGGAGGCGCTGTCCCGCCTGAAGGAGCGCGGCCTGTGTGGTCTGATGGTAAGCGAGCTGACGGGGGACGATGTCTTTTTGGGAATGGGATGGGCCAGGCTGGAGCCGGTGAACCCGGGGCCCGGCGGAGAGAGGGGGACCCTCATCTCACTTTTGCCTGCTCAGCAGCTTTCCCGGATTTCCCCTCAGGCGGCCGCGTACCTTTCGGAGTGGCTGCCCCTGCGTCTCACGGGGAAGGACGGGGCGGGGAAGATCTTTCTGCCCGTGTCTGTCAATATGCTTAAGAACATCGGGATACTGCCGGATATCGATGGGCTGGAGATCGCGAAGAAGCTCGGTCTGCCTGTTTTCTATCGTCCCGCCCAGTCCCTTGGCTGGATGACGTCCGGCGTCGCGGAGATGCTGCGCCGGGTGTCGGCCGCTTATCCCGTAGCCGTGTTTGCCCCCGCCGGTGAGGTGGTTTCGGGATACCCGGACGTCAGTGTTCTTGCCGATGTGTCCAGGGAACTGACACTGCCTCTCGCGCAGGTGGAGTTCTCGCGCCAGCTGGGGGCTCCGGCCCTGAATCAGCGGGCTGCTCCCTTGCTCCTGCCCCTGCACAGCGTCACCAACGAGGAAATGATGGCGCGGAACATCACCCGAAGTGCCCTGCGGGAGCGTCTGATCCGGGCTGCTGTGGAGCGCTCCGTCCGGCTTCTGCTTTTGCGTGCCTCCCCGCAGAACACGGGAGGCTTCTCTTTCCAGAGCTATGAGGAAGAAATTTCTGCCCTGGCCCAGGGGCTGAGGAATCAGAATTTTGCCCTGGGATGGCCCCGGCCTGTTTTTCGGGACGGGACATGGGGATTCCGTCTGCTTCCCGCCTGGGCCCTTTCCGCCGTGCTTCTGCTGATGCTGTGGCGCTGTGGGGTCCGCATGGCGGGCGCACCGGGGAGCCGGACGTGTGGGGACGGGCTTTCACCTGCTCTTGCCGCGGGGCTTCTGGGGGGCTCCGCCGCGCTGGCCTTCCTGATCCTGAAGGTCCCTGCTGCGGCGCGGCTGGCCGGGGCTCTGGCGGCCCCCATGATCGCCACGGAGGCGTCCCTGATGGCGATGGATTACGAGGGGGGGCGTTCCTTCCTGAGCCGGCTGGGGGGGGCTGTGCTGACCGCGCTGGCCGGGGGGCTGGCCGTGGCCGCCTTTTTCAGCGTCCCTGCCTATATGCAGAGACTTCAGACCTTCTCCGGCGTGAAACTGACCCTCATGCTCCCGCCCCTCCTTGTGCTGCTGCATGACCTGAGGCGGCGCATTCATCCGGAATCGCTGGAGGACATCCTGTCTCGTCCGCCCCTGTGGGGGGAACTGATGCTCTGCGGCGTGCTGCTGGCCGGGCTGCTGCTCGTTGCCGTCCGCAGCGGGAATGTCAGTTTTGGCATGGCCAGCCCCCTCACCCCCGGTTTTGAGGCCCGGCTCCGCGGGGCGCTGGAACGCTGGCTTATCGCCCGTCCCCGCAGCAAGGAAGTCTTTCTGGGGTATCCCTGCCTGCTGCTCCTGGGCTTCCTTGTTAAAAACGGGCTCTGGGCACGGTACCGGGAGGTTCTCCGCATTGGCGTTTCCCTTGGCTTCTCCTCTGTCATCAACAGCTTCTGCCACTTCCACACCCACCTCTCCCTCATCCTGCTTCGGGAGTTCAACGGGCTGTGGACGGGGCTGCTGGTGGGGCTGATTCTTGTTGCGGCTGTGCGCTGGTTTCTGCTTCCGCTGCTCAGAAGGGCGCATTTCCTGTGGGAATGAGGGACGGCAGAAAATCCCGGCGCTGGCGTGTGGCCCTGGCGGGCTACTACGGCTTCGGCAACCTTGGGGATGAACTTCTGCTCCGGGCTTCTCTGGAATGCCTTGAGCGCTGCGGTGTGCCGCGGGACGCTGTGGTCGTCCTCTCCAATGACCCGGAGGGCACGGCGCGGGACTGCTCCGTTGCGGCGGTCTCACGCTGGAGCCTGAGTGAGGTGCGGCGGGCTCTCTCCGGGAGCGAGACGCTGCTTCTGGGCGGGGGAGGGCTTTTTCAGGACAGTACGAGCCTGCGTTCCTGCCTGTGGTACTGGGGACTGGTGCGGCTGGCCCGCCTCTGCGGGGCACGTCCATGGGCTCTGGGGCAGTCCATCGGGCCTCTCAGGACCCGTGCGGCGCGCTGGCTGGCCCGGGGGGCCTTATCCTCATGCAGTGTGCTCCACGTCCGGGACGAACCCTCGATGCGGTGGGCCGGGCGCCTTGGGCTCAGGGCCATCCGGGGAGAGGACCTGGCCCTGACCCTTTCGATGCCGGCTGCCTCCGGGGCAGGGGAGAAGACGGGGAAACTTCTGCTCAATCTTCGGCCTGTCTCCAATGATGAGATGGCGGGGTTTCTGGCTCTGGCTGCGCCCTGCGCCAACGCTTTCAGGGGGGAGGTCATCGGTGTGGCGCTCTCCGGGGAGGACCTGGCACTGATGGAACAGGTGCGGCAGGGGGGAGGAATCCGGATTTCCCGGGTTGTCCTTGCAAAGGGAATGGAGGATATCGCCTCGCTCTGGTCCGGGGCAGCGGCGGCGCTGGGGATGAGACTTCACTTTGCGGTGCTCTGTGCCCTCTACAGGGTTCCTCTCGCCGTTCTGCCCTACGACCCCAAGGTCGCGGCCTTCGCCGGACGGGTGGGCGCACCCTGCATATCCGCTCCTCAGGACGAGTTTCCCGGAATCTCCTGGGCCGTGGCCTGCTGTCCGCAGCTTCCCCGGACTCAGGAGATGCTTCGGGCCGATGTGGACGGGCTCTGCCGGCGGGTGCTGGCCGGGGAGGTATGACAGCCGGACACGGCTCCTGGTGATAAAAACGAGCGGGGGCCCCTCAGGGGCTCCCGTGTTTTCTGTTCCCGTATTTTCCCGGGAACGCAGCCGTCCGGTCCGGATCAGGTTTTATTCTCCATCCGGCGCGTCGGGGCGGAGAATACGGACCGTTTCCTCCTGGAACCAGTCGTAGATTGTGCGCTTCTGCTCCTTCTGGTTCCTCATGCGCTCAATGCTCGTGCCGATGAGGTACAGCGGGTTCGCCGGGTCGATGAGGTCGTGCCCCCAGCACCGGATGACGGATGTCAGGCTGTCCAGCTGCGCCTCCGTGTCCGTGACGAGGCAGAGCATGGTCCAGTCCTCCTGGTCGGAGTGGTCAAAGTCGAACCAGCCGGGGATGTAGACCCGCCGCTGTTCCATCAGGAAGATGTGGAACTTCCCGATGAAGGGCAGAAGCGATTCCGGCTCTCCGGCAGGGACCTTCTGGACGAAGAGGGGGTCAACGTCGACGAATTTAAAGACGTCGCCCTCCACCGGGTCAAATTTTCGGTAATGATTAAAGTCGGCGCGGCTCCGCAGCACAAGGTCGACAGTCAGGGTCCCTCTGGGTGCGCGGTTCGCTTCTGCCCAGCGGTCAAGGCCCCTCTGGCCCGGGGCGGGGAGTTTCCGCGCTTCAAAATTCCAGTGCGGAAAAGCCTGGACAAAAGACTTCACGAGGGGAGCCTCCGGCCAGACGGCCCGTATTTTTCCCCCCTCGATCCTGAAGTATTCGTTGTCCGGCAGACAGGGGGTCACAGGAAAGGTTTCGCGGACGGTTGTCTCCTTGATTCCCCAGTCCGTCACGAAGGCCCGGTCGATGAGCTGGGTCATGCGGTTGAGCTCCAGTGCCTCACGGGCCCGGGCCGTGTCAATCAGCACTTCCCCGGCAGAGGGCGCGGGGACTCCAATCTCAAGGGACACGCGCTCCCGCGTGCGGACGCCCCGGGGCGTCAGAACGTACCCGGAGGCCAGAGGCATTAAATCCCCCCTCTCCGTCAGCACCCTCAGCCCGCCGGGGTTCTCTCCGGCGAGAAGGACAGTCTCCTCGTCCCAGCAGGGCAGCTCGTGGGTAAAAAGAAGCAGCAGGGGTTCCATGATGAATCTCCTCCCTTACTTGCGAAAGAGCCTCTCTGTTTTCCAAAAAAGCAGGGGAGCCCAGCCCCCCTGCTTCGATTCCCGCTTGCTGAAATCATATCATGGGCGATGCTTCCGCCCGTGGGATTCCGTTACAGCTTCCCCTCAAGCTCGTCCCGGCAGAGGGATTTCCAGAGGGAAACGCAGGAGCAGACCATGATGATCGCGAAGGGCGGCGCAGCGGTCAGGGAGACCGTCTGGAGGTTCTGAAGTCCGCCCGTCATCAGCAGCACCACAGCCAGAGCGGCCATCAGAATTCCCCACACGCCCATCTTGGACTTCGAGGGGTTCAGGTCGCCGTAGTTGGAGTACATCGACAGCACGAAGGTTGCCGAGTTTGCCGACGTGACGAAGAACGTCGTGATCAGCACCAGCATGGCCAGGGACATAATCTGCCCCAGCGGGTAGTACTTATACAGCTCAAACACGCCTACGGAGATATCCTTTGTCACCTGTGCGGCGATATCAATGCCCTGCACAAGCTGAAGGTGCAGCGCGGACCCGCCGAAAATGGCAAACCACGTGAAGCTCCCCAGCGCCGGAACGATCAGCACGCCCGCCACAAACTCGCCGATGGTGCGGCCGCGG
>JAILIX010000088.1 GCA_024695065.1 Fretibacterium sp. | reverse complement strand
ATCTTGTCCTCAAACTCGAAGCCCTTGCCGTCAGGCAGCGGCTCCATCTCGAACACGACGTGACCGTACTGGCCCCGGCCGCCGCTCTGACGGATGTACTTGCCCTCCGCCCTGGACGGCTTCTGGATTGCCTCGCGGTAGGCCACCTGGGGGTTGCCCACCTTGACGTCCACGCCGAACTCCCTCTTCAGGCGGTCCACGATAATCTCAAGGTGAAGCTCGCCCATGCCGGAGATGACCGTCTGGCCGCTCTCCTCGTCCGTGCGGACCTTGAAGGTCGGATCCTCGTCGGACAGCGCGATAAGCCCCTTGCTCAGCTTGATCTTGTCCGCCTGAGTCGCGGGCTCCACCGCCAGGGAAATGACGGGTTCCGGGAACTCCAGGCTCTCAAGGACGATGGGCTGGCTCTCGTCGCAGAGCGTGTCGCCCGTCTTCGTGCCCTTCAGGCTGGGGACGGCCACAATCATGCCCGCCTCCATGGCGTCGATATCCTCACGCTTGTTGGAGTGCATGCGCATAATGCGGCCAATGCGCTCCCTCTGGCCCGATGTGGGATTGTAGACCGTGTTCCCCTTCTCCAGCTTGCCGGAGTACACCCGCAGGAAGAAGAGCTTGCCCAGGAACGGGTCAACAGCCACCTTGAAGGCTAGGGCCGTGAAGGGCTCGTCAGGGTTGCTGTGGCGCTCCTCCGCCACGTCGGGATTGGTGGGAGAGACACCCTTGATGGGCGGCAGGTCAATGGGACTGGGAAGATACTCCACCACCGCGTCCAGAAGCGGCTCAACGCACTTGTTCTTGAAGGCAGACCCACAGAGCACAGGCACCATCTTAAGGCCGATGGTGGCCTCACGGATGGTCTTGCGGATCAGCTCGGAGCTGACCTCCTGCTCGTTGAGGAAGAGCGTCATGATGTCATCGTTGAAGTCCGAAAGGGCCTCAACGATAGCCTCGCGCCCGGCCTTGGCGTCCATGGCCATCTCCGCCGGAATCGTGCCCTCCCTGGGGGCCTGTCCCAGCACGCCGCTGAAGAACAGCGCCTTCTGGTCGATGAGGTCCACCACACCGGCGAAATCGTCCTCCGCGCCAATGGGCATCTGAAGGGGAACGGCACAGGCCCCCAGGCGCTCGCGCATCTGGGAGACCACGGCGCTGAAGTCCGCGCCGATTCGGTCCATCTTATTCACAAAGGCAATACGGGGAACATGATACTTGTCCGCCTGGCGCCAGACCGTCTCCGACTGGGGCTCCACGCCGCCCACGGCGCAGACCACCGCACCGGCTCCGTCCAGAACACGCATGGAACGTTCCACCTCAACGGTAAAATCCACGTGGCCGGGCGTATCAATCAGGTTGATGGTGTGCCCCTTCCACAGGCACGTCGTAGCAGCGGAAGTGATGGTAATGCCGCGCTCCCGCTCCTGCTCCATCCAGTCCATGGTGGCCGTGCCCTCATGGACCTCACCCACCTTGTAGTTGCTCCCTGTGTAATAGAGGATGCGTTCACTCGTCGTCGTCTTGCCGGCGTCAATGTGAGCGGCTATTCCTATGTTTCTGAGTTTCGTAATATCCAAAAAACGCACCTGCTTAACAAAAATTTAATCTGAATTACCAGCGGTAATGAGCAAAGGCACGGTTCGCCTCGGCCATCCTGTGGGTGTCATCGCGCTTTTTGATGGAACTGCCCTCGTTCTTGTAGGCATCCATCAGCTCGTGCATCAGACGGTCCGCCATGGGCATTCCCTTCTTGGCCCGCGCGAAGGAGACAATCCAGCGGATGGAGAGCTGCACTCCCCTCTCCGGCGTCACCTCCACCGGAACCTGATAGGTGGCTCCGCCCACGCGGCGCGGCCGCACCTCAATCTGGGGCGTCACGTTGCTCATGGCCTTCTCAAAGACCTCAAAGGGCTCGCACCCCAGTTTCTCCGCGGCGCTGTCCAGAGCGCCGTAAAAAATCCTCTCAGCCACGCTCCGCTTGCCGCCCAACATCAGACTGCTGATAAAACGGGCTGCAGCCTTATTTCCAAAGCGGATATCCGGCTCCGCCTCGCGCTTCTTAATATGACCCTTACGCGGCATGAACTATCCCTCCCTAATTGGCCTTCGGCCTGCGCGCACCGTACTTGGAACGGCTGCGCTTCCTGTTCTCCACACCGCCGCAGTCCAGCGTTCCGCGGATGATGTGATAGCGGACGCCGGGAAGGTCCTTGACGCGGCCTCCGCGCACAAGCACCACGGAGTGCTCCTGAAGGTTATGGCCAATGCCGGGGATATAGGACGTTACCTCGATGCCGTTGGTCAGACGCACACGCGCGACCTTACGCAGAGCGGAGTTCGGCTTCTTGGGGGTGATGGTGTACACGCGGGTGCACACCCCGCGGCGGGCAGGGTTTGCCTGCAGCGCCGGCGAATTGCTCTTGGTCTTCTTCTCCTCCCGTCCGAAACGGACAAGCTGATTAATGGTTGGCACAGAATCTCCTCCTCAAACAAATAAAAAATAGTTCCAATCTATAGGGTCAGCGGGCTGTCATACCCTCCCGGGCACAGACAGGACCCAAAAGTCCCGCAGCCATCGCCGATCTGTCTATCGCACAGGCCCTTCCCAGAACAACGCGGGAATCGGTCTTTTCAATCTCCACCCCAGCGGCCTCCGCCTTTCTGAGAATGGGATTCAGCCGTGCCGGGTCAGAATCCATCGCCACAAAGAGCTTCCGGAGTGTTCCCCGTTCCAGTGCCTTGAGGACCTCTTTCTCCCCGATTACCCTCTCCGGGACGGCCAACTCATTTAAGGGCATAAAAATACCTCCCGTGCACAAACACACGCAAGGTATCTTAGCAAAACAAAGCCCCCCGTGTCAAGGACTCAGGCAAAGATTAAACGTGGGATTTCACCCTCGCCGCAAGCTGGCCGCAGGCCGCCAGAATGTCCGCCCCCCGCTCGCGGCGCACTTCAAACTCAATGTGCAGCGCGGTCAGCGCGGCGCAGAACGCCTTTATCCTCCTGTCATCCGAACGGCGAAACTCCGCCGGCCCGTCGGGAGCGGGGTTGTAGGGGATCAGGTTGACGTAGGGCTCCAGCCCATCGAGGAGCGCTGCCATCTCATAGGCCAGCTGCGGGTTGTCGTTGACCCCGTCGATTAAAACGTACTCAATGGTAATACGTTCCCCCGTGCGCTTCCGGTAAAACCGCAGCGCCTCCACCAGCTTCGTCAGCGGGTATTTCCGGTTCACGGGCATGAGCTTTGAGCGAAGCTCGTCGGAGGGGGCGTGGAGGGAGACGGAGAGACGGATGGGGATCTCGAAGTCCGCCAGGTCCTCAATGCCCGGAACGATGCCGGAGGTGGATATGGTGATGTGCCGGGCGCCGAGGTTCCGCATTTTCGGATGGTTGAGGCGGCGGATGGCCTCCAGCACGTTGTCCTCGTTCAGCAGCGGCTCTCCCATCCCCATGAAGACGATGTTGTTGATGCCCTCCTGACCTCCCCTGTCCGGACAGCGCCGCTCCATCATCAGGAACTGCCCCAGGATCTCCCCCACGGTCAGGTTGCGTGTGAAGCCCAGAGCCCCCGTTGCGCAGAAGGCGCATTTCAGCGGGCAGCCCACCTGGGTGGAGATACAGGCCGTCCTGTGTCCGCCGTGGTCCAGCAAAACGGACTCCACCCGTGCTCCATCCGCCATCTGCCAGAGGAACTTCCTCGTGCCGTCACTGGAGTCACGCTCCTGTATCTGAATGGGGAGCGTCATCAGGACTTCCCCGCACAGGCGTTCCCTCAGGGCCTTGGACAGGTTGCTCATCTCATGATAGTCAAACACCCTGCGGCCGTATATCCACTGGCAGATCTGGTCCGCGCGGAACCGCGGCTCGCCCCACGCCTCCAGACGAGCCCGCCACTGCTCATGGGAAAGCGACAGCGCGTCGTTCTCCCCCGCGCCGCTCACGGACGCTTCCTCCGATAATGATGTCCTTGTCTCCATACTGCCTCCGAAATTTTTTTATTCTCCCCCGGATGAGGGGCATTGCCTTCCCCGGGGCCTCTTTCTGCAGGACATTATAACATTCACTTTCCTCTGAAATGGAACTGCAGGCGGCACGCGCCAGATTCCCTGCCGCAGAAAAAAGCCTCCCCTTGCGGGGAGGCTGCTGTGTGTTTCCAGTCCGTTTATGAAGCGGTTACTTCTCCGGGGCCGTGGTGATCTCATCGTTCCAGCGCTTAAGCAGACGCTCCTTGTTCTCGGCGTCCCACTTGTCGTCCTGGTTCACAAGGTTCATCTTCTCCAGGGAGAAGCCCGTCTTCACCGGCGAGGCCAGCTTGGACAGCGGGATAACGTACCACTTCGCGATGATGTCCATGGCCTTCTGGCCCAGCACCCAGTCATAGAGCTTCTTGGCGTTCAGAGGATCGGGACCGCCCTTCAGGATGGACATGGAGGCCGTCTCAAAGCCCGTGCCGTCCTCGGGGATAGCGATCTCGATGGGCGCGCCCTCAACCTTCAGCTTGATCTGGTCGTGCAGGTAG
>JAILIX010000079.1 GCA_024695065.1 Fretibacterium sp. | reverse complement strand
TCAAGGTCCACGCGCTGAAGAGCACCTCGCGGGCCGTCGGGGCGGAGTCTCTGGGGGCGCTGGCAGAGAAGCTGGAGCTTGCGGGCAAGGCGGGGAATGAGGCCGCTCTGGACGCGGAGCTGGAGGGTCTGCTGGAGCGCTGCCGCGCTCTGGGCGCGGCTCTCTCGCCGCTTTACGCATCAGAAAAGGAGCAGCACAGCGGAGAGGACCTTCCGCTCATTTCAGAGGACGAACTGCGCGAGGCGTATAATTCCATCAGGGAGTTTGCCTCAAGCCTGGATGCTGACAGCATGACCTACGCGCTGGAGTATCTGGACGGCTTCCGCATACCGGAGAGTGAGCGGGAGCGCGTGGAACAGATTCGCCGGGCGGCAGGCAGTTTTGACTGGGACAGCGTCTCCGCGCTGTGCAAATAAGGACAAGGACTGAGACAATATGGGCGTTATGTTCTGGTATGCATTAGTTGGGCTGCTTGCCACGGTGGTTCTCATCATCGAGAATTACGACATTCTTTTTCGCAGGGGCGACAGCCAGAAATTCCCTGGCATAGAGATATACAGAAAGTTTTTATACGGCGTCATGTCGTATTATATCACCGATATACTGTGGGGCTTCCTTGACAGTCTGCACCTGACCGCCCTGCTTTTTGTGGATACCGTGGTATATTACGTCGCGATGGCCGTGGGAGTGCTGCTGTGGACTCAGTATGTGGTGGCATATCTGGGCGGGGACAACACCTTCAGCCGCTTCCTTTCCCGTGCGGGGCGTTTGTTCTTTGCGATGGTTGTGGCCGTCACCGTCATCAACTGCTTTACGCCGGTTCTGTTCTGGTTTGATGAAACCGGGGCCTATCATGCCTGTCCCGCCAGACATTTGCAGCTTCTGTTCCAGATTCTGCTGCTCCTGCTGACTTCCGCCTACACAGCCAGAGCCACGCGGCGAACGGAGGGAGCGTTGAAAAAAAGATACAGCACGATCTGTCTTTTTGGACTGGTCGTGGCAGTCCTTCTGCTCGTCCAGCTGCAATATCCCTTCCTTCCGCTGTATACCATCGGATATATGCTCGGGTCCAGTCTGCTTCACACCTTCGTGGTCAGCAACGAGATGGAGGAATACAGACAGGCGATCAACATTATGCTGCGCCGGGAATCCGAGCTCGCATCCGCGGCGAACAGGGCAAAATCCGCGTTCCTGTCAAACATGTCCCACGAGATCCGTACCCCCATCAACGTGGTGCTGGGCATGAATGAGATGGTTCTGCGGGAAAGCAGCGATACAAACGTGATTGAGTATTCCGAGAACATCCGCAGGGCAGGGAACACCCTGCTGGGTCTGGTCAACAACATCCTCGACTTTTCCAGAATTGAGGCGGGGAATATGGAGATCATCCCTGTCGACTATGACCTGTCGTCCCTTATCAGCAGTCTTGTCAGCATAATCCGGGCAAGGGCAGAGGACAAGGGCCTGCAGCTGAAGCTTGAGTTTGACCCCGAAATCCCCAGACTGCTTCATGGCGACGAGGTGCGCATCAAACAGATGGTCACGAACCTCCTCACCAACGCCGTGAAGTACACCGAGAAGGGCAGCGTCACCTTCCGCCTTGGCTGCGAAAAGATTCCGGACGCCCCGGACGACGTGTTCCTGGACTTCTCCATCCGCGACACCGGCATCGGCATCCGGTCCGAAGACATTGAGAAGCTGTTCTCAAAGTTTGAGCGCATCGAGGAGAAGCGCAACCGCAACATCGAGGGCACAGGTCTTGGCATGAACATCACTCAGTGCCTGCTGGAAATGATGGGGACCTCACTGAAGGTGGAGAGCGTCTACGGCGAGGGGTCAACCTTCTCCTTCCGGCTCCGTCAGCAGGTTGTGAAGTGGGACGCGCTGGGCGATTATGAGGCTGCCCGCCCCACATCGCTCCCGCCGCAGGAGACGTTCACCGCCCCGGAGGCGGCGGTCCTTGTGGTGGATGACACGCCGATGAATCTGACGGTCTTCAGAAGCCTGCTCGGGCGGACCGGCATTCAAATCGACACGGCGGAGAGCGGCCGCAGATCGCTGAGAATGATGAAGGACAAAAAATACGACGTTATTTTCCTCGACCATATGATGCCGGAGATGGACGGCATCGAGACGCTTCATTCCCTGAAGTCTGATGAGGGGAACCCCAACCTGAAGACGCCCGTGATATGCCTGACCGCCAACGCCATCACCGGCGCGCGGGAAAAATACCTTGCGGAGGGCTTCACGGACTACTTCACCAAACCCATCGAGGGCACAGTTCTGGAGGCAGCGCTGATAAAGTACCTCCCGGCGGAGAAGGTCCTCCTTCAGGAGGGAGCGAAGGAGGAGGAAGGGACCCCGCCGGAGGAGATGACGGAGCTCAGGGCCTTCTATGAGGGGATAAAGGAGCTGAACTACGGAGACGCGATCCGCTTCTGCTCAAATGAGGAAATCCTGAAGGACACCCTGAAGCAGTTCTACCGCGCCATTAAGCCGAATATCAATATGATCGGCGGGTTCCTGGTGGAAAAGGACTATAAAAACTACACCATCAAGGTCCATGCGCTGAAGAGCTCGGCGCGGCTGGTTGGGGCAAATGCGCTGTCGGCGGATGCACAGCATCTGGAGAACCTGGGAAACTCTCTGACGGAGGAGGACATTACCCGCATCGGGGAACTGACCCCCAAACTGCTGAATGATTACCAAAGGCTTCGCGAGCTTTTGTCGCCCCTGTATGCGGAGGAAGAGGCAGCACAGGCATCGGCCCCGGAGATCTCCATCAGCGATCTGAACGAGGCGTATGAGGCCATACAACAGTTTATCGAAAGCTTCGACATCGACGCGATTGACGGTTTTATCTCGGAGATCAGGAAATACCGGATTCCGGCGGAGGAGGCGGCAAAGTTCGCGGCCGTGGAGGAATGTGTCCGCAACATGGACTGGATCGGCTTGCAGGAGGCTCTGCATGGCTAGCCCCCTCCCCATCCGGTCTGCCGCACTCCCTCCCCCACCCCTTTATCTTCGGGTACGGAGTGGGGCGGAAACTCTTTGAGCTTTGTTTTGAGCTTTGAAAAGATAGATTTTTGAAAAGATAGATTATCTGAGATGAGAGATGCGTTTGAAAGAGGAGGCGAACTATGAGAAAAATCATCTTTATCGCGTTCTTTCTCCTTTTCTCCGCCATCGTGGGGATTTCTCAAATCCAGCTTGAACCGGTGGATACGGACGTAACCGCCAGTACTACAAAAGTTGGCGTGATGCTTTCCGGGGTCCGCCTGGACCGCAGCTATTGTCAGGCCCATTATGAGGCCATGGAGGCCATCAGGGACAAACTCAACCTGGAGATTGTCTATCGTGAGAACGTATCGGAGGACTGCTACGAAGAGATTATCCGCCTCGTGCGTGACGAAGGCTGCAGGATTATCGTGGGTGTTTCTTATGATTTTGGCGAGTCCATGCTGAAAGCCGCGGAGGAGTATCCCGGCATTTATTTCCTTCATGCCTCAGGAACCGGCCACAGGAACAATTTATCCTCATTTTTCGGCAGGATGTATCAGGCGCGGTACCTTTCAGGCGTCGTGGCCGGCATGAAGACAAAGACCGGAGAGCTGGGATATGTGGCGGCGTTTCCCATTTCGGAGGTCATCCGGGGCATCAACGCCTTTACGCTGGGGGTGAGGAGCGTCCGTCCGGACGCGAAGGTGCATGTCGCCTTCTGCGGCTCCTGGGTGGAGGACGGTCCGGCAAAAGACGCAAGCCAGCTGCTTCTGGACAGCTGGCCTGTCGACGTCCTGGCCATGCACACCAATTCCATCCAGCCGCTCAAAGAAGCGGACACGCGGGGCGTATGGTCCATCGGTTATAATCTCGATAATGCCAGTCTGTTTCCCAATACCTGCCTGACCGCCTGCGTATGGAAATGGAAAACATATTACCACAGGCAGATTCTCAACTGTCTGCAGGGGAAATTCCATGGGACCCATGTCTGGATAGATATGGAAGAAGGCATTGTCGGCCTCTCGGAATTATCCCGTCATGTTGACCTGCAGATGAAGGCGAAGCTGCAGGCAGCCCGGGAAAGGCTGCAGGGCCTGGAGTTTGACGTATTTTACGGCCCTGTCCGGGACAACACGGGCTGCCTGCGCATCGACGCGGGGGAATCCATGCCGGACGATGAAATGCTGAACAGCTTTGACTGGTACGTGGAGGGTGTGAAAATTGAGGGGCAGAGAATGGGCGACGCATAATCTGCCGCTGCTGCTGGTGGGGCTTATCTGCATCGCGCTGGTGGTTGTGATACGGAGTTTCCGGCTGCCGGAGACGGAACGGCAGGTTGTGGTCGGCTGTGTTCTGGTCGGTGCAAAGGATGACGGGGGCTGGAACGAAAGCCATAACACAGCGCTGCTGGACGCCTGCCGTGTCTACGACTGCGGCATTTTGATGCGGGAGCGGGTGGCGGAGAGCGAGAGCGCTGTATCCGCCGCCGTCAGGAGTCTTGTGGACCAGGGCGCAAACGTCATTTTTCTCCCCAGCTTCGGGTATGGGGAGTACATGGACCGGATTGCACGGGAATATCCGCAGGTGGCGTTCTTCGGTATTTCCGGAGAGGGGGCAGCCAAAAACTCCACAGTTTATTTTGCCCGTTTGTATCAGGCCCGGTACCTTGCCGGCATTGTCGCCGGCGCTGGGAGCAAGACAGGCGTGCTTGGCTATATAGCCTCCATGCCGAATCCTGAGACGATCCGGGGCATCAACGCCTACGCGATGGGGATGCGGGCCGTCAATCCGAAGGCGCGGCTCATGGTTCGTTTCACCGGAAGCTGGGACGATGAGGCGGCAGAGCGGGAAAGTGTCGCCCTGATGGCCGCTGAGAGCGCAGATGTGATCACCTATCATGAGGATCAGCCCTATTCTGTGCGGGAAGCAGAGAAGCGGGGGCTTATGAGCATAGGGTACGATGCCGTCTACGAGAAATATTCCGACAGATTTCTGACGGCAGTGATATACGACTGGAAAGCTCTCTACAGAAAGGTGCTCGGAGATTATCTGAGCGGCAGGGCGAATTTTTTCAGCGGCTACTGGCTCGGCATCGAGGAGGAGGCCGTCGCGCTCTATCCGCTGTCCCCCCGGGTATCCGAGAAAACGGCGTTTCTCGTAGCTTTGGAGAAAAAAAGGCTCATGAACGGCTGCAACGTGTTTTCCGGCGTCATTTATGACAACCAGGGAACGCTTCGCTGTGATGAAGATGAAAGAATCAGCGACCAGGAGCTTTTTAATGGCATGGACTGGTTTATCGAAGGAGTAGAAATCTATGAATAAACGAATGTCCCTGATGGGAAAAGGGACGCTCTTCGCCATGCTGGCCTTCGTTTTGCTGCTGTTTTTGGTGGGAGCGATGTTCCAGATACGGGTTGGCGAGCTCTTGACCGCGTATACGGAGAATCAGACCAAACGGCAGGCTGAGGCGCTGGCAGGGCAGGCGGCAGAAACCCTTGGAACGGAACTGAAAACCCTCGCCTATGCCGCCTCGAAGATTGAAGCCCATCCGGAGGCGCTCGATCAGCTGATGCCGCTGCTCCTCAGTGACGAGGGTATCCAGCATGGCCTTTTGGCCACTGACGGACAGGCGGTATACGGGGACCAGCTGTCCCTGCGTACCTATCTGCGCACATACAGCGGCATAAAAACCGCGTTCCGGGGCAAAAGTACTGTCACCTTCGACCGGGTGCAGGGACTTCTCTTCACCTATCCGGTGTTTCACGGCAAAAACGTCAAGTACATCCTCTATCGTCTGTACCCGATTGAGGCCATTGCGAATCGGTTTTCAATAAGCTGCTACGACGACATCGGAAAATTACTGATTGTCTCCAGGGAGTGGGATATCGTCATCCCGTTCTCGGAGAGCACCCCTGAGGATATTGCCTTTATACAGAGCGGGGAAATGAAGGACTTTTACCACTCCATACAACGGGAGATGGAGGTTTCGCTGGCGGCTGCCCGTACCTTCCGGACACAACGCGGGGAACTGCTGCTGTTCGAAGCGGAGATTCCCGGCATGGATTATCTGATTGCAGGTTTCGTGCCCAAGGAAAAAGCCTCTGAGGGAATTGATGCGATTACCCTTCTGGTGGTGTGGGTATTCGGCCTGCTGATGCTGCTGGTGGCCATTGGGGCCATGTATCTGGTCCGCGTCCGGGTGCAGGTTCAGGAGAGCGAGGAACTGCGGGAGGCAAAGGCCGCAGCCGAGAATGCCTCCCAGGCCAAGAGCGTGTTTCTGTCCAATATGTCTCACGAAATCCGTACCCCCATCAACGCCGTGCTGGGCATGAACGAGATGATTCTGCGCGAGAGCAGCGAACAGAACATCATTGAGTATTCCGAGAATATCCACACAGCGGGCAACACCCTGCTGGGCCTCATCAACGATATCCTCGACTTCTCAAAAATCGAGGCGGGAAAGATGGAAATTGTCTCCGCCGATTATGACCTGTCAACCCTGATCAACGATCTTGTCAACATGATCCAGACAAGGGCGGACAACAAGGGGCTGCTGCTCAGGCCTGACTTCGATGAAAATATCCCCAAACGGCTCCACGGCGACGATGTACGCATCAGGCAGGTGATCACCAACATCCTCACCAACGCCGTCAAATACACCGAGAAGGGCAGTGTCACCTTCCATATCGGCTATGAACGGATACCGGACGACCCGGACAGCGTCTTTCTGGACGTTTCCATCAAGGACACCGGCATCGGCATCAAACCCGAAGACATTGAGAAGCTGTTTTCGGAGTTTGAGCGCATCGAGGAAAAGCGCAACCGGAGCATTGAGGGGACAGGGCTCGGCATGAACATCACAAAGCGGCTGCTGGAGATGATGGGAAGTTCGCTGAAGGTGGAAAGCGTCTACGGCGAGGGCTCCACCTTCTCCTTCCGGCTACGGCAGAAGGTCGTGAAGTGGGAGGCGCTGGGCAATTATGAGGCTGCCCGGCGTGCTTCGCTCCTGGAGAGGAAAAAGTACCGGGAGAAGTTCACCGCGCCGGACGCCGTGGTGCTGATGGTGGACGACACGCCGATGAACCTGACGGTCTTCAGGAGCCTGCTCAAGAGCACAAAGGTTCAGGTCGACACCGCCTCCGGCGGCCGGGAGGGGCTGGAGCTGACGAAGGGCAAAAAATACGACGTTATCTTCCTTGACCACATGATGCCGGAGATGGACGGCATTGAAACGCTGCATAACCTGAAGGCCGGGGCGGACAACCCCAACCTGAAGACCCCCTCCGTCTGCCTGACCGCCAACGCCATCTCCGGCGCACGGGAGAGGTATCTGGCGGAGGGCTTCGACGACTACCTGACCAAGCCAATAGATTCCGGAAAGCTGGAGGCCATGCTGATCCGGTATCTGCCGACGGAAAAGGTGTTTGTGACAGAGGGAGACAGCGACGCCGACGACGCCGAACCGTCCCCGGATCTGCCGGACTGGCTGCTGAAAATCGGGGAAATCGACACCGCCTCCGGCCTGAAGCACTGCGGAGGAGAGGAAGGCTATCTTGAGACGCTGAAGATCTATGGCGAAAACGCGGAGGCCAATGCGGACGAGATCGGGAAGTTCTGGCGCGCACGGGACATTGCCAACACCACCATCAAGGTCCACGCGCTGAAGAGCACCTCGCGGGCTGTCGGGGCGGAAGCCCTGGGGGCGCTG
>JAILIX010000098.1 GCA_024695065.1 Fretibacterium sp. | reverse complement strand
AGGGAGTCGCCTAACTGACTGAGTTTTTCCAAACGATCCTCTTTATCAAAAAGCCCCATCTGCATTCCTTATCACTCCGTCTATTCTTGATGCTACTATCATTATACCCTATAATAAAGTGGAGTTTTTAGAGGCTCCCATTAAACATAAGCTCTGATATAAGGTTTTGATGGTCTGGTTGAAATTTATGCCCTGAAAAGTGAGGCGAATTGGGTATGTCCTGTTCATTAACGGTTCTGGTGGAGAACACGCCGTCGGAGAATAAGGCACTGGGCGTGGAACACGGCCTGTCCCTTTTTGTGGAGACCCCGCGGACGGCCTTTATCTTCGACTGCGGCTCAACGGGCCTGGCCTGGCGGAATGCGAAGCTGCTGAACGTCAGACTCAGCCGGGCGCGGTTCACCGTCATCAGTCATGCGCACTACGATCATGCGGGGGGCTTCCCCTCATTGCTTCAGCATGTCAGGCCGGAGGCGCTTTACACCGGTCCGGGGTTCTGGGAGGAAAAGTTTGCCTGGTTCCCGGACGGCGGCAAGCTGACGTACCTCGGCACCGGGTTCGATAAGGCGGACCTCGACGGGTGGGGGATAAAACACCAGATTGTTGATGGAATGCTGAAGCTGGATGACACCGCGTGGCTGATGGGCAGCTTTGAACGCCGGATTCCCTTTGAGACCATCCCGGAGCGCTTTGTCCGGGGGGCAGACAGGAAGCCGGACACCTTCAGCGACGAGATATGCCTTGTTATAAAGGAAGGTCCCGGCGTGGCCGTGATCACCGGCTGTGCCCATCCGGGGATTCTCAACATCGTGACCAGTGTCCACGAGCGGCTGGGACTGCCGGTCCTGAGCGTCGTGGGCGGAACCCACCTCATGGAGGCGAATGCAGAGCGCATTGACCGGACACTGACGGCGCTTCAGGACATGGGCATGAAGCGGATGGCGCTCTGCCACTGCTCCGGCAGTGCGGTGAGGGAGCGGCTGAAGGACTGCGGCGCTGCTGGCTGTCTCCTCTCGACGGGGGACAAACTGGAGTTTAAGGAGTAAAATTTAAGCGTCAGTTTTCAGGCATCAAATTATTAAGGCTTTTAATTAAGGCTTCAAAATCCGTTAAGGGGGTTTTCTTATGTCCGGCCTGTATATGGGCACAGTAATTGCGGTTGCGGTGATAGCGATGATTGTTGCTATCAGCAGATTCAAGCAGCATCCGTTCCTGGTGATGATTGTCGTCTCCATCCTTGTGGGCCTTGCCTGCGGGATGTCGATGGCGGATGTCATTAAGACGGTGAAGGACGGCTTTGGCAGCATTCTGGGAAGCATCGGCATCGTCATTGTCTCTGGAACCATCATAGGCACAATCCTTGAGAAGACCGGCGCGGCCCTTGTGATGGCAAACACCATCCTGGGCTTCGTGGGCAAAAGCCGTTCGGTCCTGACCATGGGCATCACCGGATATATCACGGGTATCCCCGTGTTCTGTGACTCCGGCTTTGTCATCCTGTCGCCCATCTCCCGGGCGCTGGCGGCGCGCTCCAACGTCTCGCTGGCCGTCATGGGCACGGCGCTCTCCGCGGGCCTCTACGCCACCCACTGCCTTGTTCCGCCGACGCCTGGCCCCATCGCCATGGCGGGCTCGCTGAACGCCGATCTGGGGCTGGTCATTCTGGTGGGCCTTGGCGTCTCCATCCCGGCGACGATTGCCGGCATTATTTACGCCAGCACGGTGGCTAAGCGCTATGACATCCCGGCGAACCCGGAGTTCACCGTTGAGGAACTGACGCAGAAGTACGGCAAACTGCCCGGCGTGAAGCACAGCTTCTCTCCCATTCTGCTGCCCATCATCCTGATTGCCTGCAAATCCATCGCGGATTTCCCGTCTCATCCTCTGGGCACGGGCACGTTCAAGGCTTTGGTCGCCTTCATCGGTGACCCGGTCATCGCGCTTATTCTGGGCGTGTTCTTGGCCATGACACTGATTCCCGCCTCGGAGAAGGGCAGCACGTTCAAGTGGATGAGCGACGGCGTCCTGAACTCCGCCTCCATTCTGGTCATCACGGCTGCGGGCGGTTCCTTCGGCGCTGTCCTGAAGACCCTGCCGCTGGCGGACGCGCTGTCCTCAGCGCTTCTGTCGCTGTCCATCGGCGTGTTCCTGCCCTTCATCATCGCGGCGCTGCTGAAGACCGCGATGGGGGCGTCGACCGTGGCGATGATTGTGACCTCTGCGATGGTGGCCCCGCTGATGCCTTCCCTGGGCTTCACGAGCGAACTGTCCAAGGCCCTTGTCATCATGGCCATCGGCGCGGGGTCCATGACCGTCTCCCACGCCAACGACTCCTACTTCTGGGTGGTGTCCCAGTTCTCCGACATGCCCACCAACGTTGCCTACAAGTGCCAGACGGGCGTGACGTTCGTTCAGGGCATTGTGACGGTCTGCGTGGTCTATCTGCTGTCGCTGGCGCTGCTTTAACGCGCGCGGCAAAGTCAGCATGAATCTGAGGCGGCCGCCGGGGAGCCTTCTCCGGGGGCCGCTTTGTCATCATAATCACGCGGGGGGCTGTGCCTGATGAAGGTTTATAACTGCGGCGTGTTTCTTATTAATGGTAAAGATATTGTCCCGGAGGACAACGCGGAGAAAGTTCAGAAGCTGTCCGTCAGGGCAGCGGGCTCATCCGCCGGAAAGGACGGGGGGGCCTGTGCCTGCGGCGGCACCGGGGCATCCAGCCTGAGGGAGTCCGCGCGGCAGGGGACCATCGCCTGCCGAATCATGAAAGCCCACAACAGGTCGGGGGATATGGAGCATTTAAAGATTGCCTTCGATGCGGCCATATCCCACGATAACGCCTGCGTCGGCATTGTTCGGAAGGCTATTGCTTCCGGCGTGACGAAGTTCCCGCTTCCCTTTTTCCTGACCGGCTGCCCGGACTCCTCCTGTGCCGCCGGCGCCGCCGATGATGACAGCCGCCTCTTTGGACTCTCCGCAGCGAAGAAGCACGGCGGTATCTTTGTCCCGCCCGGCATCGGGGTGATTCAGCAGTATATCTGGGAGAATTTCGCCGGCTGCGGTAAAATGATCCTTGGCTCCGGCCGCCGCAGTCCCTGCGGGGCTCTGGGCACGATGGCATTTGGGGGGAACAGCGGCGAGCTGGTGAAACAGCTTCTTCAGGACACTTTCGGGGTGGACCGGCCAGGGGTGACGGCAATTTACATGACCGGCAGACCTGCGCCTTACGTGGGGCCTCAGGACGTGGCGCTGGCTGTTATCCGGGCGGTGTCCGGGATTGGCTGCGCCAGGAACCGGGTGATGGAGTTCGTCGGTCCGGGAGTCAGCTCCATGACCACGGACTATCGCAGCTGCGTTGATGTCATGTCCGCGGAGACCGATTGCCTCTCCTCCATCTGGTGTACGGACGGGGACACAAAGGCATTTCTTGAAAAGCACGGCCGCGGAAGTGATTACCGGGAGCTGAACCCGGCGGAAACGGCGTACTATGACGGATGCGTTTATGTGGATCTGTCGGATATTCACCCAATGATCGCGCTGCCCTTTCACCCCTCCAACGCCTACGAGATCGGGGAGCTTTACGGTGACCTGGATGAAATCCTCACTGAGACGGAGGAACTCGCGGCAAAGCTGGGAAAGGGGCGGCCCGCCTTTACGCTCCGTGACAAGTTTGTGAACGGCAGATTACAGGCCCGTCAGGGGGTCATTGCGGGCGCGGGCGGCAGCTACACCAGTATCGCGGAGGTGGCCCATGCACTGAAAGGCCGGAACTGCAGCGGCGGGGAGTTCTGCCTCAGCGTCTGCCCGTCCTCTCAGCCGGTGTTCGCAGACCTTGAAAAAAAGGGCCTGCTGGCCGATTTAGCCGACGCGGGCGTGGTCATTCAGGAACCGTTCCGCGGGGCCGGCTTCGGGGCGGAGGAGACTCCGGCGGAAAACATTCTCTCCATCCGCCATACGGAGGGCTTTTACCCGGACTGCGAAGGGGCTGGCCCCGGTCAGACCCTGATGCCGGCGGTGGCGCTGATGGACGCCCGGAGCATTGCGGCGACTGCGGCCAACGGCGGCCGTCTTACCAGTGCAGAGGATTTCGACGGCAGGTGGGGCGACATCCCGGAGTATGATTACGACGACCGGATTTACAGGTCCCGCGTGTACAACGGCTTCGACCAGAGGGCGGCGGGCAGGGCTGTGTGACGCCGGACGGCGGAATACCCCCGCCTGCGTCCTTAAAGCGGTAGGATGGAAGGCGGGAGGATGATGAAAACAAACCCTGCGCACCGGGCCCGGGGCGCAGGCTGTCTTTTTCGTAAAAAAGTCCCGTCTTTCGGCAAAAAGCCCCGCCGAAAGGCGGGGCTGTCATTGTCTGGAGCGGACAACGGGATTCGAACCCGCGACCCTCAGCTTGGGAAGCTGATGCTCTACCAACTGAGCTATATCCGCAAAACGTAAGTATTATACCTCAATGCCCCGGACGGCGCAAGCCCCTAACCGGCATAGTCCCCGGCCGTCTCCTCCAGGAGATTCTCCACGTCGCACCGGCAGGGCAGCGAGGGGTGGGCCCCAATGCGGGTGCAGGCCAGAGCCCCTGCTGCGGAGGCAAAACGCGCCGCCCTGACGATGGGCATCCCCTCTGCCAGTCCTACGCAGAGTCCGGCGCAGAAGGCGTCCCGCGCCCCTGTGTTATCAACAACGTGCACCTTAAAGGGATCAAAGGAGAAGAAACCCTCCTGCGAGAACACCATCCCGCCCCGCGCGCTCTGCGTCACCACAACGTAGCGGACGCCTCTGTCCAATATCTGGCGGGCCCTCAGAGCGATTTCCTCGTCCGAGAGGAGGGCGGGCTTCTTCCCGGAGGAAGGGGCAGGGATTTTTTCAACGTAAAAGTTCAGCGCCTTCTCGTTCAGGATAAGACAGTCGATGTCACCCCACGCGTCCGTCGGCAGGGAGAAGGGAGGCTCTGCGGACAGAAAGGTCCTGTGTCCAAGGCTCCGCGCCATCTTCAGTCCTGCTGCGACGGTTCCGGAGGGGATCTCCATCTGAAAAAGCACGGCATCGGAGGCGGCAATGATATCCCTGGCGCGCTCCAGCGCTGCCTCGTCCAGCAGAACATTGGCTCCCTGAACGAAGATGATGGAACTCTCTCCCTCGTCCGTCACTGTGATGACGCCGACTCCCGTCCCGGCTTCGCCGCGCTCCTCCATGTGCCGGCAGTCCACGCCGTTTTCTGTCAGGAAACTGCGCAGCCGCCGGCCAAAGTCATCTTTCCCCACACATCCGACCATATGTGACTCCGCCCCCAGCCGGGCGACCGCCAGGGCCTGGTTGGAGCCCTTCCCTCCACCGGTCACGCCAAAGTTCCTTCCCAGAAGGGTTTCCCCCTGACGGGGCTGGCGTGAGGCGCGAATGACAAGATCCATATTCAAAGAGCCGACGACGGTGATGACTGCCAAAAAAATGCCTCCTCGACATCTCAAGTTAATTTTTATATCATACCACACTCGCCCCACTTGATATAAAATAGTGTCAGCGAAAGAAAAAAATCGGGGAGGGCATTGCCATGTGCGGGATTTTGGGTTATACAGGGAACAGACAGGCTGCGCCGATACTGCTGGACGGACTGGCGAAGTTGGAGTACCGGGGCTACGATTCTGCGGGGTTAGCGGTTGTCGACGGGGAGGAAGTCCGCATTGAAAAGGCCAAGGGACGCCTCAGCGTGCTGTCCGGGAGGATAGACGGCGGAAAAACCCTGGCGGGGACCAGCGGCATCGGGCACACCCGCTGGGCTACGCACGGGGAGCCGTCGGACACCAACGCTCACCCCCTCTGGAGTGATGATAAGGCGGTTATCGCCATTCACAACGGAATCATCGAGAACTACCGGGAGCTCAAGGAGGAACTGACCGGAAAGGGCTACAGCTTCTACTCGCAGACCGACACGGAGACGGCCGTCAAACTCATCGACCTGTATTACAAGGAGGACAACGGGGACCCGCTCTCCGCGCTCACCCGTGCGATGAGGCGCATCCGCGGGTCTTACTGCTTCGTCATTCTGTTCAGAGATCATCCCGACGAAGTGTGGGGCGTCCGCAAGGATAATCCGCTGATCGCGGGGCAGGGAAAAGGTGAGGCCTTCCTGACTTCCGATGTCTCCGCTATCCTTCAGGACACACGGCAGGTGTACTACCTCGACAATATGCAGATCGCGCGGCTCCGCAAGGGAGAAATCAGCCTCTTTGACCAGGACGGCAACCCCATCACGAAGGAGCTCTCGGAGGTGACATGGGATGCTCAGGCTGCAGAGAAGGGCGGCTTTGATCACTTCATGATGAAGGAGATTCACGAGCAGGCCAAAGCCGTGAGGGATACGATTCATTCCGTTCTCCGTGAGGACGGCAACATCAGCCTCAGTTCTGTGAAGCTTTCGGACGAGGAGCTCAGGGAAGTTGAGCAGATTTACATCATCGCCTGCGGTTCCGCCTATCACGCCGGTGTCGTGGGACAGTACGTCATTGAGGACCTGGCAAAGGTTCCGGTGAGGATGGAGCTGGCCTCGGAGTTCCGCTACCGGACCCTGCCGCTGAAGGGAAAAGGGGGACTTGCCATCGTCATCAGCCAGTCCGGCGAGACGGCGGATACCCTCGCGGCCATGAGGCTGGCGAAGGAACACGGCTTGCGGACGCTGGCCATTGTCAATGTCGTGGGCAGCTCCATCGCCCGTGAGGCCGACAACGTGTTCTACACCCTTGCCGGGCCGGAGATTGCCGTGGCGACAACCAAGGCGTACAGCGCGCAGCTCGCGGCGTGCTACCTGCTGGCTGTTCAGCTTGCAAAGGTCCGCGGCCTGCTGGCGGATGAGTCCGCTTTGATGGCGGAGCTCCAGACCATTCCCAAAAAAATCGACGATATCCTTGATGAGAAGGAGCGTATCCGGCAGGTGGCGGAGCAATTCGTCAAGGCAAATGACGCGTTCTTCCTGGGACGGAACATCGACTACGCCGTTGCGATGGAGGGGAGCCTGAAGATGAAGGAAATCAGTTACCTTCACTCCGAGGCCTGTGCCGCCGGCGAGATGAAACACGGCCCCATCAGCCTGGTGGAGAAGGGGATGCTGGTCGTGGGCATCCTTACCCAGGAGGCGCTCTACAAGAAGACCGCCAGCAACATGCTGGAGGTCAAGAGCCGCGGGGCATGGCTGATGCAGGTCACGCACCGGGGCAACGATCTCCTGAAGGAGGACGCGGACTTCACCTTTTATATTCCTCAAACGGATGGGCACTTCGCCGCAAGCCTCGCCGTCATTCCCCTTCAGCTTTTGGGCTATTATCTGGCCGTGGCGCGGGGCGTGGATGTGGATAAGCCGAGAAACCTGGCCAAGAGCGTCAC
>JAILIX010000077.1 GCA_024695065.1 Fretibacterium sp. | reverse complement strand
TAGCCATCAACAGAAACGATGCGGGCGATATCCGCCACGTTGACACCGGTGTTGTCGTCCAGGTCAAGCTGGTAGGGATACGTCACGTCGGTAGTCAGGATGGCCTCCGCCATGCCGGAGATAGTCTGAGTGAGGCTGGGCGTCTCCAGCTTGGGGTGTTCCCCGCTCAAATCAAGAGCGGTCAGCTGGTTGTTTCTACAGTTCAGAGACTTCAGGTTGACGCATCCGCTCACATCCAGCATGGATATCCGGTTGCTATAGCAGGTTAAAGTCTCTAACGCCGTACAATCGGACACGTCCAGATACTCAACGCGGTTATTACCACAGGACAAACTCTCAAGCGCCGTGCAGCCATTCACATACAAATCCTCAATGAGGTTATCGCGGCAGGATAAATACCTCAGGCTTGTGCAGTAGCTTACGTCCAGCTCTGTTAGCAGATTGTTATAGCAGTGCAGAAGCCTCAAGCGATCAAGTCCGGGAACATCGAGCGTTGTCAGCACATTGTTGTGGCAGTCCAGTGCCGTGAGCTGTGTCAGGCTGCTCACGTCCAGCGTGGTAAGCCCATTACTGTTACAATACAGACTCTCCAATGCTGTAAAGAACGCGATCCCTGTCAGGTCTGTAATACCTTTTCCCCCGACGTCGATTTCCTCAACTTCCGCAATCTCCGCGTCGCTCAGGCTTCCGTTGCCATCTGTGTCCAGGGTATCAGACACATACACACGAAAATTCTCGTCGGGGAAGTTGGTCGCATTGATGGTCACGTCCGCCCACGCAGCCCCGGCAAAGGGGAACAATACCGCCAATAGGTACACGAACAAACGCTTACTCATAGCATCTCTGCCTCCATTCAGCTTCAAGGGACAACTTCACATTATGTCCACTCGACCCTGTTAGGCAGCCCTAATTATGCTATAATAGAATAAGCACGGGCGGACCATCTGCAGATGGCCGAGTGGACACTATGTGATTCGCATTACTTATTGTACCACACCGCTCCTGCTTTATCTATTATGTTTATATATTTAAATTAAAAAAATGCGTTGGAATTACGCGCCAGCCCATGGAGCCAATTCGCAGAGGCTGGCCGTTTTTGTGTCCTCACAGCGGCTCCGCCGCCCAGGCAGGGATGAGACGCCAGGCCGTGCGGAGCTCCGCGATGTGGCGGTCCGTCTCGGGGTCCATGGCATTCAGGCGGGCATAGAAGGCCGCGCTGTGGTTCATCTCCGCCAGATGGCAAAGCTCATGGAGCATGACGTGCCGCACAAGGTCCGGCGGCAGGAAGAGCAGACGGGCGTTCAGATTGATGTTCCGACGCGATGAGCAGCTCCCCCATCGGCTCTTCAGCTCCTTGACGAAAACGCGGGCCACGGCATCGGGCCCCACAAACTCCGCAGCCAGGTCCCGCAAAAGAGGTGGAAGAGCCGCTCTGGCCCGGAACCGCAGCCAGGTCCGCAGAACCGTCAGAGCCTCCATCTGGCTGAAATTCTGAGGAAGACGAATGACGGGCTCTTTTGCTGAAAGGCGCAGCCCTCTCCCTGCCGGACAATCCTCCGGCGGCACGAGCTCAACAGCCCAGGACTCCCCCAGAGCCGGGAGCACGATATGGTCGGGCAACGTCAAAGGATAGCGTCCACGCTGTTTCTCACGCAGGGAAACCCGGTCCACGCTCCGCAATATCCAGGCAAGGTGTTTCTCCAGAAGGGGGGACAGATTTTTTTTGAAGTGAAAGGACAAAGGGACCGTCACCGTCAGGCCCCGTTCGTCCACAATAAACCGAATGCGCCTGGAGCGGGCGCTGCGCCGCAGAGTTCCCCACAGGGGGGCCCCGCCGTCTCCCAGTTCCAGGGTGAAAGGAATCAGTTCCCCATGGCCGCTTTTTTCTCCCAATGGCGGCTCCTCAAACACGCACCGCACCCGGGAAGAAGAGGGTTGTGCCCCCTGGCCGGACTCAGACGGCATTCTCCTCTCCGCGGAACAGACGGGCGACGTTCGCCCGGTGACGGAAGATGGAAAGCGCCGCCAGGAGCGCCGCCACACAGGTGAAGGGCACCGGTGCGTCCAGCATCCAAAAGAAGGCCGGCATCGCCGCCAAGGACAGCATGGAGGCCAGCGAGACATAGCGGGTCACGTTCATAATGCCATACCATATCGCCCCGCACATCAGGACAATGGCAAAGGATTGATAAGGCCAGACGAAGAACATCGTTCCGTAGGTGGTGGCCACCCCCTTGCCCCCCCGAAATTTGAGCCACACGGGGTAGTTATGGCCCACAACCACCGCAAAGGCAGAAAGGGCAGGAAGCAGGGAGGGCCCGCCGGGGAACGCACCGCTGCCCGGAACGCCGGCATGAGCGGTCAGAAGCAGCGCCAGCGCTCCCTTGAACATATCCACCAGCGCAACAAACACCGCCCATCCCTTGCCCATCAGACGACGAACATTCGTCGCGCCAATGGAGCCGGAACCAATCGTCCGGATATCCACCCCTTTAACCAGCCGGGCAGCCAGATAGCCCGTGGGCAGAGAGCCAATAAGATATGAAACGAACATCCACAACAAAACGGAGCGCACATCAGCGCCTCCTTCCATTTTCATGCACGCTCAGTCGATGCCGCTGATGCGGTCGGACCCGCGTTTGATGTTGAGCTTCACGAGATCCTTGTCCTTGAGCACATCCCAGCGGAAGTTGAGCACCAGAAGGAAGATTGCCGAGAAGGGGTCCATGCGCCAGTTCGCCCCGCCGGAAGCGCTCTCCCTCTGTCCGTAGGCGCTGCGGACCGCCTGGAGCTGGCGCAGCCCGCGGCCATCTTCGTCCACCTCGGCCAGGAAGTCCCGCACCTCAGAGATGGTGTCGATGCCCGCCGCGCGGAGAATCTGACAAAGGTGCTTAAAGCTCTCCCTAAGATAGGAGGGGTCCGGGCTGAAGGGAGGGAAACCAGCCTCAATGGCGACCTCGTTCCAGTGACTAAGCCGGCTGGGGTCCCCCCGAAAGAACTGATACAGCTCCTCGTCGGTGAAGGTCCGTTCCACCGCAATGGGCTCCTCACGGGTCTGGCCGGCAAGGGACGTGGGAGGGACAAGGAAAGCCTCGCCCCGCGCCTCATCCCTCAGGGAGAGGAACCCCTCGTCGGCCTCCTCAAGGAGGGCCGCCAGGCGGACAAGCTTACGCTTGAGCTTCTTCTCAGAGAGCGTCCCGACGCTCAGGTTGACCTTCGGGGCAATCGCCGCCCAGGCATCCTGGAGCATGGTACGCAGTTCCAGCCTGAAATTCAGCCCCTGATACTTCTCCCATTCCCTGAGGTGGGACCTGGATTCAGAGAGTGCAAGAGTATAAACGACGGCCGGATACCCAAAACGGAAGGGATCCTCAAGGCCGCTTGAAGGCACGGAACGGGACTCGTCAACGTCGAATTCCGCTCTGACGACCTCTTCAACCCGGTTCACATCCTCCGGGAAACGCAACAGCACGCGCACCGTCACCAGGTCCAGACTGGCAAAGGCCCCCTCTCCCCTCAGAACAGGGAGAGATGTGTCCTCATCCATCGTGTTGAGGCTGCGAAGCAACTCGCTTGGAGTTTTAGCCCAGCCTTCAATAGTGTGGAACTCCACCCCTTCACGCTCAATCAGGTCCTGAATAAGGTTGCGTATACGCGATGCGTATTCCTCGTATAAAGATAACTTTTCTACATAGCTGATACCCAGCTCATCAATACGTCGTTTATCCAATCACCATCACCGCCAACAAGGTCCCTGTCTGCAGACTTTCTGCCGACTTCACGTCTTTATTCATCAAATCATTTTAAAGTATAACCCAGGAAGCCCCCAAAGGAAAGCGCCATACCCCAATCCCCCAACTCCGGAGAGATAATCCGGCCTCAGCGCAGGGTCTTTCTGTCAGGTTCCGACAGTTGCCCTCCGCGTCATGGAAGCCCCTATCGGAAATGCCCGGGACGAGTGGAGACTCACAGGCAGAGGAAGAGAACTCAATGTTCTGAGCTGTTTTTCATGTTATAATTTTTTTGTTCATCGGAGGGCTTGCGTTTCGTAAAACACAACGCCGGATAAGATGTCGGACATAACGGTTGCTCGGAGGGCAGACGCAGCGTAAGGCGCCGCCGGATAAGGGGCCGGGGAGTTCGGAGTCTTGTTCGGCGTTTTCTTAGGATAAACGAAGGGTTTGAGCGGAATGGATTTGCTGAACGGGAATATCAGGGGAATTTATTTCAGGTATCTGGCTGCAGCCTTTGGCAGCACGCTGCTCGCCTTCATCTGCACTGTGGTCGATACGGTGGTGATGGGACAGTCGCAGGGCCTGGCGGGTGCAGCGGCCCTCGCCGTCATTGCTCCGATATGGAACCTCATCTTCAGCCTCGGGCTCCTGACGGGCATCAGTTGGGCTGTCCTTTTCAGCGTTCAGAGGGGGAAGGGGAACGGAAGCGGACGGGGAAACGAGTACTTCACGGTATTCCTGTGCTGCTTACCGTCCGTGGCCCTCGCCGTTTGGCTGGGAATTATCTTCTTTGGCCAATCCGTGTTGCGTTTTTGTGGCGCTGATGAAGCCCGCTGCCGCGTTCTCCGTCTCCGTCCTGCGCGGTCTGCTCCTCAGCGGCGGGCTCATCATATTTCTGCCCCCATCGCAGGGGCAGACCTCATCCGGCTCGCCATGCCCGTCACGGAACTGCTGACA
>JAILIX010000051.1 GCA_024695065.1 Fretibacterium sp. | reverse complement strand
GACTCACAGTTCTGCTTCTGGAATAAAACTCTTTTGAAATAAGACAGATAATCTTAAAACTTATTTTATAATAAGTGATTCTTTTCTGCTGTCAATCATCCGCCGCACCAGAGCCCACCCAAAACTGAGTCCTTGTTATTTTTCTCCTTTTGATATAAATTAGCCTCAATATGTGTTGTGTGTCAGCAAAAAAAATTAAGGAGGTAATTTTGTTGAAAGCCTTATTTGTCAATGGCAGCCCCCGCAAAAAATGGAACACTCAGAAGATGCTGGAAAGCGCAATGAAGGGCGCAGCTGAAGCCGGAGCGGAGACGGAGATGGTTCACCTCTATGATTTTGCCTTCAAGGGCTGCATAAGCTGCTTCGCCTGCAAACTGAAGGGCGGCAAAACCAATGGTCTCTGCGCCTTCAGGGACCCCCTCACCCCGACCCTGGAGAAAGCACGGGAGGCAGACGTGATTGTAATCGGCAGCCCGGTCTACTTCAGTTACCCCACCGGGGCGGTACGCTCCTTCATGGAACGGCTGATGTTCCCGACGATGACCTACAACGCCGGCGAAAGGTCTGTCCTGACAAAGAAAATAGCCACGGCGATGATCTTCACCATGAACTGTCCGGAGGAAATGGCGGGCCGGATAAACTATCCGACGATTCTCGGGACGAACGCCTGGGGCCTTGAGATGTGTCTCGGCTACAGCGAGACGCTCTGTGCCTGCGACACGTACCAGTTCACTGATTATTCCCGCTATGAGGCCAGCGCGTTCAACGAAGCGGACAAGGCCCGGCATCGGGACGAGCAGTTCCCGAAGGACCTTGAGAACGCCTTTGAGCTGGGAAAGCGTCTTGTTGGAAAAGCAGGAGAAATCAACGCGTGAAGAAATCCTGAACCTGTACCGCTCCTCTTTGTGAAGGGGGAGAATGCCCAATAAAAAGGATGGCCCACATGAACAACAACGAGCCGAGGCCGCAGAAAATTCTGGTCCGCGGCGCCAGAGTGCACAACCTCAGGAACATCGACGTGGATATCCCCCTGGGCGGCATTGTGGGTATTGCCGGAGTCTCCGGCTCCGGCAAATCCTCGCTTGCTCTGGGCGTCCTGTACGCCGAGGGCTCCCGCCGCTATCTTGAGGCGCTTTCCACCTACACCCGACGCAGGATGACCCAGGCCGCAAAGGCACAGGTTGACGAAATACTCTATGTTCCCGCGGCGCTTGCGCTTCATCAGCGTCCAGGCGTCCCCGGCATCCGCAGCACATTCGGAACAGGAACGGAGCTTTTAAACAGCCTGCGGCTCATGTTCTCGCGCCTCGCGAGCCATCGCTGCCCCAACGGTCATTATCTGGAGCCAACGCTGGCGGTGGCGGCGGAACAGGAGCTTATTTGCCCGGAGTGCGGGGCACATTTCTACGCGCCGGGCGCAGAGGAACTGGCTTTCAACAGCCAGGGAGCCTGCCGCACCTGCGGCGGCACCGGCACGGTCCGGACGGTGGACGAATCCACCCTCGTTCCCGACGAGTCCCTGACCATCGACGAGGGGGCCGTACTTCCGTGGCAGACGCTCATGTGGTCCCTCATGAAGGACATCGCCAGGGATATGGGAGTCCGGACAGACGTGCCGTTCCGGGAGCTGACGCCCAGGGAGCGGGACATCGTCTTCCGCGGTCCCGCCGTCAAGAAGCACATGATCTACCAGAACAAGACGAACGGCGCTGCGGGCGAGATGGACTTCACCTATTTCAACGCGATTTATACGGTGGAAAACGCGCTCTCCAAAGTGAAGGACGAAAAGGGGATGAAGCGCGTTGAGAAGTTTCTGAAGGAGGACATCTGTCCCGACTGCGGCGGCACGCGGCTGTCCGAAGCGGCCAGAGCCCCCAGACTGCGCGGCATTTCTCTGGACGCGGCCTGCACCCTGCCGCTGTCCGGGCTTATAAAGTGGGTGGCCGGCGTGCCCGGTTCCCTTCCGGAAGCCATGCGCCCCATGGCGGAGTCCATCTGCGAATCCTTTGACACCACAGCGAAGCGTCTGATGGACCTGGGACTGGGCTATCTCTCCCTTGACCGCGCCGCCTCCACACTTTCCACCGGGGAACGCCAGAGGATGCAGCTCGCCCGATCCGTACGCAACCGGACCACCGGCGTACTCTACGTCCTTGACGAGCCCTCCATCGGTCTGCACCCCTCGAATATCGAGGGGCTGAACGCGGTAATGCAGGACCTTGCGGCGGACGGGAACTCCGTCGTGCTGGTTGACCATGATACGCATGTCCTGTCGGAATCAGACTGGATCATCGAGATGGGGCCGGACTCCGGCGCGGACGGCGGACAGGTCATCGCAGAGGGCACCGTCGCAGAGATAAGCCGGAATCCCGCCTCAAAAATCGGGCCCTTTTTATCCAACGCTGCCCACGATCCGGTCCGCCGTGGAGTCCCGGCTCAGGATCTGTTCAACAAGGGCGAAATCAGCCTGTCAACACGGGCCATTCACACAGTAAAGCCCCTGAACGTCCGTATCCCCAGGGGGAGGCTGACCGTCGTGACCGGCGTCTCCGGTTCCGGGAAGACGACGCTGATTCTGGAAAGCCTGATCCCGGCGCTGGAGGCAAAAATCACCGGAAAGAAACTGCCGGATCATGTGGATCATGTACTGGGGGTTTCAGGGGGGCGAAGCACCCCCCTGAGCTTAAAATCCGGGGTTTCAGGGGGACAAGGCACCCCCCTGAGCTTAAATTTAAATGAGGACATGGCTGCCGGGGGCATCCGGCAGGTGAAGCTCATTGACGCCACGCCCATCGGAATCAACGTGCGCTCAACGGTCGCCACCTACGCCAACGTGCACGATGAGCTGCGGAAGATTTACGCACGAACCCCGGACGCAAGGGAAACAGGCTGCAAGGCCGGCGATTTTTCCTACAACACGGGAAATCTTCGCTGTCCCACCTGCGACGGGACGGGGAGCATCAGTCTCGACGTGCAGTTTCTGCCCGACGTGGAGATTCCCTGTCCCGACTGCAGGGGCTCCCGCTACTCGAAGGAGGCCGGACGGATACGGCGGACCTCGAAGACAGGGGGCTCCTATTCTCTGCCGGAGCTCATGGCGATGGACATCAATCACGCGCTGGACGCCTGCGGGGATCTGAGGCTTGTGCGTCAGCGGCTTCAGATTCTGAAGGACCTTGGGCTGGGATATCTGACGCTGGGAGAGGCGACGCCCAGCCTCTCCGGCGGCGAGGCGCAGCGTCTGAAACTCGCCTCCGAAATGGGCCGTCAGCAGGAGGACACTGTCTTTGTCTTTGACGAGCCCACCATTGGCCTGCATCCCCTGGATGTCCGGACGCTGATTGGCGT
The DNA here is from genome assembly GCA_024695065.1 of Fretibacterium sp. Classification (GTDB taxonomy): domain Bacteria; phylum Synergistota; class Synergistia; order Synergistales; family Aminobacteriaceae; genus JAFUYV01. The sequence continues at coordinate 5,765 of JAILIX010000051.1, read as the reverse complement.
CTTTCAGAGGCTTATTGAAAACGACGCCACGGTCATCGTCATCGAACACGATCTGGATGTGATCCGCAGCGCGGACTATATCATCGATATGGGGCCGGGGGGCGGCACGGAGGGCGGACGGATCGTCGCCTCCGGCACGCCCGGGGAAATCCGTGACTGCCCTGAAAGCATCACCGGGAAATATCTGAGGTGAGACATTTCTGTCCTTATGAGGCGGCGGCCTGAGCGTATAATGTAATGCAGATATTGAGATTCCGAAAGGGGATCGTTTTCTGATGATTATCCGGCCAAGAAGGCTGAGGCGCACACAGGCAATTCGGGACATGGTGAGCGAGACCCGGCTCCAGCCCTCCATGCTGATTTACCCGGTTTTTGTCCGGGAGGGGCGAAACATCGCCGAGGATATCCCTGCCATGCCGGGGCAGAAACGCTGGAGTCCGGACACCCTGCCCCGTATTCTGGAACAGGCGGCCAGGGCCGGCATTGGCGGCGTGCTGCTTTTTGGCGTGCCGGAACACAAGGACCCTGAAGGGCGCGGCGCATGGGCTGAGGATGGAATCGCCCAGCAGGCCATCCGTGTGGCCAAAAAGGAGTTCCCCCATCTCACGGTCATCGGCGATGTTTGCCTTTGCGAGTACACTTCCCACGGGCACTGCGGCGTCCTGAAGGGAGAGACCGTGGACAACGACCCGACGCTTGACATCCTGGCGAAGACGGCCGTATCTCAGGCACAGGCCGGCGCGGATATCGTGGCCCCCTCCGACATGATGGACGGGCGCGTGGGCGCTCTCCGCTCTGCGCTGGACGAGGCGGGGCTCCAGGACACCCTCATTTTCTCCTACGCGGTGAAGTACGCCTCCGCGTTCTACGGCCCCTTCCGGGAGGCGGCGGGCTCTGCCCCGGCGTTTGGGGACCGGCGGGGCTACCAGATGGACCCGCGCAACCTGCGCGAGGCCCTGAAGGAAGCGCAGCTCGACGTGGAGGAGGGGGCGGACATGATCATGGTCAAGCCCGGACTGCCCTATCTTGACGTGCTCCGGGCCGTAAAGGAGCGGACCTGTGTGCCCGTGGGTTCCTACTCCGTCAGCGGCGAGTACTCCATGATAAAGGCAGCTGCGGCCAACGGCTGGCTGGACGAGCAGCGCGTAGTCTCCGAGGCGGCGGTCTGTCAGGCAAGGGCCGGGGCGGACATCCTCATCAACTATTTCGCACTCTCCCTCGCGGAGTGGATGCGCGGGGGGAAACTGTAGCTCCCCCCGCGGGGCTGAAGCCGCTTATTCTTCTTTAGAGCATCCGGGGCCGGAGAGGACGCTGACACCGTTCAGGCGGGGGATAACCTGAATCTGGGTGGGAATCCGCTCCTTCAGGGCCTGCACGTGGGAGATAATGCCGATCATCCGTCCCTCCCGGCGAACCTCTCCCAGGGCCTCCAGCGCCATCTCCAGCGCCTCGCTGTCCAGGGCACCAAACCCCTCGTCCAGAAAGAGCGAGTCCACCCGCATCCGCCGGCCGGAGAGCTGAGAAAGGCCCAGGGCCAGGGCAAGGCTGACAATAAAGCTCTCCCCGCCGGAGAGGTTGGCCGTGGGGCGAATCTCGCCCGCCTGCTCCCCGTCAATCACGCTGAGCGACAGCGGGTCGCCGGAGGGGGCTCCCGCCTTGTCAAATTCATCCTGAGTGATGAGAAGGTAGCGGCTGCTCATCTTCCTGAGCTGGCGGTTGGCATGTCTCACCACAAGGTCCAGTGTCAGCCTCTGGGCGAAGACACTGTACTTCTGTCCATCCGCCGAGCCGATGAGGGTGTTCAGATTCATCCAGCGGGCAGTCTCCCGGGCCTGGGCTTCACACTGCCCGACGAGCTCCCCCAGAGCCTCCCGCAGTTCCTCTCCCCGGTGCAGCGTCTCCTTTAAGTGAAAGACGCGTTCCTGCACCTCCCGGAGACGTTCTTCCTCCCCGGCAAAGCAGGCTTTGACCGCCTTCAGGACCTCTCCAGGCGAGAAGGGGACCCCCTCCGTCATGAAAGGAGCCGCTTCAGTTTTCGCCTGGGCGCGGCGCCGCTCAAGGGCCTCCTGACGCTCCTGACGGCGGCTCCGCAGCTCCACCCGGCGGGCTTCCAGCTCTGATGCCCTGCCGCTCAGCGCTTTCAGCGCCTCCGCCTCCAGACGGGAGGCCGCAAAGGACGCCTCGTCCTCAAAGCCTCCCTGAATTAAGCTCGCAAGGAATCCGCTCTCCCGTGTCTTCAGCTCCTCCCCCTGCTGTTCCACACGCTCCCGCAGAGCCCGGGCTGCGCTCTCTGCCTGGTCCGCCGCCTGTTTCCGGGCTGCGGCCTCCTTACGCGCCCGCAGCTCCTCCTGTTCGGCCGCGGCAAGGCCCCTCTTCAGCCGCGTCTCCTCCTCATCGGGCACGCGCTGACCGTAGAGCTCAAGCCGCTCACAGTTCAGCCGTCCGGCCTCCTCACGCAGTTTCTCAAGCTGTTCTGTCCCCGCGTCAAGGGCCTGTTTCCTGTCCTGAAGCTCCTTTTCACAGCTTGCCAGAGCTGCCCGGGCCGCCTCCTCCCGCGCCGCCGCGGTTTTAACCTCTCCCTCGCCCCGGGCCAGGCTGGTGCGCACCTCGCCCTCCTTTTCCCGCAGCTTCCCGGCGTTTGTTTCAAGCCGCTCAGCCTGTTTAATAAGTGTGTCGAGGCGCTGAATAGCCTCCTCCGTCCCCTTCAGCTCCGGCGCGTCGCCCTCCGCCCATGGGTGCTGAACTGCCCCGCAGAGCGGGCAGGGTTCCCCCGCACGAAGCTGCCTGCGCTCCTCCTCCAGACTGAGAATCTTCATGTGAAGCACCTGCTCGCGCTGAAGGGCCTCACGCTCATTCCGGTATTCGCGCAGAAGTTTTCCGCCCAGAAGCTGCAAAAGCTCCTCATCCGCGCGGCGCGTGGCCTCACCCGCTGCCTGAAGCTGCAGTTCAAGATCCCCCTGTTCAAGCCGGGCACGTTCCAGATCCTTCCCGGCCTGGATTTGTGCCTTCTCCAGCTGCGCCCGTTCTTTCTGCCGTCCCGCCAGATTCTTTTCCTCCTGGCCATGCAGTTTTTCTGCCGCCGCCGCCGCCTTTTCGCTGGCATCCCGCTTCAGGTCAAGGGCACGTACCTTCTGCAGAAGGGGAGCCTCCCGGTCGATGGCCTCTTTCGCCTGCCCCACTGCCCTTTCCGCTGCGGCAAGCCTCGCTGTCCCCTCTGCCAGTGCAGCCTGAAGCTGGGGAAGCATTTTCTCCCTTGCGGCCAGCTCTCCGGTATCCCTCCTCTGACGCTGTCGGAGCAGGACAAGCGGAGCATATTCCGCCTCCAGCGCAGCGGCGCGCTGAGCTTCCTCCAGCCGCACCCGTTCCGGCGCGAAGGCCTCGAGGGCCTCCCCCAGCCTGACCTCATCCGCCTCCAGAGCGCTGAGCTCCTTCTGAAGGTCCTCAAGAGCCTCCAGACATGTCAGGGTTCCCCGTGTCCTCTCATGCCCCCTGCTGAGTGTCTCCGATTTCTCCTGCGCGCGCTCCAGTTCCTGCCGCGCAGCTTCCTCCTCCTCCGGTGAGGGCGGGTTCAGCGCCCCGCGCCGGGCCTCAAGGGCCTCCAGTTTTCCCCGTTCCTCCCTGCAGCGTTCAAAGACCCGCTGGGATATCTGACTGTAGAGCTCCGTACCCGTGATCATCTCCAGAGTTTTGGCCCGCTGATCCTTTCCGGCCTTGAGAAAGGCGTCAAACCGTCCCTGAGCCAGGAGCGCGGCACGGGTGAACCGCTCGAAGTCCATCCCCGTGATTTCCTCCACCTTATGAGGCGTCTCCCCAACACTTGACGCGAGAATCTCCCCCGTGTCCGCGCAGGAAAGCTCGTGGAAGGGCATCTGAAGATTGCCCCGGTCTTTTCCCCGGGCACGGCGCTGGCCCCAGCTGCAGAGCCAGGTTTTTCCCCGGGCGCTGAACATGACCTGCGCCAGGCATTCGCCGGTACGGCGCGACATAATCTCATTGGTCGTTTTGGTGATCTTTCCCAGGCGCGGCGTCCGTCCATAGAGGGCCAGGCACACGGCATCGAAGAGCGTCGTCTTGCCCGCACCTGTGGGGCCAGTGACGGCAAAGAGCCCGTCTCCCGTGAAGGCCGGGTGAGTCAGATCCACCTTCCACTCGCCCTTCAGTGAGTTGAGGTTTTTAAGGCGTATCTCCAAAATTTTCATCGGGCATCCTCCTTCCTGCTCTCCGACTTCTCCTCATCCAGCGAGGCGAGCGCCTCCCGGTAGGTGAGCCTCAGCGGCTCCCGTTGTTCCTCAGGAACGGCCTCCAGCCGGCGTTCAAAGATATCAAGGGGGGAAAGCTCATCCAGCCCCGCCCCGGGGGAGTCCCCCCAGGCACCGTCCCCCTCAAGGGTCCGTCGGATGCGGGCCTCATCGCGGGTACAGAGCAGTTCAAGAGACGGGCAGTCCTCCAGACAGCGGTGGACCCGGTCCTGTAAATCGGTAATCCCCATTTGAGGCCCTTCCCCCTCGTAGGTCACCTCAAGCCAGGCCTCCGCCCCCGAAAGCCGCAGTTCCGTCAGACGTCTCTCAATGCTCTCCCAGTTTCCGCGCACCCGCTCAAGCCGCTGGAATAAGGGGACAGGGATGAGTTCCACCGAAGGCGCCTTTCCCTTCTCAATATCCACCAGACAGACAGACTTCTGCTGGCCGGCCTCGCCAAACCCCATGGGAATGGGGGACCCGCTGTACCGCACTTCCTCCCGTCCCACCCGCTGGGGCACGTGGAGATGACCGAGGGCGGTATAGCTGACGCGGGGGGAAAAACGGGGGGGTAAAAGCTCATCAAGCCCAAGATGGACCTGCGCGCCGACATAAAGTTCCCGCACGCCGTCACCCTCAGCTGCGGGGGCTCCCCCCGTGACAAAGAGATGCCCCATAAGGACCACGGGCACACCGGTCTGGTCCTGAAGGCCGCATGCACGTTCAAGGACGGCGGCATAGTGACGGGAGATGCCCTGAAGCAGGGCCTGCTGACGTTCCTGGATGCCCTCCCCCGCTTCCACTGTGCGGACGTCCCGGTCATGCAGGCAGGGAACGGCGCAGACAATCAGCTCCGGCTCATCCCCGCGCCGCAGAAGCACAATCTCTCCCAGCTCTGAGCCGGAGGGATTCTCTTCGGGATCAATCGCCTGCCCCACAACATGGATGTTCAGGAGGTCAAGGATTTTTTTGGGAGCGTCGAGAAAGGTGGGGGAGTCGTGGTTGCCGGCGATAATCACCGCGTGGCGGCAGGGTGAGCCATTCAGACGCTGGAGGAACCGGTAGTATAGTTCCTGAGCCTGGTTGGAGGGAGTGGTGTTGTCGAAGACGTCCCCGGCAATCAGAAGCACATCCACACACCGCTCCACGATGACTTCTTCAAGCCACGACAGAAACGCCTCCATCTCCCCGTAACGTCTCCGGCCGTACAGGGCCCGGCCGATGTGCCAGTCAGATGTGTGAAGAATTCTCATGCTGCCTGTCCCCCTATTGTGTTTTTCTCATCATAATATCTTTATTATAATCAGTGACAGCAAAAAAGGGGGAGCACTCCCCCTTTTTTATGAATATACAGCAGACAAAAAGAAGGCGAGTGAGAAGTTTACCTATAGTGGTCCCCATGTCAAGGACCAAAAAAGGGCGAAAGAGAGATTTGGTCAAAAATGTAAAAGACCGAATCATAACCCATACATTTCGCGTGGAGTAATATTCCCAGGCAGAGATGTGTGGGGACGCTCCTCATTATAA
>JAILIX010000126.1 GCA_024695065.1 Fretibacterium sp. | reverse complement strand
GGTGGCCTCCACATCGTCCTCCACAAAGCCCTCACCGCCCTCAAAGCGCCTGTTCTCAACGCTCATGTAGTGAGCCAGAAGCGCCGCATGGACGGCAGAGGCAATCTTCGCCGCGCAGCTGGGCTTCGCCCCATCGCAGACGATGCCGCCCACGTTGCCCAGCGTGTTGGTGATAGTGCGCCCCACGCTGGCGTAATCGCCGCCGGACATCCAGGTGATGGCTGCCCCTGCACCGCTTGCCGCGCTGACCGCGCCACAGAACGCCGACAGAGGCCCAATGTAGTGCTTGATATAAATGGAAACAAGATTGCTGATAATCAGGGAGCGGTACATTTTTTCCTGGGAGATGTGCCAGCTCTCCGCGTACTGCACCACCGGAAGTGTGACCGTCATGCCCTGGTTGCCGCTGCCGGAGTTAATGACGACGGGCAGGGGACAGCCGCTCATTCTGGCGTCGGAGCCGGCGGCTGCTCTGGCGCAGGCGCTGGACCGCACATCATTGCCCCAGACGGACAGGATGGTCTTGCCAACCCGCACTCCCCAGTTGTTATCCAGCCCCTCCTGGGATATTCTGGTGTTATAGGAGACTTGCCGCTCCAGAATGTCCTGCACATCCCCGATGTTCACTGTTTCGGCATACTCAAGGATTGTGCGGAGACTCATCTTCGTCTTGTCACCGTGAGAGACTTTTTTCTCCTTCGGGGAGGGGGATTTGCCTTCGAACAGGACTTTGCCGTCTTTCTCAATCCGGGTAATATTCGTGTGATGTTCCTCAAGCACCACCGACGAAGTATGGTTTTTCCCTTCAGCATCCACACGAATGTAGAGGTTCGGGACGTTCTCCGCCAGAGCCACTTCGCAGAATCTGTTTTGAAGAAGCTCCCTTACACGCTCCCTGTCCTCATCCGTTGCGCCGGCAATGACTTCCAGTTCACGGGATGCGTTCCCGCCCACGGCGCCCAGTGCTGCGGCGGCCTCGATACCTTTCTGGCCACCGGAGTTGGGTACCGTGACACCCTTGACGTTTTTGACGATATTGCCGGAACAGCTCACCTTCAGATGCCGGGGCTCCTCATCAAGGACCTCACGGGCCTTCGCGGCCGCGTAGGCAATGGCGATTGGCTCCGTACACCCCATGGCAGGAACAAGCTCTTCTCTCAGTATCGCCGTGTAGTTCTCGCAGAGATCATATGAAATCCCCACTCGACCTACACCTCCTTTTGATGGTATTGAGTGACTGTTCTCATTTTGTGATTTAATTATTCCTGTTTCTTCGATAAGAATACCACAAATTTCGATTAATTGTTCCTCAAATTTGGGTTTCACTGTATAATTTTAAACGAACCAGACATCGATTGACGGAGGAGGCGGGAAAGCTATGGATCCTGACGTAAGGAATAAAGCCTGGGAGGAGCTCAGGTCCCGAGTGGAGGGATGTCAGCGATGCGGCCTGTGCCGCACGCGGACGAAAACAGTCTTTGGTCAGGGTTCCGTGGATACGCCGCTTGTCTTTGTCGGAGAGGGCCCAGGCGCGGATGAGGACGCCTCCGGAGTGGCCTTTGTGGGCCGGGCGGGACAGCTCTTGACGAAGATACTCAGCGCAGGGGGCATTGACCGGGAGTCTGTCTTTATATGCAATGTGGTGAAGTGCCGTCCGCCGAACAACCGCACGCCCACTCAGGAGGAAATGCTGATGTGCGGGGACTTTCTGGAGGCTCAGCTTTTGTTGCTCCGCCCCCGCATTGTGGTCTGTCTGGGAAACACGCCGCTGAAGTGGCTGCTCAAGACAACCGAAGGCATCACGGCCCTGCGCGGGCGCTGGTTCGACTGGCGGGGGATACAGCTCTTCCCCATGTTTCACCCCAGCTACCTCCTGCGCAACGATTCCCGGGTCAAGGGAAGCCCCAAGGATTTGACATGGCAGGATGTGCAGCAGCTCAAGGCTAGGCTGGACGAACTTCAGAAGGGAGAATAAGATGAGCGGGAACGCAGCAGAAAACAGGAGAGTACCCCGGCACCTGGCGATTATCCTGGACGGCAACGGAAGGTGGGCCAAACGCCGCGGACTGCCCCGCCTCATGGGGCACCGCGCGGGGCTGAGGAAACTGGAGGAGATGGTTCACCTCGTCAAGCGAGAGGGGATTCGGTACTTCTCAGTCTACGCATTCTCTACGGAGAACTGGACACGTCCGCCGATGGAGGTCGAGGGCCTGATGAGCCTTTTCCGCTATTACATCCGGCATAAAGTGGAGGCCATTAAGGCGGAGGGAGCGCGTATCCGTTTCTGCGGAAGGAAGGATAAGATGCCCCCGGACCTCCTGGAGCAGATGCACTGGGCGGAGGAGCGCACAAAGGACGAGACGACCCTTGATTTTATCCTCTGCATCAACTACGGCGGCCGGGCTGAGGTCCTGGACGCAATGAATGCTCTGATAAAGGACGGGTACGATGGTCCTGTGACAGAGGAAGCCCTGAGGCAGCACTTCTATCTGCCGGACGTGCCGGACCCGGATTTGATAGTCCGTACCAGCGGGGAGCTGCGCCTGAGTAACTTCTGGCTGTGGGAGGCTGCCTACAGCGAGTTCTATTTCACGGATATTCACTGGCCGGATTTCGACGAGGCGGCTTTGAAGGCCGCGCTTGCGGACTATGCCGGGCGGGAGAGACGTTATGGCGGGCTCAGCTCCTGAGTTTCTGCTGAGAACTGTCAGCGGGGCCTTCATCGTTGGCGGGATTGTGGGAGGAATTTACTTCGGCGGCTGGGTGTGGTTTGGAGTCGCGTCAGTTTTGGCCCTGCTCTCTCTGGCGGAGTTCTACCGGTTAATGGGCAGGTATGTGAAGCTCTCTCGCGGTATTGGCTATCTCTGTTCTCTGGCCGTGCTGATTTCCAGCGTGGAAGGTATGTTGCGCCCCGTGACAGTAGTTCTGACGCTGGTTCTCAGTGGTTACGCTATCCTGATGATCGAGATGTGGCGCCGTCAGCTCACAGGCCAGAGCGACGGGGCCAGAAATGTGGGTGGAACACTGTCAGGCGTGCTGCTCATTGTGGTCCCCTGGATGTGTATGATTGTGCTTCGTTATTTCCCAACGGGCACGCTTATTCTGGTGACAGTTTTTGTCTGTACGTGGGGCTGCGATGTCATGGCCTACCTGGTGGGCAGACGCTGGGGCCGAAACCGGCTCTGTGATCAGATCAGCCCCATGAAGACGTGGGAAGGCTTCATTGGCGGGGCGGTGGGGAGTATGTTTGTCAACGCTGCCGTGATTTACTTTCTGGAGCAGCCGCCCTATCCACTCTTTATTATTGGCCTTATCTGCGGTGTTGCGGGGCAGTTTGGAGATCTGGCGGAGTCCCTTCTCAAGCGCGAACTGGGTGTGAAGGACTCCGGGCATCTCATCCCCGGCCACGGTGGTGTATTGGACCGATTCGACAGCATCCTGCTGAACGGACTGCTGACGTATCTTGTCTTTGAGGTAATACTATGACTTCGCAGGATGTTAAGCTGAAAAAGAAAAAGCGTGTCGCAGTCATTGGAGCGACAGGGAGCGTAGGGTCCTCGGTCCTGTCCGTCTGCCGTGCCCACGCTGACGAAATTGAGGTCTGGGGCCTCGCTGCACGGACCCCATCGGAGAAGCTGAAGTCACTTGCGGCAGAGTTTGGGGTTAAAAGGGTCTGCGCCTTTGATGAGTGCGGTGCTTCGGGCCTTGCCGATCTGGCGGAGTCCCCGGAGGTGGATCATGTGGTCTTTGCCTCATCAGGGACGGCAGCCATTCCGGCGCTTCAGAGGGCTCTGAAGGCCGGCAGAGAGGTTTCGCTGGCCAACAAGGAGAGCATTGTGGTCGCGGGGCCCTGGGTCATGCCCCTGATAACGGGCCCGGATCAGCTTCGTCCTCTGGACAGTGAGCATAACGCCGTCTGGCAGTGCCTTCATGGTGAGGAGAGTTCTCCCGCACGCATTTACCTCACGGCATCAGGTGGCCCTTTTCGCTCCTGGACGAGTGAACAGCTCCGGACGGTGACACCGGAAATGGCACTGAGGCATCCTGTCTGGGCGATGGGGGCCAAAATAACGATTGACAGTGCGACACTGATGAATAAAGGGATTGAGCTCATTGAGGCGATGTTCCTCTTTGGGCTGGAGCCTTATCAGGTAGACGCGTTGATTTCGCCGGGTTCATTTGTCCACGGACTGGTGGAATTTGAGGATGGCAGCGTCAAGATGCTGGCGGCGACGCCGGACATGAGGCTTCCGGCGGCATCCTGTCTGTTCTGGCCCGGGCGACGTTATCCGGCCCCGGATTTTGAGCCTCCCTTGCTGGCCCCTCGCACGCTTTCCTTTGAGGCCCCGGACGAGAATCGTTTCCCTGCGATGCGCCTTGCCCGGTATGTTATGAGGGAAAAGGGGCCTTACCCCTCCGTCCTGGTGGGGGCGGATGAGGTGGCGGTAGCGGCTTTTCTTGAAGCAAAGATTGGCTTTACTGACATCGCTGCGGTTGTGGAGGAGACGCTGAATTCCTGTGTGCTGTCGTCTCCGCGCTCGCTGGATGAGGCGCTGGATGTGCTGGATTGGGCCCGCCGCCGTGCCGGCGATGTGTGCGCTGCGCGTTCAGGTCCCAAATGAGAAAAGTTAAGGAGCAGGGGATAAAGGTATGTTGACAAGCATTATTGCGTTTATTATTCTCATCGCCATCTGCGTGCTGTTTCACGAGTATGGGCACTACATCACGGCACGTCTGCTGGGCGTCCAGGTTCATGAGTTTGCCTTCGGTATGGGGCCAGTGGTTTTTCAGCGCGTCTCCAGAAAAGGGGCAACCCGTATGTTGTGGTCGTGGCGTCTACTGCCCATCGGGGGGTTCTGCCGCCTTGCCGGAATGGGGGAAGAGCTGGAGGACGAAATTGTCCTTTCAGGAATGGGCTTCAACGAGCAGCCTGCCTGGAAGCGGTTTCTTATCCTTCTGAACGGCTCTCTCTTCAACGTCATCCTGGCGTTGATTCTGACGGTGTTTTTCCTTTGCGGCTACGGCGTTCTGGACATGGAGAGCACCCGGATAGGGGAGATTATGTCCGGTTTTCCCTCGGAACAGGCCGGCCTTCAGGTGGGGGACCAGATCACCGCTGTCAATGGCAAAACCGTTTCCCACTGGCGTGAGATGTCCGAGGCTCTGCGCGATGAGGGAGGTAAAAAGGCTCCGGTGAGCCTTGATGTCCTCCGGGATGGGAAGACCTTTAATCTGGAGCTTCTTATCCCCGTGAATAAAGAATATGGAAGGCCCATGCTGGGAGTTTCCCCCTCCATGAGGCGTTATGGGTTCATTGAAGCTGTGGGCAGTTCTGCGGGCTATACGTGGCGAATGTCAAAACTGATGCTCCGGGGGGTCGTCGACTGGATCCTGCAGCGCCAGGAGGTGGAAGTTACAGGCCCCATTGGCATTGCCTCAATGTCCGGCCGGGCTATGCGGGAGGGGCTGTGGAGCTTTGTGTCGTTTTTGGCCCTGATCAGCCTGAACCTTGGCCTGCTGAATCTGTTCCCCATCCCGGCGCTTGACGGTGGGCGCATTCTCTTTGTTTTGCTGGAGATGCTGCTGCGCCGCCGTCTGCCTGAGAAGGTGGAGAACTGGATTCATGCGGCGGGCTTTGTCGTCCTGATTTTTCTGATGCTTCTCATCACCTGTCAGGATGTTTACCACCTTTTCTGGACGAAATGAGGTGCGGATAATGAAGCGCAGCGTAAAGATCGGGTCCCTCATCATTGGCGGAGGCGCTCCTGTCCGCGTTGAGAGCATGCTGAAGGTGCCTCTGACGGATCGTGAGGGCTGCCGAGAACAGTGTGAGAGTCTTTTGGCTGCGGGCTGTGAACTGGCGCGTTCAGCGTTGCCCCGTGCGGAGTTGTCCGGTGATTTGTCATGGCTGGTGGAACACACCTCATTGCCCCTGATGGCGGATATTCACTTTGACCCTGCCCTGGCTCTGCTGGCTATGGAGGCAGGCTGCCGTGCCATACGTATTAACCCCGGCAACATGCCACTGGGCCGCCTGAACGATGTAATTGCCACCGCAAAGAAGCTGGGTGTCGTTATCCGCATTGGGGCCAACGGCGGATCTGTCTCCGGGAAGCAGATGGAGGAGGCAAAGGGCGACAGGGCGGCGGCACTTTTTCTGGCGGTGCGCGAACAGGCGGAACTTCTTCTGAACAGCGGCTTTGAAAACATGATTCTTTCCGCGAAGTCATCGTCTGTGCCGGAGTGTGTCCGTGCTAATATTCTGATTGCCCAGGCGTATCCCGGATTCCCTATGCATGTTGGCCTGACGGAGGCTGGTCCCGGTGATGGAGGCGTCGTCAAAAGCACAGCCGGCATCTCCGCGTTGCTGTCCCAGGGGATTGGAGACACAATCCGCGTCTCCCTGACGGACGTGCCTGAGCGAGAGGTAAGCGTTGGATACGAGATTCTCAAGGCGCTGGAGCTGCGTTCTCACGGTGTAAATCTCATTTCCTGCCCTACGTGCGGGCGTCGGCGGGCGGACGTTATGCGCCTGGTCGAGCTTGTCAGGCCGATGCTTGACGGCCTTCCTGACGGGACCTCCGTTGCGGTAATGGGCTGTGAGGTGAACGGTCCCAAGGAGGCAAGGCACGCGCAGCTGGGTATCGCCGGAACTCCTGTAGGGGCTGTGCTCTTCCGCGAGGGGGAAGTGGTGGGGGAGTATCCCTTTGACGAGTTGCCTGAAGTTTTGCCTCGGTTCTTTGCGGAAGCGGGATCTTTGGGGAAGGATTAATTGCCGTAAGAATCTTAATCATTAATCAGCATTAATTTGAAGTGAGCGGTGAAAAACAGCCGGGCCTTGAGCAGGCCCGGCTGTGGCTGTTTTTTTTCTGCCTAGCGGCTCAGACTCTCCAGATTCTCCTTCAGACGAGCGAGCTGTGCTTTTCCCTCAGCGACGCGGGCACGCTCCTTTTCCACAACTTCCTGAGGGGCGCGGGCTACAAAGTCCGGCTTGTCCAGACGGGTCTGGCTTGCTGCGACATTCTTCTCAATGGCGGCGGCCTCCTGAGTCAGGCGCGCAATCTCCGCCTGGATATCCAGCAGATCACCCACTGGCAGGCTGACCTCCGTATCCCCGACGACCGACGAGAGTGAGGCGGCCGGACGCGGAGCCGTCATGGGTTCCAGAGTGACCTCTTTCACGCGGCACAGGCCGGATACCTGATTCAGGGAGTCCTGAAGAACGCGGTTTGTTTCCGCGCCCTCCACCCGAATGACGGCATGGTTCACCCACTGCTGCGGAGCAACATGAGCCTCAGCGCGAAGATTGCGCAACGTGCGGATAACGCTCTGAAGCGTCCTCATGGAGTCCAGAGACCCGGCGAAGCGGTATGACTCATTGGGGCCGGGCCATGGGGACTGCATGATGGCAATCTGTCCCTCATTGTCATAGCCGAAAGCCGCCCACAGTTCCTCCGTCACGAAGGGAATAAAGGGATGCAGCAGAGGAAGGGTGGTCCGGAAGACCTCCTCCAGCACGCCCTGGGCCGCTGTTTTGCGCTCCGGGCCCTCATCGCCCCTCAGGGCGGGCTTGGACATTTCCAGATACCAGTCACACACGTCGCCCCAGACGAAGTCATAGAGCCGCCGGGCTGCCTCTCCGATGTCGTAGCAGTTGATGAGATCCGTGATGCGCCCGGACATTTCCTGGCAGCGGGTGAGTATCCACCTGTCCTGAAGGTGCAGCTGATTAGTGTTGATGGTCTTGGGCTCATCGTCCAGGTTCATCAGGGCGAAGCGTGCCGCGTTCCACAGCTTGTTCATGAACAGGCGGTAAGTCTCAATCTTGTTCGCGGAGAGCAAAATGTCCCGTCCCTGGGTGGAAAGAGCGGCCAGAGCCATACGCAGGGCGTCCGCACCGTACTTATCAATCATGTCCAGCGGGTCAATGACGTTGCCCTTGGTTTTGGACATCTTCATGCCCTTCTCATCGCGGATGAGGGAGTGGATGTACACGTCCCGGAAGGGTACGTCGTCCATGAACTCCAGTCCCATCATGATCATGCGCGCCACCCAGAAGAAGATGATGTCAAAGCCTGTCACCATCAGCGAAGTGGGGTAGAAGTAGCGGAGCTCAGGGGTGTCGTCCGGCCAGCCCATCGTGGAGAAAGGCCACAGTGCGCTGCTGAACCAGGTGTCCAGCACGTCCTCGTCCTGCTTGATGTTGTGGCTTCCACATTTTTCACAGACCGTTGGGTCTGTCTCTGCCACTGTGACGTGTCCGCAGTCCGTGCAGGTCCACGCAGGGATGCGGTGCCCCCACCAGAGTTGACGGGAAATGCACCAGTCGCGGATATTCTCCATCCACTGATAGTATGTTTTCTCCCACTGCTCAGGGACCCAGCGGATGCGGCCGTCCTTCACAGCCTGGACGCCACGCTCAGCCAGTGGCTTTGTCTTGACAAACCACTGCTCAGAGAGGTAGGGCTCCACCGTCGTGCCGCAGCGCTGGCAGTGCCCCACAGAGTGTTTGATGTCTTCGGTTTTGACGAGAAAACCCAGCTTCTCCAGGTCCTCTGCAGAGGCCTTCCGTGCCTCCTCGATGGTCATACCCTTGTATTTCCCGGCATTTTCGTTCATGATGCCGTCGGAGGTGATGACCTGTATCTGCTCAAGATTGTGATTCAGCCCCACAAGGAAGTCGTTGGGGTCATGGGCCGGGGTGATCTTCACAAACCCTGTGCCAAACTCAGGATCCACCATGTTGTCCTCAATAATGGGGATGTCGCGCCCCGTCAGCGGCACGCGGACAAGCTTCCCCACCAGCTCCCGCTTCTCCGAGCGGGGATGGACGGCGATAGCCACGTCTCCCAGAATCGTCTCCGGCCGGGTTGTCGCAACCAGAACTTCTCCACCGGTCAGATTGCCCTTCTCGTCCACAAAGGGATAACGAACGTAGTAGAATTTGCCTGGGTGTTCGCTGTATTCCACCTCAAGGTCAGAAATGGCTGTATTGCACCGCGGGCACCAGTTGACGATATACTTGCCCCGGTAGATAAGGCCTTTCTTATACAGACGGACAAAATCCGCCCGCACGGCGCGGGACAGCCCTTCGTCGAAGGTGAAGCGTTCACGCCGCCAGTCACAGGAGTTCCCCAGCCGCTTCATCTGCTGGATGATGCGGTTGCCATAGATGTTCTTCCATTCCCAGACCTTCTCCACGAACTTCTCACGCCCCAGGTCGTGGCGGGAGATGCCTTTCTTGGCCAGATCCTTCTCCACGACATTCTGGGTGGCAATGCCGGCGTGATCTGTGCCAGGCAGCCACAGAACGCTGTAGCCCTGCATACGTTTTGTGCGGCACATGATGTCCTGGAAAGTGTGGTCAAAGGCGTGCCCCACATGGAGAGAACCCGTCACGTTGGGTGGGGGGATGACAATCGAAAAGGCCTCTTTGGAGGGATCAACCTCCGCGTTGAACAGCCCTTTTTTTAACCAAAACGCATACCATTTTTCCTCAATGACGTCAGGTGAATAACTCTTGGCGAGTTCCCTGTTCCTCTTCATCCACTGCACCTCGTCCTGAAAGATATAACGTACGGCCTGACGCTGTATTTGCGCCGCGCCGTTTTATTCATCTGTGAATTTTAGCACATTATGGGGAAGTTTTTAATTTACGGATACCAGCGGGACAAAAAGACAGCCCTCGTTTCCGCGTGCATTTTTGAGGTTTTTATGATAATGTTAGTTCGCTTGACGTATCAGGAAATACGCCCCCATTTTGGGGGGATATCTTTTAGGAGGGATTGCGAAGTATGGAAATGTATCTCACGGCGCTGGGCGACCTCCTGAGCAAATCAGGTTTCGCCTATTTGTTCTCATCCGCGGGAACCGGCAACATCATCATGCTGATTGTTGCCTTTGTTCTCCTTTACCTGGCCATCGGGAAAGGGTTTGAGCCTCTTCTGCTGGTTCCCATTGCTTTTGGATGTATGCTGGTCAATCTGCCTCTTTCGGGCATCATGTCCGAGGCCACGGAGGCCGCGTCGGCAGGCTTCCTGAAGTATGTTTCCTTTGGAGCCGAGCACGAGATTTATCCCGTTATTATCTTCCTGGGCATTGGGGCCATGACGGACTTCGGGCCGCTCATCGCTAACCCTATCACCTTCCTTTTGGGGGCTGCGGCGCAGTTTGGTGTGTTCGTAGCTTTCATCGCAGCGAACTTTGTCGGATCTGTGACGGGCGGACTTGTGTCCTTCAACCTCAAGCAGGCGGCCAGTATCGCTATTATTGGAGGAGCAGACGGCCCCACCAGCATCTACCTGACGGTGAAGCTGGGGCAGAAGGATATCCTTGGAGCCATCGCCGTGGCGGCATACAGCTATATGTCCCTCGTGCCTCTCATTCAGCCGCCCATCATCAAGATGCTGACTACGAAAAAGGACCGGGCTATCGTCATGGGACAGCTCCGTCCTGTCTCCAAGCGGGAGAAAATCCTGTTCCCCATTATCTGCACCGTTATCTCCGGGCTTATCCTTCCGGCCTGTGTGCCGCTGGTGGGTATTCTGATGTTCGGCAACCTGCTGCGTGAGTGCGGCATGACCGACCGCCTGAGCGATACAGCCCAGAATGCCCTGATGAATATTGTGACGATTCTGCTGGGGCTGTCTGTCGGTGCAACGATGGAGGCCGATAAGTTTCTGCGGGCCGATACGCTCATCATTATCTGCCTGGGCCTGATAGCCTTTATTTTCAGCACGGCTGGCGGCTGCCTGTTTGGCCAGATTATGAAGATACTGTCCGGCGGGAAGATCAACCCCATGATTGGCGCAGCGGGCGTATCTGCGGTGCCCATGGCGGCGCGTGTGGTACAGCGCGTGGTGCAGCAGGAGTACCCCGGTCACTTCCTGCTGATGCACGCGATGGGCCCCAACGTTGCCGGCGTCATCGGCACAGCGGTGGCGGCGGGCGTTATGCTGACACTTCTGTCACACTGAGGAAAACTTTTTAAGACAAAAAGTGGGCCGCTCTCGTTCCTGAGGGCGGTTTTTTTGTGTAATACGGATTCCTTTGCCCCCGTACTGCCGGAGCGCTGTATCTTCTTCATCAAATTACGATTGTTCCCTCAGATTCGCGGCGGATCCGGGATGTTTTTTTCCCTGTCCTCTGTGGTCATTTAATGGTACAATAAACGCGCAGATGTGAAGCAGGAGTCGAATTCGAGGGGAGGACGAAGATTTGTCTGTTTCTCTATACCGGCAATATCGTCCTCAGACGTTCGCGGAGGTCGTGGGGCAGGACGCAGCAGTCGATGTCCTGAGTCATTCGCTTTCCAATGGAAGGATTGGACACGCTTACCTCTTCTCCGGCCCGCGGGGCTGCGGAAAGACTTCTGTTGCACGTATCCTGGCTAAAGCACTGAACTGCGCTGCACCCAAGGATAATGAACCCTGCGGCAGATGTCCCAACTGTCTCGCTATTACAGCGGGTGAGAGCCTGGATGTGGTGGAGATTGACGGAGCGTCCAACAACAGCGTTGACGAGGTCCGCGAACTTAAGAGCCATGTGACGCTGGCCCCCTTCTCCTCAAAATACAAGGTTTACATCATTGACGAGGTTCATATGCTCTCTGCGGCAGCCTTCAATGCCCTCCTGAAGACTCTGGAGGAGCCACCGTCCTATGTAGTCTTCATTCTGGCGACGACGGAGCCCCATAAGGTGCCTGTCACTATACGCTCCCGCTGCCAGCACATTCCCTTTCACACCATCAGTGCGAGTCGGATATTGGAGCAGCTTACACGGGTCTGTGAGTGGGAGAAGGTAACGGCCCAGCCCGAAGCCCTGTGGGAGGTTGCCCGTCAGGCGGACGGTGCCATGCGTGATGCCCTCTCCATGCTGGAGCAGATTATCAACCGTGCGTCAGAGGGTATGGTGACGCTGACGGACGTGGAGGCGACACTGGGGGCGGGGAGCCGTCCGGCCCTTGAACGCTGGATAGCAGGACTGCACGGGGGAAGCAGTGCGTCCTATACAGAGTTGAAGGAGATGTTCGAAGGGGGCAGTTCGTCTCAGCGCGTCTTCGAGGAGCTCTTCTCTCTTGTCCGCAATCTCTGGCTGGCGGTGCGATGGCCGGATGTTGTGGAATCCCTTGATGTTTCAGGACAGGAGAAAAAGTTCCTTCAGGAGGAGGCTCCTAACTGGACGCCTGGCGCCCTGCGGTCTTTGCTGGCCGCTCTTGTGAATCTGATCGCTCAGGCACGCCAAGGTGTCCGCTCAGACGTGTTGACGGGGCTGCTCATGCTGGCGCTGGACAGTCCGGAACCTCAGCCGTCCCAGGCAGCGAACTCCCTTCAGGGGCCTTTGCCCAAAACGGAGATGAGGGTTTCAGCCCCACAGAAAAGGACTGCTCCCGGTGGGCGGAAAGAGAGGAGTGAGGGGGCTCCTCAGGAGAAAAGGGCTCCGTCAGCCCCTCCGGCTTCCGCCGACCTCCCTGAAATGGAGTGGCAGCCTGTCTCCGGGGAAAACTCAGCCCGGCTGCTGGCCGCGGCGCGGGAAGCGGACTTTACGCTGTACTGCGGATTGCTGGATGCTGTGTTCCTCGAGGCTGATGGAAATCTGCTCCTGGATATGGGAACACGCTATGATTACGAGGTGCTGCGCCTGGAACGAAACTGTGCAGGGCTGGTACGGGTTCTGAATGGATATAATGGAATCTTCCTGCGCCATGGTGAATACAGTTTTGCCTGTCCAGCTGCGACAGCACGTGATTTGTCGGTGCCCCCGGCTGAGGAGCCAGTCAGGACAACAGAGACGGTGGAGAAGGAACCACGTTTCACACCGCCTTCCTCAGATGAGAAAGAGCCCTCTGACCTCGTCAGCCTCCCTGCCACGATGCCCTTTGGGGAGCTGATGAAGGATATCTCCCGGGTGATGCGGGGCGAGGTTGTCCTTGTCCGCCATAAAGATGAGGCGGCCGGCGACGGAGGAACGGACGAACCCGAGGGTTCATGCCATGATGAGGGAAATGACGAAGGAAGTGAGAATTAGATGACGAGGCCATTCGTACATCTGCACGTTCATACGGAGTACAGCCTTCTGGATGGGGCTATCCGCACAAAGGACCTGGCCAAAAAAGTAGCTGGCTGGAGCGAGGACGAACCGCGCAATAAGGCGGTCGCCATGACGGATCATGGAGTTATGTATGGCGTGGTGGAGTTTTACGAGAACTGCCGCGCCCAGGATGTAAAGCCCATTCTGGGGTGTGAGACCTACGTTGACCCGGATGGTTACCGATCCCGCGAGAAGAAGGGCAGAAACAATCATCTGCTTCTCCTTTCTGAGACCGAGGAAGGGTATCACAACCTCGTAAAGATTATCTCTGTCGCCAACACAGACGGATTTTACTACAAGCCGCGCATTGACCACGACCTCCTGGCCAGCCACGCCAAAGGCATTATTGCGTCGTCCGCGTGTCTCGCCGGAGAGATTCCCCAGTTCATCCTGGAGGGTAAAGACGACGAGGCTGCCAGACGAGCTTTACTGTATCAGGATATCATGGGCAAGGGGAATTTCTTCCTTGAAATCATGCCGAACACCCTTCCTGAGCAGGCCCGTGTGAACAAGGCGCTGATCAGAATATCGAAGGATACAGGCATTCCCCTGATTGCTACGGCCGATTCACATTACCTTAATAAGGAAGATTACAACTGGCATAAGATACTGCTCCGCATAAATACCCACGCTGACGAGACAGACGATGCCTTCGGGTTCTCCGCCAATGATTTCTACCTCTGGACGCCGGAGGAGATGAACGCGGTTTTTGGTGAGGAAGTTCCGGAGGCGCTGGACAACACCGCCGCTATTGCGGAACGATGCAATGTTGAGCTGAAGCTCAAGACGGGACACTACATGCTGCCCAGTCTTGAGCTGGCCGAGGGCATGACCCTGGATTCCTACCTTGAAGAACAGGCCCGTGCAGGTCTCAGGCTCCGTCTGAAGACGGATAACCCGCCGGAGGAGTATAGCAAACGATTGGAATATGAGCTGGGAATCATCACCAAAATGGGTTTTTCCGCTTATTTTTTGATTGTATCCGGCATCATCAAGGCGGCCAAGGAGCGTTCTATTCCCATCGGGCCGGGACGCGGGTCCGCAGCAGGCTCTCTGGTTGCGTGGAGCCTCCGCATCACGGAACTGGACCCGCTGCGGTACAACCTGCTGTTTGAGCGTTTCCTGAATCCGGAGCGCATCAGTATGCCGGATATCGATACGGATGTGTCCGACAAGGGCCGGGAACAGCTTTTGAAGTATATTGTTGAGCGGTACGGCAGCGACCGCGTGTCTCAGATTATCACCTTTGGGCGGATGAAGAGCCGCCAGGCCGTGAAGGATGTGGGGCGGGCCACGGGGATTGAATTTGCGCTGATGGATAAGGTGGCGAAACTCATCCCCACCGATGCGAAGAGCATACAGGAGGCTCTGGAGCGGACGCCTGAACTGGAGGAAATTTCGAAGTCGGACGGGCGCATTAAGGAGGTTCTGGATGTTGCGGAGCACATCGAGGGACTGGCACGTCACGCCTCGCAGCATGCGGCAGGAGTTGTTATTACTCCTGTCCCTATCACGGACCTTGTGCCCATTCGGAAGATCAAGTCCACTGGGTCCGTGGCGGCGGAGGGCGAATTGGATGTGTCTCAGACCGTGACCCAGTTCACAATGGAACCTGTTGAAAAGCTGGGTTTGGTGAAGATGGACTTTCTGGGGCTGAGTACACTGTCAATTCTGGAGGAGGCACTGGAGAATATTCGTCTGAACGGCAAAATCCCGCCGGTCCTCAACGAGATACCTACGGATGATCCGGCCACTTATAAGCTCCTTCAGGAAGCGGACACCATGGGGGTCTTCCAGCTGGAATCTGACGGGATACGGAGTATGCTCCGCAAACTGAAGATTGACTGTTTTGAGGACCTGATTGCTGCTCTGGCGATGTACCGCCCCGGTCCGCTGAACAGCGGCATGGTGGACCAGTATATCAAATGTAAGCATGGTGAGGCCCGGCCGGAATATCCTCACCCTATGCTTGAGGATGTTCTGAAAGACACGTATGGGGTTATTCTGTACCAGGAGCAGGTTATGCAGTGTGCTTCCATTCTGGCCGGGTACACGCTGGGTGAGGCTGACCTGCTGCGTCGTGCCATGGGAAAGAAAAAAATTGAGGTCATGAAGGGCGAACGGGTGAAATTCCTGGCAGGTACGGCAAAAAATCATATCGATGACAAGAAGGCCGGGGAGATCTTCGACAATATCGAGAAGTTCGCGGAATACGGCTTCAACAAATCCCACAGTGCAGCTTACGCTATCGTTGCCTATGACACGGCGTACCTCAAGGCCAACTATCAGACGGAGTTCATGGCCGCCTACCTTTCAAGCCAGATGAAAGCCAAAAAAGACGTGCTGGGACATTACGTGCGCGAGGTGCGCAAGAGCGGGCTGGCAGTCCTTCCACCGGATATCAACTCTTCGATGGAGAGCTTCACCGCCGTGGGGGATGTCATCCGTTTTGGGCTGGGTGCGGTCTCACGTATGGGGCACGGTGCGGTGGAAGCAATCGTTGAAGCGCGGAAGGAAGGACCTTTTAAGTCACTGTGGGACTTCCTTCGCCGTGTGGACCTGAGCGTGATGAACCGCGCAGTGGTGGAGAACCTCATCAAGGCAGGGGCCTTTGATGAGATTGAGCCGAACCGTGCCCGCCTCATCGCGGCCCTGCCGGATTATATCGCAGCTGTCCAGAGACTCACGACAAAGGGAGACCAGCTCTCGCTGTTCGAGCTGATGGGAAACTCCGAGAAGGATGACATGGAGCCGGAACTGCCGGATGTGACGGACTTCCCTGTTCACGAGCGGCTGGACAACGAAAAGGAGGTCACGGGGCTGTATATCTCCGGACATCCTTTTGACGCCTACGAGGAGGAGCTTTCAAAGTTCACCAATTGCCTCATTGCGGATCTTCCTCTGTGGACAGGAAAGATAAAACCCAAAGTGGGCGGCATCCTTATCTCTGTCTCTGAGAAAACAACCAGAAAGGGCGATGCGATGGGAGTTATGCTTCTGGAGGACTCGGAGGTCAGCGTCCCAATGGTGGCTTTTCCCAAAACCTGGGCAAGGATAAGAGATAAGGCGATGTCTGGAAGCGTCTGTGTGGTGGAGGGCAGGATGGACGACCGGGAGCAGCTCATTGTGGAGAATCTGACCCTGCTGGATGACTTGAAGGACCAGGAGCCTTGTCTGGTGAACGTCACGTTAAGGGTGAACCTCATCCCTGGTTTAAATGTGAAGGAGCTTGCACGGGCGCTCAGGGACTGCCGGGGGCCTTCACCGGTGCTTCTGGGGCTCCGTGATGACCGGGATTCCTGCGCGGTATATCTTGATGGTTATCGTGTGATGCCATCGCCCGGCCGTGTGAAGGAGTGTCTGGCTGCCGTCGTCCCAGAGGAAGCTCTGGAGGTCTCCTTTGGGCCGATGGGCCAAGATTGACGGGATAAAAGGGATAAATACCTTGAGGTGAGGAATATATGTTCGTAAAAATAGTTTGTACGATAGGCCCTGCCAGCGATAACTATGACACGCTGAAGGCCATGGCGGATGCGGGAATGAACGTTGCGCGGCTGAACTTCAGCCACGGCGACTATGATGGGCACGAAAAGAAGCTGAGTCTGGTCCGCCAGGTGGAGCGTGATCTGAAGAGGCCTATCGCGACGCTGCTGGACACAAAGGGCCCGGAGATCCGCACAGGGCAAATGCAGGATGGGGAGATACAGCTTGTCGCGGGCAGTGAGATTATCCTGACCACAAATGAACCCTGCATTGGGACGACGGAACGCATCTACGTCAACTATTCCCTTCTTGCCCACGAAGTCACGCCGGGACAGAGCATTTACATTGATGATGGTGCCCTGCATCTGGAGGTTGAACGGATTGAAGGGGACGAGGTTGTGTGCCGCGTTATTGTTGGCGGGCCCCTTCGTAATACAAAGGGGATCAACATCCCCGGTGCGAATATGTCTTTCCCGGCGCTCTCTGAAAAGGACCGGTCGGACATTGTGTGGGGCATTCAGCACAGTATGGAGTACCTGGCCGTTTCTTTCGTCAAGACTCGCGCTGACATCCTTGAGGTAAGGAAGCTGATACGCAACTTTGGCAGTGCTATGAAGGTTTTGGCCAAGATTGAGACCAGTCAGGCCGTCCAGAACATCGCAGAGATTGTCGATGCAGCGGATGGAGTGATGGTTGCGCGGGGAGATCTGGGGGTCGAAATTCCGACGGAAGATGTTCCGCTGGTCCAGAAGCATATTATCGAGATGTGCCGAACGCGGGGCAAGGTGGTGATTGTCGCGACTCAGATGCTGGACTCCATGATCCGCAACCCGCGCCCGACGCGTGCTGAGGCCAGCGATGTGGCCAACGCTGTCCTGGACGGGACAGATGCTGTGATGCTTTCCGGCGAGACAGCGTCGGGAAACTATCCCGTTCAGTCTGTCGCGACCATGCGGCACATTGTGGACCGAACGGAGAAGGAACTTGGGATTTGGGGAATTCATAACCTGGGACAGACCATCCCTCTGGAAGTACCCAGCGTGCCGGATGCCGTCAGCGGCGCTGCTGTCCTGATTGCCCGTCAGATTGGAGCCCCGGCGATAATTTGCCTCACCCGGAGCGGAATGACTGCCAGAATGATCAGTAAACACCGGCCCTCCTGTCCCATCCTTGGTGTCACGCCGTCGCAGCAGACCTGGCGCGAGCTGTCCCTGTGGTGGGGTGTTCAGCCCGTCCGCCTGTTTGAGATGTCCGATGTCAACGTCGCAGCCAAGGAAGCGATTAACACCTGCGTCAGTGATGGACTTCTGCCAGATGGAGAGCTGGTCGTGATCACAGCGGGGGTGCCTATTGGCCGGCCGGGCTCCACAAACATGGTGGAGGTCCTGACCACGGGGACCATTATTCTCTCCGGGACTCCACTGCTGAATAAAAACGCCTCTGGTCCCGTCTGCATTGCTCACACGCCTCAGGAGGCCATGGAGAAGGTAACGCCGGGGTGCGTTCTGGTTGTTCGCCAGCTCAGTGAGGAATATCGTCCCGCCCTGGATAAGGCGAGCGCTCTCCTGTTTGAGAATGGAATGCTTATTTCTGAGGGCAACGCCATCGCGATGGACTATAACCTGCCCTGCATTGTTGGTGTGGCGGACGCATTTTCCACTTTAATGGATGGCGACATTGTCTCTGTCGATGGAACCCGCGGACTGATTTACAAAGGGAAGGTCCGTCTTGTCGTCTGAGACGCCTGCCGTCCCAAATTAAGGAGGCACGAGCATGTGGTCTGAGGTAAGGACCTTTCTCGATATCCTTATTGTCTCGGTAATCATCTATCGGATTCTGGTGCTGATTGTTGGGACAAGGGCAGTCCAGCTTCTGAAGGGGGTGCTGGTGCTTGTCCTTTTCTCTGCGCTGGCATCGATGCTCCACTTCCGGCTCCTCACATGGCTGTTGGGGCAGACAATCTGGGCCCTGGGATTTGCTATTCCCATTGTTTTTCAGCCGGAACTGCGCAAGATGCTGGAGGAGATTGGCCGTGGGAACCTTTGGCGTCAGCAGATGGATATCGACGAGGCAGAGCAGCGGGTCAAGCAGATTGTGGGGGCCCTGAGCTACATGAAAGCTCACAAGATTGGTGCACTCCTTGTCTTCCAGCAGGAGACAGGACTGGGGGAGTATTGGCACACAGCTATCCGCCTGGATGCCAACGTCACTCAGGAGCTCATTATTTCCATCTTCTGGAAAGACAATCCGCTGCACGACGGAGCGCTGATTTTGGACCGCTACTCACTGATTGCGGGGGGATGTTATCTTCCTCTCGCGGATGCTCCGGAGATTTCCCGCTGGTATGGAACCCGGCATCGGGCGGCCCTTGGCATTTCTGAGGTGTCGGACGCTATTGTGCTTGTGGTCTCTGAAGAACGGGGGGACATTTCCCTCGCCTTCAAGGGGCGGCTCTCAAAAAATCTGAAGGAATTTCAGGTGGAAAGGCTTTTGCTGCACTATTTCGCCGGAGACCCTGCTCTTAGAACGTGGCGAAGTCGGGTGGAGGGTTTTCTGCGTTTGCTGTGGAGTTCCGGACGTGAGGTAAAGAAGGAATTGAAGGATTCCCATGATGAAACGCAGGAATACGGCAGAGGAAGCGGGGTATAAACTATGAGATTTGTGAACAGGAGTATCGATGATATCCTCACCTCGCCGTGGACGTTGTGGTGCATTTCGATTATTACGGCGGTGTCGCTGTGGTTCTATGTGACCGGGACAGAGGAGAGTGAATATGTCTCTCGGAAGTTTACCTGCCCACTTGAGTACCGCTCTCTTGACCCTCAGGCGGTGCTTCGCGGCCGTGTACAGGAGATCGATATCGAGATAAAGGGGCTGGAGAAGGATATTGCGCGTTTGGACTATGATGCTATAGCCTGTTTTGTGGATGCGCGCAGCCTTGCGCCGGGGAAACGGTACACTCAGAACGTCAGTGTCGCCCTCCCGCCCGATATTACATTAGTCTCCTGCGTTCCTTCTCAGGTGGTGATCGATCTGGTACGTCAGGTTGTGCGTCTCATGCCTGTGGATGTCGTCCTGCCGCAGGATATTCCGGAAGGACAGTACATTGAGGGGGTTGAGGTCATCCCCAGGGAAGTTGGAGTTCGCGGGATAGAGACAGACGTAGCGAAGGTCGGAGCCCTTCGGGCGATGCCAACGATTGAGGAACTGCAGTCCGGAAAGGAACTTATTCTGCCGCTGAAGTTTGTGCAGTCCGAGCCCTTTGATGGGACTGTGACGCTTGAGCCGGCGCAGATTCGCTTCAAGGGAACACTGGCGCGCGGGCTTCCAAAACGAAGAGTTCCTGTGAATGCGCGTCTCAGCGGGAAACTCGATGAGGATCATGAAATTCTGTCTGTCGTCACAGATCCATCGGAAGTATTGATAGAAGGGACATCGGATTTGTTGTCCAGGGTGGAAGCGGTGGAGACGGAGACGGTTGATATTTCTCAGTTCACGGCGAACCAGGCGGTGGTCGTTCCTCTCAGGGCACCAGACGTGGAGGGCGTGGCACTCTCCGGCGTTAAATCCGTTCGGCTAACACTGCAGGTAGGGGAGGTTAAGGCAGGGAAAACGCTGTCGAATGTTCCTGTCGACGTTCAGGGCACAGATAAAAGGTGGACTGTCAGTCCGCCCTCTGTTGCTGTAACTCTTGAGGGGGTCCCTTCAAAAATCGGGAACGTCTCCGGCGGAGACGTGGGGCTCAAAGCTTGGGTGGACCTCTCCAATATCTTTGTAACATCGGTTATTTTGCCCGTTCGGGCGGAGATTGCCTCGGGCGATTTCAGAGTGATAAAAATTGAGCCTTCGACGGTAACGGTCAACGCGGCGGAGGCTCTGGAAAAATGGTGAGTCAGAATGGTGGGTCAGCAGTGAAGAGTAAGAGGGTGCTTTTTGGGACGGACGGTGTCCGTGATGTCGCCAACAAAGGGGGGATGACCCCGGAAATGGCGCTGCGGCTGGGCAGAGCTTTCATCCTGTTCCTGATGGAGAAAGGCGGCGTGCCGCGTCCGCGGATTGTCATGGGACGGGACACCCGAAGGAGCGGTATGATGCTGGAGGGAGCGCTTGCTGCAGGTATGACCTCAGCCGGTGCTGAGGTCGACTCCATCGGTGTTATCCCGACGCCGGGAGTAAGTTGTGCCGTACGGAGTCTTGGAGTGAATGGCGGGGCCGTAATCAGCGCTTCACACAATCCTGCAGAGTATAACGGCATCAAGTTCTTGGATCAGAATGGCTGTAAGCTCTCCGACGATGCGGAACTGAGCATTGAGGAGTACATTGGGGACAACCTTACAGACGACTGGAGGCCTACGGGTGCGTCTGTCGGTGAGGTTCATCATCAGCCTGCCCTTGTTCAGAGCTATGCTGAACATCTGGCCGCCCTTCCGCGCTGCGGGGAGTTCCCAGGTAAGGTCGCTTTCGACTGCGCGCACGGAGCGGCAGGTGCCGTGATGCCGATGCTTCTTGAACTCCTTGGATTGGAATGCCCACTTATCGGTGCGTTCTCCAACGGGATGAACATCAACGATGGTGCAGGCGTGATGCACATGGAACACCTGGAAAACTATGTCACGCACTTTGGGTGCCGGCTGGGTTTTGCCTTTGACGGAGATGCGGACAGGGTGCTTGCCGCGGACTCAAAGGGCCGTGTCATTGACGGAGATATCCTTCTGTGGGTTCTTGCGCGCTGGCTTCTCTCCCAGGGACTCCTTGGCAGCGGCGTCGTCGTGACGGTGATGAGCAATATGGCTCTTGAGGGACATCTTGAACGCGAGGGGATTAAAGTCCTTCGTTGCCCGGTGGGAGACCGCTACGTTCTGGATGCCATGCGGCACTCAGGGGCGCGGCTCGGCGGGGAGCAATCCGGCCACATCATTGCGGATGCCTTCACCAGCACGGGGGATGGCTTATGTACGGCGCTTCTTTTCCTCAAGGCCATTCATGACCTTGACGAAGATCCTGATACTTTGGTGGACCGTTTTGGCCGTTATCCACAGAGGTTGACCAACCTGCCCATGAGCGGGAACAAGCCACTGGATATAGATCGGGTCAATATAATCGCCGCCGGGGTTCAGGAGAAGATGAATGGGACAGGGCGCGTCTTCGTTCGTCCCTCCGGGACGGAGCCGCTGCTGCGCATCCTGGTTGAGGCCAGAGACACGACTCTGGTTGATGAAGTTTCCAGGCTCCTTGAAGAAGAGCTCAAGGTTTTTTGCGGATAAATACAGGGGGAGGTTTTATATTGGACACACTGGCTGTGAAGAAATGTCTGTTCCCCGTGGCGGGGCTTGGAACACGTTTTCTGCCTGTAACTAAGGAACTTGCCAAGGAAATGCTTCCCCTGGTGAACAGGCCGATTATTTCCTATGGTGTCGAAGAGGCGCTGAACTCCGGCTGCTCGGACATCATCATGATCACCGGGCGGGCGAAACGGTCCATAGAGAATTATTTTGACCGCTCTTTTGAATTGGAGCACCTTTTAAAGGCGCGGGGAAAAGATGAGCTCTATGAAAAGATGGTGGCGATTTCCAACATGGCGGAGATTCTTTACGTGCGCCAGCGTGAGCCGTTGGGGCTGGGACATGCTGTGCTGTGCGGGGAGCCCTTTTGCCGTGATGGGTTCTTCGGAGTAATTCTGCCGGATGATGTGTTCATCTCCGATAAGGGAAAGGACACTCCTCCGGTCATGGCACAGCTCATTGATGTTCATAATCGCCTTGGTGGAAGCGTTATCGCGCTGGAGCACGTCGCACCGGAGGACGTATCCCGCTATGGCATCATCAACTCGGAGGTTTTGAGTGACGGAATACACCGCATCCTTGATATGGTAGAGAAGCCGCCCGTGGAAGAAGCGCCGAGTCATTATGCTATCATGGGGCGCTATGTGCTTTCCCCCTCTATTTTTTCCATCCTTGCAAGGCAAGGTGCGGGCACTGGGGGTGAGATACAGCTCACCGATGCACTCAGAACACTGGCGAAACAGGAGCCCGTATGGGGGGTTGTCTATAAAGGGCGCCGCTTTGACTGCGGAACACAAAAAGGCTGGCTGGCTGCCAATGTACAGCTTGCTCTGGAGGACCCGGAACTGTGCAGCGTCGTGATGGATGTTGTTAAAAAGGCTGAAAGTCATCCTTCCGGACAGAAAAGTTAGTCTGCAGGCTTTCCTAAAGGGAGAGAAGGCAGTATGCCTTCTCTCCCTCAGGTAATATGCATATACTTCCATTCCAGTGCAGACGCGGACTGTTCAGTTTGTCTGCCACAGTTCTGAAACGGAGGAACAAGCTCTTGACCCTGTGTAAATAAAGCGTTCTGATTCAATGGCAAAAAAATTTGAAAACTGCTGAAAGATATATTATAATATTAGACATCGTGTTTTAAGTTTCATTTTATCTTATGGGCGAACGCCCGAGATGGAGGGAAGTTGTATCATGAAGAAGTTGCTTGCTCTTGCGTTGGGGTTGGTGCTGGTTTTGAATGTGGCCGCCTATGCTGATGTTGTCATCGCGTTTTCCCAGATTGGACAGGAGTCCGACTGGCGCACCGCGAACACGGATGACCTGAAGTCAGCCATTGAGAATCATCCTGGGTGGAAACTGGTCTACGATGATGCTCAGCAGAAACAGGAGAACCAGATTAAGGCCCTGCGGAACTTCATCACCCAGAACGTGGACTACATCCTCTTCACGGGTGTCGTTTCCACGGGTTGGGATGAGGTCCTGAAGGAAGTCAACGAGGCCGAAATTCCGTTGCTGCTTATTGACCGTATGCCTGACTGCGCCGATAAGATTGAGTACGTTGCAGCGTTCGGCGGAGACTTCGTTGAGGAGGGCCGCCGTCAGGTTGCGTGGGCCGGCGAGTATCTCAAGAGCATTGGACGTGGTGATGAGGACGTGAACGTCGTCATTATGGAGGGGACCACCGGCGCTTCCGCCCAGACGGGGCGCACCGAGGGTAACCTTAAGGCGCTGGAGAGCTATCCGCACCTTAAGAAGGTCGGCCAGCAGTCCGGCAACTTCACCCGCGCTGAGGGACAGGCGGTCATGGAGAGCTGGCTGAAGTCCATCGACAAGATTGACGTTCTTATCGCGCAGAACGATGACATGGCTCTGGGCGCTATCGACGCCATCAAGGCTGCTGGCAAGGTTCCCGGCAAGGACATCATCATCGTCGGCTGCGACTCCGTCAAAGCTGCGTTCGATGCTATCGTTGCTGGTGAGATGAACTGCACGGTTGAGTGCACTCCTCTGTATTCCCGCTTCGTCGTTCCCACGATTGAGAAGCTTGAGAAGGGTGAAAAGTTCAGCAAGACCGTTGTTCACCCCGAAGAGGGTGTGTTCGACACCAATGGCGGCATCGACCTTGGCACCGTGAAGTCCATCAAGGCTGCTGACGTTATCAGTCAGCGTCAGTACTAATCAAAGTACGGACTTATCTGATGTAACTGAAATGCCGCGGGGCGCAGGGGCGTTATGCTTCCTCGCCCCGCATTTTATGATACGATTTCCTGTTTTGATTTCGATGGCGTTATCACCTTTCGAGAGTGTCAAATTGTACAGTAAGCTGTGCAAAGCAGATTTTAATCGAAGAGCTTTAGTAATATGAAATATGGCATACTCTGTGAGGAATGGAGAAATTCAAAGGTTTTGTATAAGTTATAAATATCGTTTTGTAAAGGAGGGCCCCTTTTGGCTGAGCTGCTTGAGATGCGGGGAATAACCATCCAGTTCCCCGGGGTAAAGGCGTTGGATGGGGTAGACTTTACGCTGAAGACCGGCGAGATTCACTCACTGCTGGGGGAGAACGGGGCGGGCAAATCTACGCTCATCAAGTGTCTCACCGGTGTGAACCGCATGGACGGTGGAAGCATTCGCCTGGACGGAGAGGAGATACGTCCGGCGAGCCCTCAGCAGGCTATCGAACTGGGTATATCCACCGTGTTCCAGGAGGTCAACCTCTGTCCAAACCTGACTGTGGCAGAGAACATCTTTGTGGGACGTCAGCCCATGAGGCATGGTCAGATTGACTGGCGGACCATCAACCGCCGTGCGGCTGAACTCATGGCGCGCTTCCACCTGAATATCGATGTCACCCGTCCGCTGTCGTACTACTCCACGGCCATCCAGCAGATGACCTCCATCGCACGGGCCGTAGACGTCAAGGCGAAGATATTGATTCTGGACGAGCCTACGTCCTCTCTGGACGAGAACGAGGTTCAGCTCCTCTTCAGCGTCATGCATGAGCTGAAGGCTCAGGGCATGGGCATCATCTTCATCACGCACTTCCTGGACCAGATCTACGCCGTCTCCGACCGCATGACGATACTCCGCAACGGTCACCTTGTAGGAACCTGGGGGGTCTCCGACCTTAGCAAAGTGGACCTCGTTACGAAGATGGTTGGCAAGGACATGGACGTTATCTTTAACCTGAAGCGGGCTAATGTGGAGCAGGATGCTCCCATTATGCTGAAAGCGGAGCATATCGGGGATTCCGAGCATATTCGCGATATCTCTGTCAACCTGAAGAAGGGAGAGCTGATTGGTTTTGCCGGTCTGCTGGGCAGCGGTCGTACGGAGACAGCGGAGATTCTTTTTGGCGCAAGCCGCGCTACAAAGGGCAACATCTCGATTGATGATGAGGCTGTGACACTGCGTCAGCCCTTTGACGCTATCAAAGCGCAAATCGCCTTTTGCCCGGAAGACCGCAAGCGTGATGGTCTCATTGGCGACCTGTCCATTCGGGAGAACATCATGCTGGCTGTGCAGTCCCGCCAAGGTTTTATGCACCCTATGAGCCGTCAGGAACAGACAGATTTGGCCAACAAATATATAAAGATGTTGGGCATCGCCACGCCGGACTGTGAGAAAAAGGCAGGTGAACTCTCCGGAGGCAATCAGCAGAAGGTCATCCTGGCCCGCTGGATGGCGACACAGCCGAAGGTTTTGATCCTCGATGAACCCACGCGCGGTATTGATATTGGAGCCAAGGCTGAGATTCAGCGCCTGATGCTGGAGATGTGCGGTGACGGGGTGTCCGTCATCTTTATCAGCTCCGAACTGGACGAGATTATTCGCTGCTCCAATCGCGTCGTCGTTATGCGCGACCGCGAGAAGGTAGCGGAGGTTGACGGCGCAGCCTGCACGCAGCAGGATATTTTGAAGATCATTGCGGAGGGGGCTCAGTCCCTTTCCCAGGGAGGGGCAGCATGAAGAAAACACTTGATCTTTCAGGACTGATGCAGTCCAAGGTAACGTGGGCTGTCATTGCGGAGCTTTTGATTCTGCTGGTGTGTTTCGCCATCCGGCCGGATTTCTTCAGCATCAGTTATCAGCCATCGACAGGAATGCTGTACGGCAGTCTTATAGATATCGTGAATCGCTCGGCGGAGATAACCATCATTTCGATGGGCATGACGCTGGTGATTGCCCTTGGCGGGACGGACCTGTCCGTTGGAGCGCTGGTGGCCGTGGCAGGGGCCATCGCTCTGAAGTTCCTGCGTTGGGATGTTCTGCAGTACACTACTCCGGGCGACTACACGGTCTGCTCTTACTTTCTTGTTTTGGCCGTGCCGCTTTTGGTTTGTGCCCTGATGGGGTTGTTCAATGGATTCCTTGTAGCGAAGGGCGGCATCCAGCCCATCATTGCTACGCTTATTCTGATGGTGTGCGGCCGTGGATTGGCCCAGATCTTGACGGATGGAAAGCAGTTTACGACAGGATACACACCTTTCCGCGCCATCGGACAGGGAAGTTTCCTCTTTTTGCCCATGCCCATCATCATTACAATTGTGGTTGTGGCGGCTGTGGCAATCTTCACGCGCAAGACGGCATTTGGTGCCTTTGTGGAATCTGTGGGGGTAAATCCCAGTGCCAGCCGTCTCTCCGGCATCAAGGCAGCGACGGTTATCCTTATTGTATTTGCGCTGACAGGGCTTCTTTCCGGCATCTCCGGGCTGATCTACTCCAGCCGGATTATGTCAAATGACTCCAACAATGCCGGGCTGAACTTTGAAATGGACGCTATTCTTGCTGTAGTCATCGGAGGAACAAACATGGCTGGCGGCAAGTTCAGCCTCGCGGGAACGGTCGTTGGCTCATTGATTATCCGCACCATCGTCACATTTGTCTACTATTTTGGCATCGTTGCCGAAGCAACAATGGCGTTCAAGGCATTGATCATTGCGGTTGTCATCATCCTTCAGTCTGAACCCGTCCGGGAATACTTCGCAAAGCGTGCCCGTATGCGGGCTGCGCGCCTGAATGGAGGTGCGGCAGCATGATGAATGTTAACAACCGCCAAACCCTCTGGAGCCGTCTGACCAACCCGAAGTATATTATGGTCTATGCTACCATTGGAATCTTTCTGGTTATCTATGCTTTTGGGGCTGTGGCCTATGGGGACAAGGGGTTTACAACACTGAGGACCTTCGTTAACCTCTTCATCGACAACGCCTACTTTGGTATCTCCGCCGTGGGAATGACGATGGTGCTTATCACAGGCGGCATTGACCTGTCCGTGGGTGCGGTGGCGTCCCTGACAGGGATGTTCATTGCCTACGGGACATCCGTTCTGGGGCTGCACCCGCTGACGTGCATTGCCGCGGCACTGGTGATGGGCGTGGGACTTGGGCTGCTGATGGGCTGGGTCATCCATTATCTGAATGTCCCCCCCTTCATCACAACTCTGACGGGGATGTTTTTTGCCCGCGGGGTATGCTCACTTATCAGCCGCGAGTCCATTGACATCCACCATCCCATGATCGACGCGCTGGCCGGGTGGAAACTGTACCTGATGCATCTTGTCGATGGCAAGTGGGTGAAGGTGAAGCCTATCGCCTTCATCAACTTTAATGTCATTCTTTTCCTCGTGATGATTGTCATTGGGATGTTCATCCTCCAGAGAACGCGCTTTGGCCGCAATATCTATGCCATTGGCGGCAATGAGCAGTCTGCGAAGCTCATGGGACTGCCGGTTGGGTACACGAAGATTATGGTCTATGGCTTCAACGGCTTCTGCTCTGTGCTGGCGGGTATCTCCTACGCACTGTACGTCAAGAGCGGCTGGAACCTTTCCCTTCAAGGGGGAGAACTTGAGGTTATTACCTGCGCGGTCATTGGCGGCACGCTTCTGACCGGCGGTGTGGGGTACATGATCGGGACGCTGTTTGGAGTGTTGCTGAAATCCGTCATTCCCGCGCTGATTACGTTTAATGGCAATTTGCTCTCCTGGTGGGGGAAAATCGCCACGGGAGGTTTGCTGCTGTTGTTCATCTGCATCCAGCGCTTTGTTGTGACCTCAGCGCGGAACAGAAAATAATTTCAGTCTTATCCTGCAGCAGGTAACTAAAAAAAGAACAGCCCGGAAATCTATGGGCTGTTCTTTTTTGTCTATTCCCGCGCTTTCTGAGCTGAGGCCGGGAACTCCCCGGAGAAGACCTCCAACGCTGGTCCTGTCATGAAACAGTGTCCACTATCAGTATCATACCGGATGCGAAGGTCTCCACCGGACAGATGAACCAGAACATTCTCATCAAGTTTTCCCGCAAGGACGCCGGCAAAGACAGACGCTGTTGCGCCCGTCCCACAGGCCAGAGTTTCTCCTGAGCCTCTCTCCCAGACCCGGAAATATACCTCAGTGGGGGATAGAATCTCGATAAACTCTGAGTTCACCCTGTCCGGAAATCTTGGATGAGTTTCAAATTCCCGCCCCAGCGTCTCCAGCGCCAGGTCTGCAACGTGACGTGTTCCCAGCGCGGGGTTGTCATCCAGGAAATATACTGCATGGGGGTTCCCCACATCGACGCCAATGAAGGAAAGCTCCATGTCCCGCACGACGATAGGTTCCGGAAGTTGACCTGCCAGGGAGGGCTTCCCCATGTCTACCGTCGCCTCTATAACCTTGCCATTCTCCACGAGCAGTTCAATTTTTCTGGGCCCAGACCGCGTGTTAATAAGAGCATCCCGACGTGAAGCAGGGATAATGTCATGATCATAAATATACTTCGCAACGCAGCGTATGCCGTTTCCACACATCCCGCCTTCTGAGCCATCTTGGTTAAACATCCTCATGGCGGCGTCGGCACCCTCCGCGGGCTCGATAAGAATAAGTCCATCGCCTCCGACGCCGTAGTGTCGGTCCGCTATCTTCCTCGCCAGTTCCGACGGGTCCTCCACAGTTTCAGAGAAGCAGTCGACGTAGACATAATCGTTTCCGCAGCCCTGCATCTTTGTAAATCTCATATCCGTCCCTCCTCAAATAAAACTGAGTCTAAAAATTATCTCATAAACCTGTTCATGTTTCCTACAGAGAGATTATAATGCTACAATGAATCGAATGAGCTCAGAAGCTGAAAAGGGGATGTGAGCATGGAGGAGGAGAAGGCAATATTAGGCAAGCTGACGCCGGACCAGCTCAGCCGGAGTGTCCTTCGCTGGACGGGCAAAAAGCGGGATGACGTGCTTGTTGGAGGCGGACTGGGAGAGGATGCCGCCCTGATTCGATGGTCAGGGGACAATCCTTACCTTGTTGCAGCCTCGGATCCCATCACTGGAGCCTCCGCTGGCGCAGGACGTCTTCTGGTTCACGTCAACGCTAATGATGTCGCGTGCAAAGGAGCGAATCCCGCCTGGTTCATAGTGACACTCATTATCCCGTCGAAAGACGGTGTATCGCTCGTTGAAAGGCTTATGCGGGAAATCCATGAGGCATGTTCTGAGCTGGGAATTGCAGTCGTAGGCGGACACACTGAGCTGACAGACCGTTACGATAACCCCGTATTATCTGGAACAATGCTGGGCCCGACCTTCCGACCGATGAGTACAGACCAGATAAAGGAGGGAGACGCCCTTCTCGTGACGGGGCACGTTGGGCTTGAGGGAATGTCCATCCTTGCCCATGACCGCCCGGATCTGCTGTCTTGTCTCACATCCCGGGAGATTGATGAGGTGCGTTCCTGGAGCCGGGAACTGTCTGTTGTGCCGGCGGCTCGGGTGTTGAGGGATTTTGCGCACTATATGCATGATCCAACAGAGGGCGGTCTGGAGGGGGCACTGGTGGAGGTCCGGCGCGCCTGTGGATTGAGCATTTCTCCCGGTCCTGATGAGGTGCCTGTCTCCCCGCTGACAATCCGTGCCGCGAAGGCCTTGGAGTTTAACCCCCTCCGTCTCATCTCGTCGGGAATGCTGCTGGCTGTCGTGTCCCCGAAAAAGGCAGAAAAAGCACGGGATGCTCTGGCGAAAAAGAATATCCCTTCCAGCATTATCGGACATTTTGAGGGGGCTGCCGAATCCGAAGAACTCGATATGCACGAGGAATTGTGGGGGATTTTGGC
>JAILIX010000102.1 GCA_024695065.1 Fretibacterium sp. | reverse complement strand
ACACCCGCGCCTCCACCGTATCCATAACCACTCCCGTTGCCGTTAGTTCCTGTTCCTCCAGTGGCAGTGATGTTTCCTCCAGCTATGACAATCTCGCCGCCATTCCCGTAGGCCCCACCGCCAATGCCAGCCCCACCGCCGCTAGTATTTCCTCCAGCGACAGGGCCACCTCCTCCTTGGGCTGTGATGGTTCCGCCGGTGATTGTGATTTTTCCTCCGTGTCCAATGTTGATGTTGTTTCCGCCCCCGGTGCCGCCACCACCACCACCGATACCAGCAGCGTTAGCTCCCCCAGTGGCATTGATTGTTCCACCAGAGATATTAATTTCCATATCCTCGAAGTTCTGATGTCCACCGCCGATACCAGCACCGGCCTTTCCTCCAATAGCTGTGATGTTTCCTCCTGTGATGGTAATCTTGCCAGCGTTAATCGGATTCGAGTTTAAATTATTATCACCACCGCCTATACCCGCGCCGTTTTCTCCTCCCTTGGCGTAAACCGTGCCGCCGGTAATGAGGATTTCCCCGCCACCAATACGATCACTATACGACTCTGTAGCAAAACCAATACCTGCTGCACCTCTCTCACCGTAGGCATAGACCGTTCCGCCATGAATAGCGACATTTCCACCGTTACCATTGTACCCAGAGCCGATACCCGAGGCGTTTGACCCGGCGTGAGCCGTGATAGTGCCGCCATAGATGACAATATCACCGGCATGATGCTGGTCTGCTTGACTGGTGTTTCCCCCAGCGCCAATGCCCGCAGCGATGCTTCCGCCCGTAGCATCAAGGCTTCCACCGTTCTCGGATTCGTATATCTTGACCGTACTGCCTTTTTCAACTTCGAGTCCAGCTCTGAGGCTTCCACTCTTGAGCGTGCTGTCCCCTTCCAAAATCAGCTCTACCTCTGCACCATCCCCTACTTTGAAAGCACACTCGCCACTTTTTGTTGACTTATCGACAGTGACATCCTCAAGGATAATAGTTGCCTTAACACCAGCTTTTATGGTGATGGAGGGGGTTGAACCAGATATCTTATAAATTCCATCGTACTCGATGTTCACGTCATCAGGTGAGTTGTGATATTCTGCGACAAACTCCAGCCCTTCCGTCGAACGTGTACCTGATATATGAGTCTCCGGGACTTCTTTTGCGCCGAAAAGTTTTTCAATGGTGGATTGAGCCCCCGTTAAGTGAAAGTCGTGTCCTTCACTTCTTACTGCCAGAGCCTGGGCAGAGTCATCAAAGTAGAACTCATACTCCGAGTCCTCAGCGAGATTCTCGTTCAGGCGGTCCGCAACCTGCTTCATGGTGAAGAGACTTTCGTCGGTCGCGTCCAGAGTGACGCGTGTGACTTCGCCTGTATCCGCGTTCTGAAGTCCAAGGGAATAGAACCCGCCGTTCAATAACTGTGCCGCCTCATCGGGGGTGATTCTGTTGTCTTCTTCGTCAAGATACAAACCGGTGCCCACATAACCATAACTGTCCTCAGGCACAATGACGGTGAAAATCTTGGACTTCATCACCACTCCCTGCCCCGGTACGCCCTGAATATCGATTTTATAGTTGCCCTCAAAGGAGGTCTTCTGGCCAAATGCGTCCTCATCCAGGAGTCCGCCGCGAATAACGGCCCGCGTGGCGGCCTTGTCGCTGCTCCACTGCGCCCCTACGTCGCCGTTGAGGAGTTTCTTCCTGTTAAACTGTGTAGTATTGGCAATACGGGTAATTTCATCCCGCAGCTCGCTGACTTCATATTGGATATAGGAACGGTCCTGAGAGGTGAGGGTGCCATTGGCGGCCTGAACGGAGAGCTCACGCATACGGTTGAGAATGCCCTGCGTCTCAGCGAGGGCCCCATCAGCGGTCTGAATAAGACTCATACCGTCCTGAGAATTGGCGATGGCCTGATCAACGCCCTTCATCTGTGCCCGCAGTTTCTCACTGACGGCAAGTCCGGCTGCGTCATCGGCAGCGGAGTTGACACGAAACCCCGATGAAAACTTCTCAATAGCTTTTGACAGGTTCTTGTGGACAACAGCCATCTCATCGTAAACGGTCAGAGCCGCGATATTGTGACTTATGATTAAAGACATTGTTCAACCCCTCCAAAAACCACACAAACGGGGAGCACCCCACCCCCTCAAAGTACTATTATAATCTTTTTCGGCTATCCGGGACAGGATATTAAGCAGGTGAAAGTGGTATAGAGCTGTGATGTGGTGTAGAATGAAAAAGGGATGTACATACAGGCATCTGCGGCATTTCCGGGGAATACGCCAATGCGGCTCCGGGAGACAGGGGAAAGGACACGTGGGGACGCACTGCGGCAGAAAAGCTGCAGCCCCCTCCCCAGCAAGGCACAATGACGGGAGCTGATCCTCCGCCTGCCGACAGATGACCTGGGAAAAGAAAGGATGTTCGCTGTGAAAACACAAAAGTTTCTCCTGGGACTGAACGCCGTTTTGGGGGCGGCTCTGGCCCTTACTCCATTTGTTTTGTTCCCCGTCTGCGCGGACCCCAAGCCGGACGGGACCCCCATGTTCTGCTGGTACAGCGGAATTTTCATCACAGCCATGGGGGTCGTGGTCCTGATTCTTTCCCTGCTCTCGCTTCGGGGAAAACTCACGGCGTTTTTCGCTGTCCTTTCGGCCGCCGCAGCGCTGATGAGCTGGCTTGTGCCCAACAGAACCGTCTCCATTGCGGGGACCGGCTGGGCCTGCGGCCTATGCGCGGACCCCACTCACGCCTGCCGCGCTGTTACGCTTCCGGCTCTGGGAGTTCTCGTGACAGCAGTGATACTTGTAAGCATTGCCGTTCTGCTTTGGAACTTCGTAAAGGGGAGGCGTTAACGTGCTGGGCCTTTCGACCTTCGGAATCGCCAGAAGGAACCTTCAGCGGAGGCCCTGGCGCAGTTTCTTCCTTATCATGGCTATTCTGCTGTTTTCCTTCTTCCTCTTTGCCGGGTCCGTCCTCTCATTGAGTTTATCCAGAGGAGCAGAAAGCACGGCAAACCGTCTGGGCGCGGATATCATGCTCGTTCCGGAGGGCTTCGATCCCCATGTCGACAGCATCCTTCTCTCCGGCAAGCCTTCAAACTTCTACCTGCCTGCCAACGCGATGGAAAATGTAAGGAATCTGGAAGCAGATATTGGCATTGCCCAGATGTCGCCACAGACATTCCTGGCAACGCTCAGTGCCTCCTGCTGTTCCTATCCTGTCCAGCTTGTGGGGCTGGATTATGATACAGATTTTATTGTTAAGCCCTGGATGGAGAACACCCTGGGCCGCCGTTTGCTCGACGGGGAAATTATTGTGGGCTATCACGTGTCGGGCTGGCCTGGAGAGACCATCAAATTCTTCGGTAAAAACCTGACCGTCGCCGGACGACTGGAACAGACAGGCATGGGATTTGATGCAATGGTCTTTATGAACCGTGCCACTATCGCCATGCTGTCCAGGGAAGCGGAGCGCATTATGGGCCGTCCTCTGACCAATGACGGCAGTCTGACCTCTGTCATCATGCTGAAGCTCCGTCCAGGCTATGACTCCGTAGCGGCAGCGGTGGAACTGAACCGCCAGTTAAACTCAAAGGGAATCTACGCCCTCTTCAGCAAGAAGTTCGTCAACAGCATCGGGGCAAGCCTGACGGCCGTCTCATGGATTATTCGCGGCGGACTGTTCCTGCTCTGGATTCTGGCTGTTCTCATCGTCGCGCTGATTTTTGCCCTGACCATGGCGGAGCGCCGGGGGGAACTGGGAGTACTCCGTGCCCTGGGTGCAAGCCGCGGCAAACTGCTTCGCCTCTGCCTGACTGAGGCCTTTTTAATCAGCGGGTACGGAGCCGTGCTGGGCATTATGCTGGGAGGGGCATCTGTGATGGTCGGCAGTCCAATGATCAAGGACGCTTTGCGGCTCCCATCGCTGCTGCCGTCATTCACAGGGCTGTCACTGCTGGCTCTGGGCTCCGCCGGAGCTGCGGTTTTGACGGGAGTTTTTGCGGCTGCTTTTTCCGCTGTCCGTGCAAGCCGCGTCGATGTCCATGAAATGATGAGAGGAGCTTAAAATGGCCGCTGTCCTGAAATTAAACGACGTGTGCAGGGAGTATCAGCGCGGGAATGTCCCCTTTTTTGCCGTCAATCACGTGAGCCTGAGCATCGAGGCTGGGGACTTTTTGAACATCATCGGGCGGTCAGGCAGCGGCAAGTCTACGCTGCTGAACATTGCAGCAGGGATGCTGAGCCCCACGTCGGGCTCTGTGGAACTGGACGGGGAGAATTTAGCCGGAAAAGACGACGCCACGCTGTCCCGCCTCAGAAATGACAAGATTGGCTTTGTTCCCCAGGGGGCTTCCGCGCTGCCAAACCTCACGATACTGGAGAACGTCGTGCTTCCCTTCTGCCTTTGGCCCCACGGGGGGGACGGCGAGGGGGCAGCACGGCTTTTGCTGGAGCGGTTTGGAATTTCCCATCTGGCGGACTCCTACCCATCGGAACTCTCCGGCGGTGAACTTCGACGCGCCCTGATTGCCCGTGCGCTCATCAACCGTCCGCGGATTGTCATTGCCGACGAGCCCACATCAGATCTGGACGTGGAATCATCCATAAACATCATGGAGGCATTTGCAAAGCTTAACAGCGAGGGCGTCACGCTGCTTCTGGTTTCCCACGATCTGGATATGCTGAAATTTGGCAAGCGCGTCTGCACGATGAGCGATGGACATCTGATGGATGGGAATCACCTGACAGATGGCCAGAACCCATAAATGCAGAATCAAATATAAACCCGAAAAAGGATTTTTCCAGAGAGGGAACGCGATGAACGAAAATCTGGTCCGTTTTGCACAGAGAGCCGTCCAGACCAGGAGCTACTCCGATGAAGAAGGAGAAATGGCCCATCTTGTTGAGGCGGAGATGAAGAAACTGGGGTACGATGAAGTCTGGATTGACAAGACCGGCAACGTCATCGGACGTATTGGCAGCGGAACCGGCAGACTGATTCAGTTTGATTCCCACATGGACACAGTCCGGGCCGACGACGCGGACGCCTGGACATACCCTCCCTTTGAAGGCAAAATTGTGGATGGCTGGCTCTGGGGCCGCGGGAGCGTGGACATGAAGTCCTCTCTATGCGCCTCTGTTCATGGCGTGGCTCTGGCACGGGACAGGGGATGGCTGAAGGACAAGTCCGTCTGTGTCACGGGAACCGTCTGTGAGGAGTACTGCGACGGGGAGAATCTCAAACATTTTTATAAGGAAAGCGGCATCCGCCCGGACTTCTGCATCATCTGCGAGCCCAGCGGCAATGTTGTTACCCTGGGGCACAAGGGCAAGGCTCAGGTCCGCGTTACCACTCATGGGGTGTCCGCCCACGGGTCCGCTCCGGAAAAGGGCAGGAACGCCGTCTATGAGATGGCCGAAATCATTCAGCGCGTCGAAGCCCTGAATACAGCCCTGTACAAGAAAGGAGAGACGCACACCGGAAAGGGGACCTCACTCCACGGAACAATCGTTCTGTCCGATATTTCCTGCGTTTCAGCCTCGCTGAATGCCGTCCCAGGTTCCTGCTCAATTTATCTGGACAGGAGGCTGGCCTGGGGGGAAACCCTTGAGGGGGTCAGGCATGAGATGGATGTCCTCATTGCGGGCAAGGACGCCTTATGGGAGGTAGGAACACTCCGCCACAGGACGTGGACGGGGGAAGAACTCGTCTACGAGCCCATGCACAATCCCTGGAGAATTGAGATGGATCATCCTCTGACCCAGGCAATGACAGCAGCCTACAGGGACGTATACGGCAGGGGGCCTGACCGCTTCGACTTCTGGGATTTTGGGACCAACGCCATCACGCCTGTGGCGCTGGGTATTCCGACAATCGGCTTTGGCTGCGGTGAGTACAAGCTGGCACACATGCGGGACGAAAAAGTTGAACTGCGCAAGGTCGAAGAGGCCGCAGAGGTCTATGCGAACCTGATTCGGGAGCTGTGACCTGCCATGACCCTTCATGTGACTTTGGATGGCCGGACCTTCCGCCGCTTCGCCCTGTTCGACACGCTGCAGCGGCAGAGACTGTGGCGCAGACCGGCGCTGTTTGCGTGCCTCATGATTCTTTTCTCCCTGGTCTGTTTTCTGGGAGGCTCCACGTTGCTGGCCTTTGTGCTGTTTTCCGTTGGATTTGGCCTGCCGGCGGTCTGGTTTGGGACCTTTTTATTTCAGGTAAACGCTCAGGCCCGACGCCTGAATGCATCACACGCCTCCTATCCTGTCACGCTGGACGAGGCTGGCATTCTGGGGCCCGGACTGGAGGCGGCCCTGCCATGGGAGCAGGTTCACTCCGCACGCCGGGCGCAGGACTGTGTTTACCTGTACGTTACTCCGTCGCGGGCAATTCTTCTCCCACAAGGAGCCATCGCTTTTGAACCCCACTCCCCTTCTCAGAAGGAGGAGCTATGGACGTTCCTGACTCAGCACATGCCGGGGCGTTGTCAGGACCTATAAAAAACGGGGCGTTCCCGCCCCGTTTTCTTCCTCTTCACAAACTCATTTCTCCTGCAGGAAGTCCACAGAGAACTGGGCCATCACCGCTGCTCCACGCTTCAGAACGCTCTCGTCCACGTCGTAGTGCTCATTGTGGTTCGTATAAGTGAGCCCTTTGGCCTCGTTTCGGCTCCCCACGAAAGCAAAGATATAAGGAACCTTCTCGCCAAACCAGCTGAAGTCCTCGCTGGCCATCATGGTGGGCAGCTGTCCAACGCCCTCCTCGCCATAGAGCTTTATCACGGCATCATGCGCGATGCGGTTGAGCTGATCATTCTCATTCAGCACAGGCGGGGTGAGGCGCATATAGTCCAGCGCAGCCTTGGCGTTAAAGGCTGCAGCTGTATCCTCAACGACTTTTTTCATGATTTTAGCGGTGTTGAGTTCCTTCTCAAAGGTGCGGACCGTTCCCTCCATGGAGACGCTGCCGGGAACAGAGTTCCAGCGGGATCCTCCGTGAATGGTCCCCACGGTCAGGACCAGCGGGTTCAGCGGATCGTTCATGCGCGAGACGCACTGCTGGAGGTTATTGATAATCGCTGCAGAAACCGTGATTGCATCCACTCCAAGGTGCGGAGCGGAACCATGGGCCGTCGCTCCCTCCACCTCAATGGAAAATTTATCACAGCAGGCCATGCGGCTGCCGGGGGTCACGTCAATGAGCGGCGCGTTGAGTGTGCCCCAGATGTGAGCGCCATAGATGGCATCCACGCCGTCCATCGCCCCCTCCTGCACCATGGCCCTTGCCCCGGTGGCGACCTCCTCGGCAGGCTGAACAACCAGGCGCACTGTGCCGCACAATTCTTCCCTGACCTCGTTCAGTATCTTCGCCGCACCAAGAAGCATGGCGATATGGTTGTCGTGCCCGCAGGCATGCATACTGCCATTGGAGGAGGCAAAAGGCAGGCCGGTCTTCTCCGCGATTTCAAGGGCGTCAATATCGGTGCGCAGTGCCACGGTCCTGCCCGGCTTTCCCCCATGAATGTCCGCAATCAGGCCGTAGCAATCCTTCATCTCCCGGATGTCTTTAATTCCAATGGCCTCGAGATCCTTTTTAATCTGAGCCCGGGTCTCCTTCTCATGGTTGGAAAGCTCCGGGCAGGTGTGGTAGTAACGTCGGCGCTCAATGATATAAGGTTCATACTTTTCTGCAAGTTTCTTAATCTCCATTAGGAATCCCCCTCGCGATCTGCGCTCCTCCATGAGGGCGCGCATCTTTCTGTGAGGCAGTATAGCACATGCCTGCCTGACCTGAAGCATTTTCTTTTCCGTGAATGTTTGTCAGAATTAGAAAGCTCTGTTCCCCTTTTTTTGAAAAATGCACTATAATAGAATATAAAGAATCGCAGTATCAAATTTCTCAATTAGCTAAATGGAGAGATGGCTCATGGACATTCGCAGTTTGGAGAAACAGATTCACGAAAGAATGGCGACCTTTCCCACCAAAACACGCCGTGTGGCCGAGTACATTCTGGCGAATTCATCCGAGGTGGCGTTTCGATCCATTAGCGAGGTCGCTGATACATTATCGGTCTCCAAGGCGCAGCTGGTCCGCGTTGCGCGGATGCTGGGCTTCGACGGCTACGCAGGGCTTAAGGATGTCTTAAAAGAAAATCTTCTTGAGCAGGTCGCACCTTCATCCACAATTTTAGAAGAAATCGAAGAGGACACCCATATCCCTCAGGAGCTCTGCCGTCTGGAACAGGCCAACGTCAATGAGACGACCCAGGGGCTTTCCTCGGACTCCATCGTCGACTTTTGCGAGGCGGCCAAGAAAGCAGAGGCTATCTACTGCATGGGCTGGGGAATCTCCTCTCTGGTGGCAGAGTGGTTCTACACCCGATTCACGGAATTGGGGCTGAAGTCCGTTTTAATGCGCAGAGGCTCTCTCTCCCTTCTGGAACAGTCCCGGGGCATCAGCAAAAAGGATATGCTGATTGTCTGTGAACTGCCCAGCTATGTTATA
This sequence comes from Fretibacterium sp., assembly GCA_024695065.1. Taxonomy (GTDB): domain Bacteria; phylum Synergistota; class Synergistia; order Synergistales; family Aminobacteriaceae; genus JAFUYV01. The sequence continues at coordinate 19,020 of JAILIX010000102.1, read as the reverse complement.
GAAGTGACGGAGGCCGTCAAGAGAATCGCCGCCAGCGGGGCCAGAATCATGACGCTCACGGACAGCCCGGCAGCCCCCGTCTGCGCCCACGCCTCCCTGCGCTTCTACGCCAGTGACCATTCCCCCACCTTTGGCAGCAGCCTGTTGGGCCCAATGTTTGTCGTCCACGTCCTCACCTCTGTGCTTGCCTACAATATGGGAGAAGCAGGGCAACGCGCACTTGCAGCTCAGAAGGCGGGACTGAGCGATCAGCGTGTCTATTACCCTGCCTATGGGCTGAGGTATTAAACCTCCAGAGGGATTCTTACTCTTCCTGGCCAGAGCGGGTGAGGCACATTTCTCCAAGTGCCAGGATAAAAAAAGCGGCGGACAGGATAACAGTACTGCCGCGCGGGCTGATACCCTGCCGCCGGAATTCCCGGTCCATTGCATTCACCGCTTCCCGGCCGGAAGGAGTAAGCATTCCTCCCGCCGCAAGGGTGTTCCGCGCGGCCTCCTGCACTCTGAGAAGTTCGTCAATACCCCCTCTTGCAGCCAGAGAAGTATCTGCATTCCAGACCATGATATGAATCAGAACATGCGCTGCCCGCTCTCTCAGAGAGAGGTGTCCGTGCGTACCCTCAAGATTCTGCAGGAGCCCCGCTGTGCGAAGAGTGAGAGGAAACCTGCGTTCCGCCTCCCCCCTGCATCCGTCTATTCCATAAAGGATGTAGGCCCTCTCTCCGGCTGTTCTGTCTTCATCACCGCTGTTGTTTTCCAGAGGCCAAAGTTCCCGTTCCGATATCCCCTGCACAAAAGAAGCCCCTGTCAAACCCAGGGCCATAGGCGTCAGGTTTCGTCTCTGGGCAATTAATCGTCCTGCTGCCGCAGCGAGCAGTCCTGTCAGAAAAAGTGTTCCCCTGAATCCCAGCCGTCCCCGTGTTGCCTGCAGAATATCCCGCTCTCCCTGTTGTCCCACAGGCCGAAGCAACGTCATAACATCCTCCGGGTTCATCTCCTCCGTCTCGCTTCCCACGGAGGCGCAGTTAACGAGACAGGGGAACATTCCCATTGCCCCATCGAGAAACACAGGAAACTCTGTCCCGTCCAGCGCGTCCTTCTCCAAAGGCGTTACAAGCCCCGGTCTGGGGTGAATCGCGATTGCGTTCAGGACAGAACTGACGGCAAGCCGGGCGATGTTGAAGATAAAGATATTGTTCATATAATCTCTCCCAGGAGGCAGAACAGCAGCGCCTCCTTAAGCTTTCTTTCCAAAGTGAATCACCCTGTCGTAGCCTTCCGGCAGGTATTTATAAGTAAGGATGTAGAGCGCGCTGCTGAGACGATTGAGAACCTTAATGAAGTCCGGGCGCGTCACGCCATCCTCATCGCCGGTTTTTGCAAACGCCCGGCACGCACAGAGCTCCGTCTCGCGCACAAGGGTACGCAGCAGATTGAGTTCTGCAGCCCAACGCCCCATGTCCGCATGAGGAAGGATGTGCCCCAACCCATAATGACGCTCAGGATAATGAGAGCGCTGGTGAATCTCCTCCTCCGACAGTCCCCACAGGCTGAGCTCTCCACACGGCAGATCACGCACCTCACAGGCCATAAGGTCCCTTACCTTGTCCCGCAGTTCCTCCAGATTACTTTCAAGCTGCTCTTCCCCTGCTTCACGGGCCTGAGTCTGCAGCAGGATAATCCTTGCGTTGAGTTCGTCTAAACGTCCTCTCAGCTCAATGCGGGGATGCGTCTTGCTGACAACCGCCGCGCCAAGGAGGTTTGTCGTGTGCTCCTGTTTCTCCACCATTATTCACATCTCCGGATCAGTGGCAGTGACCGCAGGAGCACCCGCCGCCGCAGTTCCCACTGCACCCTTTTGCCCCCTTCAGAGACGGCCCCTCCATCAGAATGAGGGTCTTTCCCCCGCACTCCGGGCAGCGCATACTTCCTCCCTCCTGCTCAAACACATGCGAACAGGAAGCGCATTTAAAAACACGTTTCTCTCCCATGAATTTTGCCTCCCCCCGTTTAAGCTCCGATCGTCGCAACCATGACTGCCTTGATCGTGTGCATTCTGTTCTCTGCCTCATCAAATACCCTGGAGCACGGGGACTCAAAAACCTCCTCTGTGACCTCGGCCCCCTTCACCGCAGGAAGGCAGTGGAGGAAAATGACGCCGTTATTGTTCGCCGCTTCCATAAGCCCGGCGTTGACCTGCCAGGGGGTCAGGAGCTTATAACGCTCCTCTTTCTTATCTTCCTCCCCCATGGAGACCCAAACGTCCGTATAGACAGCATCCGCCCCACGGACAGCCGCTTTTGGATCATCCGTCACTGTTATCTTCGCACCGCTGACCTGAGCGACCTTCTTGCACTTCTCAAGCAGGTCGGAGGCCGGGAATAGCTCTCTGGGAGAACCGACGGTGTAGTTGACCCCCATCTTGGCGCAGCCGATCATCAGCGCGTTGGACATATTATTCCGGCCATCGCCAACGTAGGTAAGGTTCAGCCCTTTAAGATGGCCAAAGTTTTCCCTGAGCGTCAGAAAGTCCGCCAACACCTGCGTTGGGTGGTCCGCATCCGTCAGACCGTTCCATACGGGCACCCCCGCCCACTCCGCCAGTTCCTCCACCATGCTCTGCTTAAAACCACGGAACTCAATTCCATCAAACATCCGCCCAAGTACACGCGCGGTGTCCTTCACGTCCTCCTTGCCCCCCAGGTGAATATCGTTCTTCCCAAGGAACTCAGGGTGAGCCCCCTCGTCGATGCAGGCCACGGTGAAGGCACAGCGGGTACGCGTGGATGCCTTCTCAAACAGCAGCGCAACGTTCTTCCCGGCCAGAGCACAGCCTCGTATTCCGGCACGTTTCTTCGCCTTCAAATCCCCCGCGAGATTCAGAAGATAGTCAATCTCAGCGGGTGTAAAGTCCATCAGAGTTAAAAAACTTCTTCCTTTTAAATTTACAGGCATTCTCCAACCACTCCTTACCCAATATTCGTCTATCATACCTCATTTTTATCTAAAAAAGCCAAAAGGAGGCCATAGTGCCCGCCAACGTTAATAAGACAGTGCGCCCCGCGGAGAACCTAAGATAACGGCAAAGCAGCAAAAACAGGGTCCCCGCCCCTGTCCAGGCAATGAAAGGGATCCATGGAATTGTCCATGGAAGAAGAGAACGCAGCCACTCCGCCAGCCATCCCCACAGGATAAAGCCCCCTTCCACGCAGGACAAAAGCCAGGGCATGAATGGACATCCTAAAAAGCGGAGGATAGCCAAAAGGGAGGCAACCGTGAGGGCAACGGAGAAGACAACCGTTGCCAAAAGATTGAGCAGAAGCCCAACCACTGGATACTCCCCAAAGGTATAAGACACCTGAGGGAACGTAACAAGGGCAATGGCAGGACTGATTAACAGCCATTTCCAGGAACTTCTTTTCTCATCAGTATAAAGTATCGTTATGGTCAGGGTTGCGAGAACAGAGAGCCGCCAGCCCACATCCCAAAACAGGAAAGGCGAGTGGAATAAAAGCAGAACCGCGGCGAGGCAGACATTATTCACCGGACTGGAAGGACGGCCCAGAATCCGCCCCAAAAGCGCAGACTGAACCATCAACCCGGCACGCAGAGCACTTGGGGCCGCTCCGGTCAGAAGGATGTAAGCCCACAGCAGGACGGAGATCACCAAGGTCCCCCTCCGTCCAAGAAAAAAAGAGAGAAAAAGGAGGACTATCCCCACATGAAAGCCCGACACAGCAAGAAGATGACTGGTTCCCCAGGCACGATGGGCCTTGTAAAGCTGTTCGTCCCGCTGCCCTGTCCAGGCAGCACGGAGGTAGGCTCCTGTCAGAAGCGGCATATAGATGGCCAGCCTCCGATAGAGATCATAGCGGATTTTTGGAAGACTCCACTCAGGGGGAAGGGGCTCTACAGATGATGGCAGGAGCCACGAACGAACACCCCGGGCCTTCCAGTAGCGTTCCTCATCAAAGCTGCCGGATCGTCCTGCAGATTTCAAAGGACTCGTGATTCCCTCCACCTTCAGTCGCATCCCCTCTGCAAGCGTGGCAAAACGAAGTTTCATCAGAAAACTTCCTGACGGGGTGTCCAGCACCGCAACATAGTTTCGTTTACCCCAGGGCCTGACCAGGAAGACCGTTCCTTCCACCTGGAGATTTTTTGGGACTTCCGCCGGGGCTGTCAGGACATGGAACATCCTCAGGGAAAAAATGAAAGCAAAAGTCAGGACGACGGCAAGGACAGCCCATTGTCCCCTGACTTCCTCTTTATAAGAAAGAAAACAAAAACCAAGGACGAAGACAGGAGCAAGGAACAGGACCCCTGGAAAACCTGTTCGGTCAAAGAGGGCCAGAGAGGCTGTGAACGCGCCCAGAACCGTGAGCACAGGAGCGTGAATGAGGACAGACATAAGAAGCTATGGATTTACCGCCGCCTGTTCACGCAGCCCATTGATCTTTGCGGCCCCAATTCCCCGCACCTGGACAAGTTCCTCCACGCTTCGAAAGGGACCATGCTGCTGGCGATATTCCACAATACGCCGCGCCAGAGTGGGACCAATTCCCCGGAGGCGAACAAGATCACTTTCCGGTGCATGGTTGATATCAATCCGAACGCGGGAGTGAGCACTCCCCGATCCCGATGCCTGTAATCCCCAGTTTGAAGGTGCCTCCCGCTGGGTGATAATCACAGTTTCCCGGCTTTGAGCCCCCCCTCCCCCGGATCTGTCAGCAGCGCGGCGCTCCCCTTTATTGGGCACATGAACATGTTGTCCATCCTTCAGTGGTTCCGCCAGATTCACCGCAACACGGTCTGCAAAGCCATCAAAGCCTCCGGCGGCATCAACAAGCTGAAAAAGTCTCGAGTTCGGCGGCAGTTGATAAACGCCAGGGTTACGAACACTCCCCGTTATATAAAGATACCAATCTGCTTTGGGCTCCGGCTGGGGAGCAGGTTCCGGGAGAACACGAGAGAGACTTTCATCCGTCTGTTTTTTTGCGCCGCCGGATACCGGTACGTTCTCCCTGGAGGTCAACGCTGAGTCCCTCATGTTCCGGGACTGTGGTTCCCCTTGCCCGGCGCCGCGCCCGGATGAGTAAAATGACACCGCCATCCCCGAAACTAAGAAGAGGATCGCCCCTGCCACAGCATAAATCCCGGACCGATGTTCCTCCCAAAGCCATTTCCACATTCTTCCTGCCTCCTTAAAAATCAAATATCCGCTTAAAGACGCAGCAGTGACAATTCCGATCGGACAAACCAGTAAAAAGCCTTCAGGTATTTTTCAGAGGATGTATCATAAAGGAAGTACAGGCGGGTCAGACGCCGGCAAGCCTGAGCGCTGTCTGCTTCAGCAGCCTTCTCATACCATTGAGTGGACCTCTTCGGATCCTTATCCACCCCCACCATTCCCGCAAAAAAGGGATCATACATCTCCCCCATTAAAAACTGCATCACCACATCCCAATGTTCCGCAAAATCCTCAAGGGGCTCCGGATCTCCCCCGCAGATCCGCTCCAAAGCCACAGGATACTCACACAGCAGCTGCGGCAGAACGAAGACGTTTTTAACATTATAATAGTGCGCAAAACCGTCATTTACCCAATATGAAGGCCACGGTCGGAGGTCGTTGAAAAACAACAATTTGGGACGAGTCTCAAATCCTGGAAGAATGATATTCTGTCTCCCGGCATCTCTCTGCTGTATTGTTAATACATCCCGTGCTCTGCTTTCCGCAGCAAAATGGGGTGCCTCTTTTAAATCTCTGATGAGGTCAATAAAGTTAAAACTGACTGCAAGTGAAAGAATCAAAAGCCACCATCGCCAGGCAAAGAGCCGCGATGAACGAATTTTATCAAGCATCTGTTCCTGACGATATCCAAAAACCCAAAGGGACATCCACACGGCTCCCATCATCCAGACGATTAAAGTCTCTCCTCTCAGTTCCAAACCTGAACCCTGAGCCCAGCCCCCTATAGCCTGCATCAGGGGGGCAATCAGTATCACAAGCAGCACGATATGCCAGGCTCGAACCCGAACTGCGAGCCCTTTGTCAAAAACAGGCCATTTTTCCGCCATGACGGGGAGAAAAAGCAGCAGGGCCCACACAACCGGCTTGATAAAAAACTTAATGACCGTGAAGAATCCAAAGGCAGAGGCCACCGCAGCCGTACGCAAAAGATGAGGGAACAAAGGCATTTGAGCAAGTTCCCCCATCCGAACCGCCGTACCGGGGGCCAGATACACTGCGAAAAAAGCCACGACAGATGCAAGCCAAAAACTTCCGGACATTACCGCCTTGCTTCGTTCTCCGCGCCAAAGAAAATACAGAGCGGCAATAAAGGCAACGATGCCCTGAAAGACACAGGGCAGTTCTAAAATTGTTCCGTTCAAAAAAGCCAGGAAGAGACAAAGCCAAAAGGCAAAGTACCCTCCCCGAAAGGCTCTGACGGCCAGAGAGGCAATTAAAATCAGTAAAGCTGTTGTCCAGAAATAAGGCATACCCGCCCGCCAATACAAAGTCTCATTGAGGTGCGGCAGGACAGCAAGTGTACAGGACGTCCCGATAAAGCTCCGAAAAATTATTTCTTTAGCCGTTATTTCAGGGGAAAACGTGTGCAGGAAAAAACAGAGAGAAAATATGTAGGAGACAACAGTTATTATTGGGAAAACCCAATAAAGAGACTGTAAAGGCAAAAGGGAGGCGAGAGCGATCAGGAAAGCATTCAATAAACGCCCATTTAAATGGGTATAGCTCCTGATTTGAAACATCCAGAACCCCTGTTCCGAAACTGATCCGGCATAATTATAATCATCTGCAGCTGGACAGGCATAGATTCCAAGCCAACAGAATAAAAAGATATAAATTGTACAGAAGATAAACAGTATGATTTTAGAGTCAAAAAATTTTTTCTCAAATGCCGGCATTTTCATTTTCCTCTTTTTCATACATTTCCCGCACCACATAGATTGGACGGCGTTTGCTTTCTATATAGGTCCGGCCAAGATATTCCCCAAGAATTCCAATACCCAAAAGCTGTAACCCGCCCAGAAACAGAATCAGACAAATTTGTGAAGCATATCCTGGCAAATCTACGCCAAAAATCAAAGTCCTGAAAAAGATGAAAAGGCCATAGAGAAACGCTCCAAGGGCTGTAAAGCTCCCCACATAAGACCAAACACTCAGAGGGAGAGTGCTGAATGACGTTATCCCTTCAAGAGCGAGATCCCAAAGTTTAAAAATATTAAATTTTGTTTTTCCCGCGCTTCGTTCCTCACACTCATAATCCACTGTACAAGTTTTGAAACCCACCCATGCAAAAAGGCCCTTCATGAAACGATGAGATTCTTTCAGACAGCCCAGCGCATTGACAACACGACGATCCATTAAACGAAAATCGCCCACATTTTCCGGGATGTGAATCCGGGAAATTGAATTATGAAAACGATAAAAAAATTTTGCCGTTATTTTCTTCAGCCACGCTTCAGAATCGCGATTCTTTCGCTGTGCCAGCACCACTTCATATCCCTCACGCCATCTCTCCCACAATGTTGGAATCAGCTCTGGAGGATGCTGCAGATCCGCGTCCATGGGAATCACGGCATCCCCTTTTGAAAAATCCAGTGCAGCGGTCAGCGCAGCTTCTTTCCCGAAATTTCTGGAAAGGTCTATAACTTTAATCCGGCCGTCTGAGCTGGCATATGTCTTCAAAATCTCAAGACTTCTGTCCTGACTGCCGTCATTAACGCAGACAATCTCAAAGGGTTCTCTCATTCTCTCCATAACCGTTACAACACGCTCAAAGAAAAGCGGAAGTGCAGCTTCTTCATTATAACAGGGGCATAAAATCGAAATCATTATATATCCCTCACAGCGTATATATGATACATTTTTATTATAACAAACCCAGACCCAGCATCCCGGCCTCTCCCTTTGCACACCGCGCAAGACCGGCTATGCACTCCACCGCCGCGTCCGATACCCCGGCAAGGCGAACATGGAGTCTCCCCAAAAGACGACGGTAGCTCTCCGTCACTTCATCATAGACAACACCGTCGGAGAAGATGTCGTCAGAGACAATCAGCAGATGACGGCAGCGTTCCCTCAGCGCCAGCGCCGTTCGAAAGATTTCCTCTTCCAGACCCCCAGCTCCGCATATATTACCATCCTCAGGGAACATCTCATTGGCCAGCCAGTTGGGCAGGCACTCCAGCAAAACCAACGCATTCGCCGGAATGGCGTGAAAAATGCCACCCAGGTCCCGGGAGCGTTCCAATGTCAGGAATCCCCGTCCGCTGCGGGCTTTCTGATGCCGGGCCACACGGCAGCGCATATCCTCATCAACAATCCTGGCTGTCGCCAGATAAACCCGTGGGTTGTCGCGGGACAGGGTCAGAGCCAATTGCTCTGCCCATTCGCTCTTGCCGCTGCGGGTTCCCCCCGACACAAAGATAAACATCATCGGCCCCTTTTCATGTAAAATAAAGAGGACTTACTAAAAAAACGAACCAGGGGGGCATGTACCATCGACACCATCCGTTCCTTTTTTATTGCTTGTTCCTTTCTTACTATTTTACCCGTTCCAGAGGTAGAGTGGAAGGAACAGAACATCCGTTTCTTCTGTCTCGCGATTCCCGTTGCAGGATGTCTCCTGGGAGCGCTTTGGGCGCTGGGCTTCACTCTGCTCCATTGCTGGGATGCCTCACCACTCCTTCGGGGCGTTGTGATGACATTCTGGGGTCTTATCCTGACGGGGGGGCTTCACATGGATGGCCTCATGGATACCTGTGACGCACTCTTCTCGCGCCGTGACCGCGAAACGCGGCTGAAGATTTTATCCGACACACACGTTGGTGCTTTTGCCGTCATGGGATGTGTCATGATTTTAATATTGAAGGGCTCACTTTTTGCGGATCTGTTTACGGCTCCTGAGGATAAGATTCCGATACCGCTGTTTGTCTTCCTCACCCCCGTCCTGGCCCGGCTGGGTATGGGACTGCTGCTGAATACCCTGCCCTTCGCCCGGAACGATGGTCTGGCCCGTATTCTTGGTGCGTCCCGAACGCCACAGCACTCCCCACTCCTCATCCTCGGAGCGCTGGCCCCGGCGATGCTGAGTCTGTGGGGAGGCGTGCCCTGGTTCCCCATCGTCTGGGGAGTCTTCTTCGTCCTCTGGCGGCACTGCTGTCTCTCCACCTTTGGAGGAATCACAGGAGACCTCCTGGGCGCATTCTCAGAGCTGTCCGAAACAGCGCTGCTTTTTGTCCTGCGGGAGGCTCTGTGATGCACCTGATTCTCGGCGGACGGTACATGGGCAAACTCGCCTGGGCGGAATCCCTTTATGGGCCCTTCAGAACTTTTTGCGACCTCACGCGTGATGCCCCGGAGGATATCGTGGGAGCCAGGGCTGTCCTCAACCTCCAGGCCGGAGTCCGGACGCTGCTCTCACGGGATGAGGATGTGCAGAAGTTCTTCGCGATGCGTTTATCCTCGCTTCGTGACTCCGTTCTGATTGGCGACGATGTGGGAGAAGGGATCGTTCCTATGGATACTTTTGAGCGACGCTGGCGGGATGAGGTGGGGCTTCTCTATCAAATGCTGGCAAAAGAGGCCGACATGGTTGACCGTGTCTGGGCAGGACTCAGCACCCGTCTGAAAGGGTAGTGAAGGGTCAGGCTATGGATCGCAAGTATATCTTTTTCGATATCGATCACACTTTAGTCAGCTACGTGGGCGGGCACCACATCCCAGCGGAGACAAGGGAGGCGGTACGTCTTCTCCGCAACTGCGGCCATGTTCCCGCCATTGCTACGGGACGCGGGGCATTTCTCTCTCAAAAGGTTGCGGAGGATCTGGACATCGGCCTTTTGGTCTGTGCCAATGGGGCACAGATATTGAACAATGGAAAGGTGCTGTACCTGGCCCCCTTTCCCGCTCAGGCCCTCGAATCTTTCAGGGAGACAGCAGCACGCTTCCCGGAACATGCAGCCGCGCTGGACGATCATTTCCTCTACACACCTGGCATAAACCAGGAGTTTCAGGAGTACTTCAATATGCAGGCAGGCTATCCCTGCGTCCGGTCCCTTGAGGAGATGACCGATGCCATACTCTGTTACCTGATGCTGCCCCCTCCTCTGCCTGAAGGCTGCGGCCTTTTTTCCAGCCCCCCCGATGACATTCTTCTGGAACCCATGAATCACTTTGTTGAGGCCCGCGTCGCCGGGACCTCCAAATGGCTGGGAATCCAGTATGTCCTCAAACATTTGGGGGCCGGCTCTTCCGATGCCGTTACCTTTGGCGACGGGCTCAACGACGTGGAAATGCTGCGCAGCGCCTCCATGAGCGTGGCCGTAGGCAGGGCACATCAGAAGGCGAAGGAAGCCGCAAAGTTCCTTGCGGAGGACATTGATGAAGGGGGAATCCTGAAGGCTTGTATTGATATTGGACTCATACCGGCATAAAAGGGCTCTATGCTCTATAATTATGCAGGTATGACAGGCTCAAAGTTTGGAGGAGGCATAAGCAATGAAATGTACCGTTGAATACAGCGACCTTCTGAAGTTTCATTTTCTTGCGGCACCGGCGTTCTCGCCGGACAGCGGCAGGATTGCCTACAAGGCTGCCCAGGCAAACAGGGAGACGAACGGATACGACACGGACATCTGGATTTATGATCTGGCCATGAATGAGAACCGCCGTCTCACTGACAGTGGCAATGCGGACTTCTTCTGTTGGGGACTCGATGGTCAAAAAATTATCTTTGCTGTGAAGCAGGACAACCCAAAGTGCAGTTATGCACATAAACCCAGTATAACACGCTTCTGCGTTCTTCCCGCCTCGGGCGGTGAGCCTGAGCCTCTGTTTAATATCCCCCACAAGGCCACGGCTCTCCGTGCTCTGGATGAGGATCGCTATCTCATTACAACAGTCTTTGACCCCGTTCCCCCGGAGAACCCGGAGGAAGCGAGCTTTATGATTTTTGATCAGGTTCCTTTTATGGCCAATGGAAAGGGATACGTGGGGCAGAGACGCACTGGTCTGGGCATTTACGACACCGCAAGGAAAGAATTCAGGCGCCTGACCTCCCCTATCCTGGATGTGTCCTGCGTGACTTTGAATGATGAACGCACTGCCGCCCTGATCGTCGCGTCCGCTTATGAGGATGTAAAGCCAATCAACAATGGGGTTTATCGACTGGACCTTGCGTCAGGGAAGTGCGAACTCCTGTCTTCGGGGCTGGACGTCACTTTCAGCTGTGCTGTGTGGGACGAGGAAGATATCCTCGTCACAGTGACAGACCACCAGGCCCAGGGAGTCAATGAAAACCCGGATATCTGCCTTCTGAAGGATGGAGAACTGATTTGCCTGACGGCCCCTGATGTGTCCCTCGGTCACGCTGTCGTCGCAGACACAAGCTATGGCTGCACAGAGCGCGAAGGGGCCATTGTCTCCAGCCCGCTGGGGCCGGTCTGCTGCGCCACCCAGGGCTTCAAGACGCGGCTCTGCTCCATCAGGAGGGATGGGAGCCTGGGCGCTTTGACCTCAACCATTTCCTCAGTCATCGATTACGCCGTTCAGGGAGAACGTATTGCCTTCATCGCCTATCAGGACCTTCACCTTCCCGAACTCTTCGTCTTTGAGAAGGGAACAGAACGCCGGCTTACCTCCTTCAATGATGCCTTCTACGAGGGACACGCCCTGTCTCAGCCCATTCACATCACCTTCAGGGCAAGCGGCGGACTGATGCTGGATGGCTGGTATATGCGTCCCATCGGCTACCAGGAGGGCAGCCGATGCCCCACAATCCTCAACATCCATGGCGGGCCCAAGGCGGCGTTTGGGGACATTTATCATCATGAAATGCAGTGCTGGGCCGCGAAGGGATATGCTGTTATCTACTGCAACCCCAGGGGAAGCGACGGACGGGGCGGTGAATTCAGCGATATCCGTGGGCGTTATGGGGAAACAGACTACCGGGACATCATGGACTTCACGGACTGGTGCGTGCAAAACCTGAACTTCGTTGACGCCTCGCGCCTGGGGGTTACGGGAGGATCTTACGGCGGCTTCATGACCAACTGGATTATTACGCACACCAACCGCTTCCGCGCAGCTGTTTCCCAGCGAGGCATTGCAAACTGGGTCTCAAAGTTCGGCGGATGTGATATTGGCTACTACTACGTAGAGGATCAGCACAAGGGCACGCCCTGGAAAAACCCTGCCGGCCCATGGCAGGATTCGCCTGTGGCCTACGCAAACAGCGCCAGCACACCGACGCTCTTCGTCCACTCGACGGAGGACTACCGATGTGAGCTGAACCAGGGCTTCCAGATGTTCACAGCCCTCAGGGTGAATGGCGTCGAGGCAAGGATGTGTGTGTTCCGGGGAGAGAATCACGAGCTCAGCCGCTCCGGGAAGCCAAGAAACCGCCTTGCGCGTCTGCGTGTCATCACGGAATGGTTTGACACAAGATTATAGAATAACGCTCCGGAACAGCCGAAGTCACTCGAAGGGAGAAAATACATCATGTACAAAGCGCTCCTGGTCAACAAGGACACCTGGTGGGTTGGAGTCAACGATCTGGAAACAGACCTGTTTGAGTCCCTTTGGACTTTGCCCCGTGGTGTTGCCTACAACGCCTACGTTGTGAAGGGCTCAAATGCCGCTGCCGCCATTGACACGGTCAAGGGGCCGTGGGTTGACGAATACTTCCGCAAGGTGGAAGAGGCACTGGATGGCCGCAAGCTGGACTATCTCGTGGTAAATCACATGGAACCCGACCACGCCGGCCTGATATCCCAACTCAGAGGACGATGGCCCGGCCTGAAGATTGTTGGAAACTCCAAAACCATCCCTCTGCTCAAGGGATACCACGGGATTGAAGAGGACACCATCACGGTGAAGGACGGTGAAACTCTGGATCTTGGCGGACATGTCCTTCAATTTTTTACCGTTCCCATGCTGCACTGGCCGGAGAGCATGACCACTTTCGACACTTCCACGGGAGTTCTTTTCTCCAACGACTCCTTCGGAGGTTTTGGCACTCATGAGGGCGGCCTCTTCGATGACCAGAAGAACCGCTCGCGCTGGGAGGATGAGATGCTGCGATATTACGCGGCCATTGTCGCGCGTTACTCCAACATCGTCCAGGTGGCTCTCAAAAAACTTGGCGGACTGGAGATTAAGAATATTTTCCCCTCACACGGCACTCTGTTCCGGACGGACGTCAAACAGGTTATTGGCCTTTACGACCGCTGGAGCCGTTACGAGGCCGATTGCGGCGCTGTTGTCGCTTATGGCTCCATGTACGGCAACACCCGCCGCATGGCCGAAGCAGTATGCGCCGGGTTGGCGGAAGCAGGGATTCGTGAAGTCCACCTCTGTGACACCGCAAGGCTGGATCTCTCTTTTATTCTGCGTGACATCTGGCGCTACAAAGGTTTTGCGCTCCTGGCATGCACTTACAATACCCAGCTCTTCCCCGCCATGGAAAGCCTTTGCTCCAAGCTGCTGAACCGTATGCCGAAAAAACGCATCCTTGGCATCGCCGGAAGTTACAGCTGGAGTAAGGGTGCCCTGACCGCGCTGCAGGAGTTCGCCGAGAAGATTAAACTGGAGAAGGTGGGGCCGGAGGTGGAGGTCTATACTTCCCCAACGCCGGATGACCTTGCCCGCTGCGGGGAAATGGGACGCAATCTCGGCGCAGCCATCCTGGCCGCAAACGGAGCGACCGCAGAATGAAGATCAACGCGCTTCATTAAAGATTGGAGATGAAGAGATTTCTGGGAGGGCTCCTGCGCTGGGGAATATCTCTGTTGTGCCTGGTCTACGCCTTCCACGGCGTACCCCTGAGCGACCTGTGGGAGGCTATGAGCCGTTTCCCCGTAATGCCGATGATTGCGGCCATCCTCGTTGGGTTCGCTGCCTACGCGGTCTTGGGGGTTCGCCTTATGTTTATGAATCCGGAGGGATATCCGCACCTGACTTTCCGCTCAACCTTCTGTGCCTCTCTGGTGGGACTGGCGCTGAACAACGTCCTGCCCGCAAAGGCAGGTGAGATTGCCAAAGCGGTGTGGATTGGCCGGGACCATGGACTCTCGCTGAATACCTCTCTGGGCATTGTCTTTATGGAGCGTTTCTTTGACGTCAATGTTTTGGCTCTCTTGAGCCTTTGGTTTTTGTGGCAGCAGGGACAGCCCCGGGTCATGTCCCTGTTTCTTCTCTGTCTGGCGGGGGGCTGGGCCGTTCTGTGCCTGTTTCGGGCCCGACCGGAATGGGGACATTTCTGGGAGCATCTGCCCCTGCCCTCAAAGATCACGGACTTCCTGACGCGCTTCACCCTTTCTCTGGTGGAACAGATGTCACCCCGCCGTCTTGTGTGGATGACCGCCAGTTCCCTGTTCCTGTGGATGTTTTACGCCTTCCAGACAGCGATTTGCCTCAACGGGGCCGCAGGGCTGGGGTTTAGCTGGACGGAGACAGTGGCCGTGTTTGCCCTCAGCAGCCTGGGGATGCTTCTTCCCTCCTCACCGGGGGCGGTTGGTGTTTACGAGGCCGTCATGCTCACCGTGCTGACGGCCTATAACGTTCCCCGCGACCAGGCGCTGGCTGTGGCGCTGTTTGCTCACATGGCGCAATTTATCCCCGTTACAGTAACAGGGGGGCTTGTCTTTCTGTTAAGCCCCCGCAATAAAGGTTCTCAACCAGTCCCCACACCGGGAGGCCGATTCTAAAACAGTCCGGAAATTTTTCCGTTCTCGTCCACGTCGATGGAAAGGGCCGCAGGCTTCTTCGGCAGGCCTGGCATCGTCATGATAGCCCCTGTGATGGCCACGATGAACCCCGCACCCGCAGATATCCGAACCTCCCGCACCGTGATGCGGAAGCCCGAAGGACGCCCCAGCTTTGCCGCGTCATCCGAAAGTGAGTACTGCGTCTTTGCCATACAGACCAGCAGATTATCCAACCCCAGCGTGTGGACAAGCTCCAGGTCCTTCTCCGCCTGGGCTGTGAAATCCACCCCGTCCGCGCCGTAAATCTCCCGCGCGATGGCGTTCATCTTCTCCTTCGGGCTCATTGCGGCATCATAGATAAATTTAAATTCAGACGGTTTTGACGTTTCGCAGGTCTCGACCACCTTCTCCGCCAGGGCCATGCCGCCCTCACCGCCCTTTTCCCACACCTCAGAGAGCGCGAAGGAAGCTCCAAGCTCTCGGCACTTCTCTTCCACAAGAGCCAGCTCCGCCTCCGTGTCCAGCGGGAATCGGTTGATGGCCACCACCACGGGCAGACCATACTTCTGGATATTCCCGATGTGCTTTTGAAGGTTCGGGATGCCTGCAGCAAGGGCCTTCAGGTCCTCACGTCCCAGATCTGCCTTTGCAAGCCCGCCGTGCATCTTCAGTGCCCGAACCGTTGCCACCACCACAACTGCTGATGGGGTCAATCCTGCCATACGGCACTTGATGTCCAGAAATTTCTCCGCTCCAAGGTCCGCACCGAAACCGGCCTCCGTAACGAGATAATCCGCCGTCTTGAGTCCCAGACGCGTGGCCTGGATGCTGTTGCAGCCGTGGGCGATGTTGGCAAAGGGGCCACCATGGATGAAAGCCGGAGAACCCTCCAGTGTCTGCACAAGGTTGGGCTTAATGGCATCCTTCATCAGTGCCGCCATGGCACCCGCCGCTCCAATATCCGCCGCAGTAACGGGCTTCCCCTCATAAGTGTAGGCCAGAATCATCCGGGAGAACCTGGCCTTGAGGTCCCTCAAATCTCTGGCAAGGCAGAGAATCGCCATGACCTCCGAGGCCACGGTGATATCAAAGCCGCTCTCCCTGGGTACGCCGTTCAGCCGTCCGCCCAAGCCGATGACAATATTGCGCAGCGCGCGCTCGTTCAGGTCCATCACACGACGGAAGACAACGCGGCGCGGGTCGATATTCAGTTCATTTCCCTGCTGAAGATGGTTGTCCAGCATTGCGGCACACAGATTGTGGGCCGTGGTGATGGCGTGAAGGTCACCTGTAAAATGCAGATTGATATCCTCCATAGGGATGACCTGAGCGTAACCGCCGCCCGCCGCCCCGCCCTTGATGCCGAAGCTGGGGCCAAGAGACGGCTCCCGAAGAGCCACACAGGCTCTCTTGCCAATTCTGTTCAGGCCGTCTGTGAGCCCCACACTGGTGGTGGTCTTCCCCTCTCCCGCCGGTGTCGGCGTGATGGCCGTCACCAGAATAAGCTTGCCATCCGGCTTATCCGCCAGCCGCTTTTGAACACCCGGAGCTATCTTAGCCTTGTATTTTCCGTAGAGCTCCAGCTCATCCTCAGAGATCCCCAACTTCGCAGCAATCTCAACGATGGGTTTTGGCTTCACGGCCTGTGCAATCTCGATATCGCTGGGTACGTTCTTCATAGTATAGTTTTCCTCCTCCATTACTCCGCAAGACAGTGATGGGCGGCCAGAGTTTCAATGATTGCCGCATCGTCGCTGTCCTTTATCAGCGCGCTCATCGCCTCATACTCTGCCCGGCCGCCCAGGGAGGTCAGTATCTCCATCATAGCGTCACGTTCATCTCCGACCTCATCGGGATGTCCTTCGCGCTGTTTCGGATCAGCCGTCTGTCCAAACCGCCCGGAGAGCAGGCCAAACAGGATAACCCCGCGGGAGAACCAGTTGAGCAGGTCACGAGAGCCACTCCAGACATCCGCATAGAGCGCTGCGAAGTTAAAGTCCTCCTCCTCCGCCTCTGAGTTTCCTTCCGGCTCCGGGAAATAACCCAGCATGTAGAACGGAACGTTGGGAGACATAATCAATGCGTCCCAGAACATCCGGGCAGCGAACGGGCGTTCCCCCAACATGAAGGCCGCCGTGAGGCGGGAGTAAGCCCAGCCAAGCTGATGGTCATCATCCTGTCCCGTCTCGGTCAAAATCCGCTGCCAATCGCCCCTTTCCACCAGAATACGGTAGTAGAGGTTCCGGGACGCACCGTTGTCCTCCAGGTCATAACACAAAAGCTCCTCCACCGCGTGAAGCGCCTCATCGTCCTCCCCCACAGAGAAGAGCGTGAAAGCCGCCCGCTGGAGCAGCGCCAGATAAACAAGACCCAGTTCATCCTCTGCAAACTCCTCAGGCTCAATCTCCATCTCCTTCAGGACGGAACGCACCGCGTCAAGGGCCCCCCTGAGGATCGCCAAGCGCTCCTCGTCATCGTCCGTCAGATCCGCGCGAAGCAAAAGAGCCTCAGGATTATCGGGCTCCAGCTCAAGAGCCCGCTCCACCAGCGCCTCAACTTCCGCCTCGTCATCGGACTCATAGGCCCGGTCCAGAAGTTCGTCGGCCTCCCCCTCAAGATTGAATCTTCCACTGAAACCTTTTTTCATCAAATCGTCTCCCGGATTTAATCTTCCCCAACATCCCAGTCGCCACGGTTGTTATTGCTGTCATCCGGTGATGGGGTGGAGGGCGAGGAACTGCTGGCCGTTGTCGTCCTTTCAGTGCCGGGACCGTCTCCACCGCTCTCCGCGCGATAGGCGCTCAGCCTGTTCAGCTGCAGGGAACCGCCCCACAGCAAACCCCACTGGCGCGCAAGATCCGCCAAATCATCGGCCTCTCCTCCGAACCACCAGACGTTATTTTTGCGAAGCTCATCGATAATCCAGCTGCGGTGGCGATTCAAAGCCTGCCAGGTGTACTCTCCCGGATTGGGCGTGATTCTTTTCCATCGATTGCCCAGCCACAGCCACACGTCGGGCTTCAATGTGTTCCAGGCGATGGCTGTCCTGATAAAGGGATCGCTCAGGAGGGCCATGCGGTCACAGCGATAGTCCATAATCTTCCGAAACTCCGGGCTGTCAAAGACTCTTCGCCCCCCCCAGGAGGCGGCAACGCGGACCAGCCCCGGAACATCCGACGGAACCACAGAGCCCACCAGAACGTCCGTCGGGACAAGAGCCCCATCCGTCCCCATCTGACCATACACCCAGCAGTTCTCCCTGACCTGTGCCACGGGGAATCCATCAAAAGTGGCATACCATCCAGCGGGCAGACCCTCCGGTTTCCATATCTCAAAATTCATGGCATAGGGCCTCTGGTAGGCCGCCATGATGGGGACATCATACATAAGGTCATACCCTGGCCGCAGAATCTCCAGCTGAGCCGCCCCAGCGCATCCACTCGCCAGGAACAGGAAAAACAGGAGATGTTTTCCCGCGAGGGCCGCGCCCCTTTTGAACCACCCTCTCATAAGCATCACCCTCCACACTTGACATCCGCCCCAGCGGAGCGTCACCGTCTTTAGTAAATTATACCGTAATCTCCCGCCTAAACGACAGCATCGCTCCTTCTCCTTCCTCTTCCCTTCGTCACATCTTTATCCTCTGTCACACCACTGCAGGCAGCCCGCTGTTTTAGGATCAGTATGCCGTGAAACAAGCCACATTATCAGCCTGAATTATATACGGGGCAGGCCTGACCTTCCCCGCTGTGGTATTAGAGCTTAATCTATGGTATTATTTGCGTGCGGTTTATCCCTTACAATATTTAGCGGAAAGAGGAGGAGAAGTATGATGAAGAAACGTTTTTGTCTTGTGTTGGCACTTTGCCTTGCACTGACAGCGGCTCCGGCCCTGGCGGCTTTCACGCCGGGCACGTATGAGGGCAGCGGGAAAGGGTACAGCGAGCAGGTTGAGGTGAAGGTCAAGGTCACGGTGGACGACAAGGCCATCACCGCGGTCGAGATCACGGGCGAGGGCGAGCAGCCCTTCGGCGTGCCTCAGTTCGAGAACTACAGCAAGGCCCTGATTGGCCGCACGGACGGGAAGATCGACGCGGTCAGCGGCGCCACCATGACCCGCAACGGCATCACCGAGGCCGTGGAGAAGGCCCTGGCTGCGGCTCGCGGCGAGAAGTCCGGGAGCGCTGGCGGAGCGATGACCTTCACGCCGGGCGAGTACACCGTCACCACCGATGGCTACAACGGCCCCGTGACGGTCAAGACCACCTTCGAGAAGGACAAGATCAA
>JAILIX010000095.1 GCA_024695065.1 Fretibacterium sp. | reverse complement strand
CCGTTATTCCTGGAGTGATGTCACAAATAAAAGATACGGTAAATGCTTTGGATGCGATGGTAAAGGACAGCACAGAGACTATCGGTGGTTTCGTCGCTTTGCGGGAAAAAGCCTCCGAGGTGTTCCCCTCTATCGAGCGTGGAATCAACGACCTGACAGGTACCCTCACGGCCAGAGTGGAGCAGTCCACCCAGACGATAGAGAACTCCGTCAGGGTTCAGGAAGAGACTGCTGCAAAACTCAGCGACGGTATTAAGCAAACCCTGCTTGAAGCTAAAAACATTCAGCAGCAGTCCCGCGACGAGTTAGTGAGTGCATTCAAACAGGCAGGAGAGGAGATAAAAGAGACGCTTAATGGCTCTGCCAAATTGTTTACGAGCATCGTTGAACGGGATATCAGCAACCTGACAGGCACCCTCACGGCCAGCGTGGAGCAGTCCACCCAGACGATAGAGAACTCCGTCAGGGTTCAGGAAGAGACCGCTGCAAAACTCAGCGACGATATTAAGCAAACTCTGCTTGAAGCTAAAAACATTCAGCAGCAGTCCCGCGATGAGATAGTGAGTGCATTCAAACAGGCAGGAGAGGAGATAAAAGAGACGCTTAATGGCTCTGCCAAATTGTTTACGAGCATCGTCGAACGGGATATCAGCAACCTGACACGCACCCTCACGGCCAGCGTGGATCAGTCCACCAGAGCAATCGATAATTCCGTCGAAAATATGCAGCACTCCACGGAAAAACAGAATGAGGTATTGCAGTCATTAGACCTGATACTGCGGCAGAGCATGGATGACATACAGACAGATTTCAAGAAAGCAAGCGAAGAAATAGACCAGACGATGAAGAAATCGTTTAAAGATCTGGATGAACAAATGGAGTTCTCCCTGAAACAGGTTATTGCTTTAATGGGGAGTAAACTTGCGTCTGTCAGCGATAAACTGATATCAGATTATCAAAATCTCACAGGCAAAATTTCAAGTTTAACTGATATCGCGAATAGCCAGGGGAGATATAGATAATGTCCGAGCCGCTGTTTCAATCAACAGAAAAAGCGGAAAACCCATGGGCGTCTATTTCCGATATGATGTCCGGGTTAATGATTATTTTCCTGTTTATCTCCATTGCCTACATGAACAGCGTCACCAAAGAGAAAGACAAGGTTGAGGAAATCGCTGTGATGTGGAATAAAACTCAGGAAGATTTGTATTTAGACCTGGAAAAAGAATTTAAAGACGACCTCAAAAAATGGAAAGCATCGTTAAACAGAGAAAACCTGTCTGTGCGTTTTGAGGAACCCTCTGTCTTCTTTGAAACGGGGAGCGCGGCTTTGACTTCCGGCTTCAAGGACATCTTAAATGATTTTTTTCCCCGCTACATCAATGTTCTCAGCAAGTATCAGGGCAACATCGCGGAGGTACGCATTGAGGGGCACACATCCTCAGAATGGGAGGGGTCAAAAGGCCCACTGGATGCTTACTTTCACAATATGCAGCTTTCTCAGGACAGAACGCGCGCTGTTTTGCAATATTGCCTCATGCTTCCGGCCCTGGCTTCCCACCTGAAGTGGGCTTCCAGCACAATAACGGCAAATGGGCTTTCCTCCAGCAAACCTATAATCGACGCGCAGGGGAATGAAGACCCCATCTTGTCCCGGCGTGTCGAGTTTCGTGTGCGCACGGATGCGGAAAAACGCATTATAACGATTTTGGAGGGGATCAAATGAAACTGGACGGAGAGGTTTTACTTGCTCCCATGACCTCGTTATTGCAACGCATTGGGGCAAGGGAAATTCATTGGGAACCGGAGAAATTCACGCTGCCAGAGGGCGAATTTGACATTACTGTCAATGCTGCGGACAGCCCGGAATTGACAGACGCTTTGTTTAATAATTCGACGCCGTTTTTTTCCATCAACGGTAAGCAATGCTTACTTTACATCCCTTACGGAACTTTTAGCCAGCTGCCAAAGTTTCATTTTATGGATTGCAGCACGGTAAAATCAAAATATAAAGAGGGACGTATTGATCGTTATGTCATCACAAACAGAACTTCCGGCCTCTTTAAAATGTTTGTCTCTGAAGAGTGGTATTCCCGTGAGAATACTGAGGTAGAAAAGAGATTAAAAGTTTGTAAAAAATGCCTGAAAGAATGGGATTCATACGGATACAAAGGATACCGCCGCCTAACAGGCGAAACGGCCAAAAATCAAGCCGTAGATGACTTTAACATTGAGGAGTTTTTTGCGACTTGTAAAACACAATTTAAAAATTTACCCTCACGGAGCGATCAAAGTATTCTCTTGTCTAAGGATGATTATGTGGAGAATTGGTCAGCAATTTCTACGTTCTATCGGGAAAATAAACACTGGCGCTGTGAAAAGTGTGGTGTGGATTTGCACGATTATCATCGATATTTACAAGTACATCATCGTAACGGGGTAAAACAAGACAATTCTCCAGATAATCTTGAGGCGCTTTGCGTCCTTTGTCATTCACAGGCTCCGGCGCATGGACATATGCAAAACGAGACTCAGGTCCCTCCCGAAGTCAGGGATTTAATCCTAAGACGCCGGGAGGAAATGAAACGCAAGGAAGACGCTTTTTTAAGAATGACGAGGTAAGGTCTCCCCCCGCTGGTTTTGACTTCCCTTCCGGTCAGGCCTTCCCCGCGGAGCCGAAGTTTCAATCCGTAACCCCACTGCGCGGGCCGGCCGCCGGGGGGTTCGGGGGGGGGTCCCCCCTGAGCTTTAATCCGGTGGGCCCCTGAGCTTCAATCCGGCCTCCGGACCTCTACGCCCAGTACCTCACAGAACAGACCTACAAGGCATTGATTGTGGCGTAGCGCCCGGCAGGAAGCCCGCCGCCGGGGGGTTCGGGGGGTCCCTTTCCCCCTGAGTTTTAATCCGGGGTTCCACTTCGTGGGACTGTATAATAATAAGCAGGGTGACACTACAGGGCTGGATAACCCCCAGGGGCGGAATACCCCCGGGGGCGGGCCAACCCTTTTCTGGCAGGGAGGAAAGACGGCATGGAAAAATTATTGGCCGATGATAGGGAGCCCATCTTGTGGGATTATCTGGTGATTGGCGGCGGGGTCGTGGGCAGCGCGATTGCCAGAGAACTGTCCCGCTATATGGGGCGGCAGGGGCAGGGACAAGGACAGGGACCGGGGGTTTCAGGGGGTCCTTTCCCCCTGAGCTTTAATCCGGCTCTCAAGATCGGCGTGCTGGAAAAGAACCCCGATGTCTGCTGCGAGACCAGCGGAAGGAACACCGCCGTCATCCACGGCGGCTTTGCCTACGACACGGGGTCCCTGAAGGCCCGGTTCTGCGTGGAGGGCAACCGGGGAATGACAAAGCTCGCGGAGGATCTGGACTTCAGGTTCATCCGCACGGGAAAGGTCCTGATCGGCAACACCGACGCCGACATGGCCTCCCTGAAGCGCACCATGGCCCAGGGCGAGAGGAACGGCGTTGAGGGTCTGAGGCTGATGGACGGCGAGGAACTCCACCGGAGGGTCCCCTCCGTCAACGGGAAGTTCGCCATGTGGTCCCCCAACTCCGGCATCGTGGACCCCTTCATGTACACCATCGCCCTCGCCGAGAACGCCGCCATGAACGGCGTCCGCTACTTCCTGAACACCGGGGTCACGGCGGCGGCCTTTGACACCGCTGAGAAGGTTTACCGCGTCACGACGAACCGGGGCGTCTTCCGCTCCCGCTGGGTCATCAACAGCGCGGGGCTCAGCTGCGGGCAGGTCTCCGATATGCTGGGGCTGACGGGATACCGGGTGGTGTTCTCCAAGGACCACTACATCATCCTTGACCAGCGCTGCGGGGCGGACGTGCCCCTGCCGCTCTACACGGTCCCCTCCAACACCTACATGGGCATCCATGTGACCCCCACCGTGGACGGCAACGTCCTTGTGGGCCCGGACGCGGAGGAGTTCCCGGATCTGCCCCTCTCCGGGGACGGCAGCGGCCCGCTTTACGACGTGCCCCAGCGGAACATCGACTTTCTGGCGGAGGACGCCTCCATCCTGTGGCCCCACATCCACAAAAAGGACTACATCCGCACCTACTGCGGCATCCTGCCCAAGTGGACGGACGAAAACGGCGTGATTCAGGACTTCAGGATCGAGATACGGGACGACATCGCCCCGCAGGCCGTGAATCTGGTGGGCATCGAGTCCCCGGGCCTGACCTGCGCGGTCCCCATCGCCAGACACGTCGTCTCCATGATCAGGGAGCGGGAGCCCCTTGAGGAGAGGCCGGACTTCAACGGCCGGCGGAAGGGCATCCGGCGCTTCGCGGACATGACGGACACGGAGCGGGCCGAGGCCATCCGCCGGGACCCCGATTACGGCGAGCTGGTCTGCCGGTGCGAGCGGGTCTCCAGGGCGGAGATCCTGCAGGCCATCCGCAACCCCCTGGGGGTGGAGACCATGACCGGCATCAAATACCGCACGCGCTCCATGATGGGGCGCTGTCAGGGCGGCTACTGCCAAATGCGGGTGGAACAAATGCTGGAGGAGGAAAAGCACAGGAGCGAGACGGAGATTCTGTACAGCCGTCCGGGCTCTCAGGTGCTCTTCGGCAAGGTCAGAGAGGCCGGCGGCGAAACGGCGCGTCCCTGCGCCCCGGCCGGCACGGGGGCATCCTGCCCGTCGGAGGTGCGGCAATGAACAGAGATATCAACGCGCGGGAGGCCGATGTCCTCATCATCGGCGGCGGCCCCGCGGGGCTGGCGGCAGCGGTGCGGCTGTGGGACAGCGGCGTCCGCAGCCTGATGATCCTTGAGCGGGAGAAGCAGCTGGGCGGCATCCTCCGCCAGTGCATTCACGACGGCTTCGGCCTCACCCGGTTCGGAACGACACTCAGCGGCCCGGAGTACGCCCGGCGCTTCATCGACGAGGTGGAGAAACGGGGCATCCCCTGCCTCACCAACGCGGCGGTGATCGACATCCGCCCCCTGACCCCGGAGGACTCCGGGACCGGCGGCCCCCTGCTGAAGTCGGTGACGGCCGCCACAAGGGACGGGCTGCGGAAATGGCGGGCGAAGGCGGTGGTCCTCGCCATGGGCTGCCGGGAGAGGACCCGGGGGGCCCTGGCCATCCCCGGCGAGAGGCCGGCGGGGGTCTTCACCGCGGGGGTGGCCCAGGCCTACATGAACCTCTACAACCGAATGCCGGCGCGGGAGGCGGTGATCCTCGGCTCCGGGGACATCGGCATGATCATGGCCCGGCGGCTCACCCTTGAGGGCGCCCACGTGCAGGCGGTCTTTGAGGTCCTTCCCTACCCCAGCGGCCTGCCCCGGAACATTGAGCAGTGCCTGAACGACTACCACATCCCGCTGCACCTCAGCCACACCGTGACGGCCATCCACGGCGGCGCCCGCCTCACCGGGGTCACGGTCTCAGAGGTGGACAGCCGGATGAAGCCCATCCCCGGCACGGAGAAGGACTGCCCCTGCGACACCCTGATCCTCTCCGTGGGCCTGATCCCGGAGAACGAGCTGTCCCTTGACGCCGGGGTGAAGCTGGACGGCCGCACCCGGGGGGCGGAGGTGGACGAGTTCTTCCAGACGTCGGTCCCCGGCGTCTTCTCCGCCGGCAACGTCCTCCACGTCCACGACCTGGTGGACTTCGTCTCCCTGGAGGCGGAGGCCCTGGCCGGGAGCTGCGCGGCGTACCTGAGCGGCGGGCTGCCGGAGTGCGCGCTGAACATCCTCACGGACCGGAGCGTGAACCACACCGTCCCCATGAGGATCAGCGGCGCCCGCGACGTGTCCCTCTCCCTCCGTCCCTCCCGGCCCTTCCGGGACTGCCGCCTCACAGCGGTTCAGAACGGACGGGAGATCGCTTCAAAATCCATGAAAAAGGCCATCCCGGCGGAGATGATCCACCTGGAGATCCCGGCGGCGCGCCTGGCCGGAGAGGGCGACATCACCGTCTCCATCGTGGCTCAGGAGGGAGAAAGGGGAGGAAACTGAGATGGAAAAGCATGAGACGCATGAGACAGATGTGAAGGAACGGAAATTTACCTGCATCATCTGCCCCAACGGCTGCGAGATCACCGCCCTGTACGGGACCGGGGAGGACGGGAGAGTTGACCTCCGCTCCGTCACGGGCCAGACCTGCAGGCGGGGCGAGGAGTACGTCCGGCAGGAGCTGACCGAGCCCCGGCGGACCATTGCCAGTTCCGTGCGGGTCCGGGGGGGCGAGCTGCCTCTGGCCAGCGTCCGTCTGACGGCCCCCATCCCCAGGGCGCGGATCTTCGACGCCATGGAGGAGATCAGGAAAATCACCCTGGACGCCCCGGTGGAGGCCGGGACCCTGCTGACGGAGGACCTCCTCGGACTGGGGGCCGGCCTGACCGTCACAAAGTCCGTGGCCAGAAAGCACGATTGAGCAGAATTATTGAGCAGAATTTATGAATTTATGTTAAAATTATATACAGGCAAGGCACACCGGGCGGACCGGAGGAAAAAAGGAACGCCGGGCGGACCGGACTGAACGGGCAAAACCGGCGGACCGGGCAAGACCGGCGAACCGGGCAAGCTGCCGGCGGGCCGCAGGCAAAGAACCGGCGGGCCACGGGCAAAGAACCGGCGGGCCACGGGCAAAGAACCGGCGGGCCGCAGGCAAAGAACCGGCGGGCCGTAAGCAAGGAAAAAAAAGGCACACCGGGCTGTCCGGCAAAAAGCCGGGCGGGTCGTGGATCTGCCGGGATGACCGGCAAAAAAATCATCATTAATGGAGGGAATTTGGGAATGAAGAAAGTTGTAGCTCTTGCGCTGTTTCTGGCTCTTGTGATGGGCGTTGCCGCTCACGCCGCGGACTTCAAGCTGACCATCGCCCACATCGTGGACGAAGGCAACTCCTGGCACAAGGCCTCGGTCTTCTTCAAGAATGAGATCGAGAAGCGTTCCAATGGCCGCATCGCTGTCACCATCTACCCCAACAGCCAGCTTGGGAGCGAGATTGACCAGATCCAGTCCGCGCTCACCGGCGGCGGGGTGGACATCGTCATCACCGGCGAGTCCATGATGACCTACATCCCTGAGCTGGGCATTCTTGGCGTTCCCTACCTCATCACCAGTGACGCGCACATGGAGAAGGTTGCCGGGGGCGAGATCGGCAAGGAGATTGAGAAGCTCATGATGATGGACGGCGAGGGATTCCGCTGCCTGGCGCACTTCATCCGCGGGCCCCGCAACGTCACCTCCAACAAGCCCGTCCGCACGCCGGCGGACATGAACGGCATGATCATCCGCACGCCGGCCTCCACCATCACCGTCGCCACCTTCGAGGCTTTCGGCGCCAAGCCCACGCCCATGGCCTTCTCCGAGGTCTTCACCAGCCTCCAGAGCGGCACCATTCAGGCTCAGGAGAACCCCCTTGCCATGATCAAGACCGGCAACTTCTATGAGGTCCAGAAGTACCTCAACAAGACGGAGCACCTCCGCACGTGGATTTACTTCGCCATCGCGGAGCGCAGCTTTCAGGCGCTTCCGGCAGACCTGCAGAAGCTCGTCGTCGAGGTGGGCAAAGAAATGCAGGACTACGAGCGCAAGCTGTTCGTCGAGGGCGAGGCCCAGCTGGCGAGCGAGCTGAAGGCCGCCGGCATGACCTTCGTCGAGGACGTGGATCAGGCAGCCTTCGCCAAACTGGCCGACGGCGCCATGCAGAAGCTGATGGCGGGCGAGTACAGCTACCTGAAGCCCCTTTACGATAAGATCAAGGCCGTTAAGTAATTTCTCACACAACGATCACTGCGCAACAAGTGTCTCTTTGATACAACGTTCCAAACCCACAAAGTGGATTTTTCCACAGAGTGGGCCCCCGGCGCGGGAGGGGAACACCTCCAGACTCCCCGCCGACCACCCACGAAGTGGGGTTCCTGCAGGTCTGCCGGCTCCGCCGGCCGGCCGGCTTGCAGGCCCACAGAGTGGGGTTGCTGCACAGTGGGCTTCCAGCAGGCCCCGCCGGTCTGCTGACCCACAGAGTGGGGTTCCTACCGACCCACAGAGTGGGTTTCCTACCGACCCACACATCTGAGATTCAGGGGGGCATAGCCCCCCTGAATTGAATAGCAGGTATTACGGACGGATTGAAACTCAGGGGAAAAAGACCCCCTGAAACCCCGGCGGCCCACGAAGTGGGCTTCCGGATTAAAGCTCAGGGGCCCACAAAGTGGGCTTCCCAGCGAGAAGGGACCCCCTGAACCCCCGGCGGCCCGCGGAGCGGGTTTCCCAGCGGAAAAAGACCCCCCGAACCCCCCGGCGGCCCGCAAAGTGGGCTTTCTGCAGGTCCCGCCGGCCTGCAGCCCCACAAAGTGGGTGTACTGCACAGTGGGCTTCCCGGCGCGGGAGAGGACCTCCAGACTCCCCGCCGACCCACATAGTGGGTTTCCCACAAAGTGGGCTTCCCAGCGAGGAAGGGACCCCCTGAACCCCCGGCGGCCCACACATCTGAGATTCAGGGGGGCATAGCCCCCCTGAATTGAATAGCAGGTATTACGGACGGATTGAAACTCAGGGGCCCGCGGAGCGGGTTTCCCAGCGGAAAAAGACCCCCTGAAACCCCCGGCGGCCCACAGAGTGGGCTTCCTGCCGGCCCGCAGGGTTTGTTATCTGAGAGGTGTGATCATGAAGATTCTCGCGAAAATTTATCACTGGATTCTCTCTGTTCTGGCCGCCGCCGGCATGATCGGCTACATCGCCGCTGTCGTCGTGCAGGTCTTCAGCCGGACCTTCCTCCCCACCGTGCCCTCATGGACCGAGGAGGCCGCGCGGTATCTGTTCATCTACTCCGTGGCCTTCGGCGCGGGGGTTGTGGCCCTCAAGGACGAATACGCAAGGGTGGACATCCTGAGCTCCCATTTCGCCCCGGGCTTCAAAAAAGTCTATGAGCTCGCCGTCTGCGTCCTGCTTCTGGTGTTCGACGTGTATCTGGCGGTTTACTCCATTCCGAAGTTCGTCTTTCTGAGGTTCCGCATGGTCTCCACCGCCATGGAGATCCCCATGCAGATGATCAACTTCTCCGTGCTGCTGTTCGTCATTCTTCAGGCCGTCGCCTTCCTCCTCAAGATCTGCTTCATCCTCACGGGCGTGGAAGTGAGCGCGGTGCTGGGCGGAGCCAGGGATGAGCTTGAGAAGATCGAGGAGGAGCTTGGAATCACGGATTCATCTGTCGCCCCGGAGGGGAAGGAGGCCATACAATGAGCGTTGCCATTCTGTTTGCCAGCTTTCTGGCGTTTCTCTTTGTAGGCGTCCCCGTGGCGTACTGCCTGGGGCTCTCCTCGCTGCTGTACTTCCTGCTGGAGAATATGCCGCTGGTGACCTTTGCCCAGCGTTTCTTCTCCGGGCTGGACGGCTTCACCCTGCTCTGCATCCCCGGCTTCATGCTGGCGGGGAACCTGATGAACACCGGCGGCATCACCTACCAGATTGTGCGCTTCTGCGACAAGTGCATCGGCCACATCCGGGGCGGGCTGGGGCTGGCGAACATCGGCGCGTCCATGATCTTCGCCGGCGTGTCCGGCACGGCCGCCGCGGACGCCGCCTCTCTGGGGGGCATCCTCATCCCCGCCATGGTGGAGGACGGCTATGACCCGGACTACTCCGTGGCAGTGACGGCGGCTTCCTCCTGCGTGGGGCCCATCATCCCGCCCTCCGTCCCCATGATCATGGCCGGAACCCTGACGGGCATCTCCGTCTCCAAGATGTTTGTGGCGGGCATTATCCCCGGCGTCCTGATGGGACTGAGCATGATGGCCGTGGCATGGGTGATCTCCGCGAAACGGAACTACCCCAAGAACGAGAGAAAAGCCACCTTCCGCGAGATTATAAGCAGCGGGCGGGAGGCTTTCTGGGCCCTGCTGATGATGTTCATCATCCTCGCGGGGATCCTGACCGGCATCGTGACGCCTACGGAGGCCTCCGTCATCGCGGTGGTCTACGCGCTGTTCGTGGGCTTCTTCATCTACCGGGAGCTGACCGTCCTCTCCGCCCTCCGCGTCATCCGGGACTCCATGGTGGGGGCGGCGGGCATCATGGTGCTGGTGGGGTTCGCCAACGTGTTTGCCTACGTCCTGACGAAAGAGCAGATCCCCACCATGATCGCCAACGGCATCCTGAGCATGACCCGGAACAAGGTCATCATTCTGCTGGTCATCAACATCTTCCTGCTGTTCGTGGGCTGCTTCATGGAGACCATCGCGGCCCTGACGATCCTGTTCCCCGTGCTGCTGCCGGTGGTGGTTTCCATCGGGGTGGATCCCATCCAGTTCGGCGTGATGTGCGTGCTGAACCTCGTCATCGGCCTGACCACCCCGCCGGTGGGCGTCTGCCTGTTCATCACCTCCTCCATCGCGAAGATATCCATCGCCAGAGCCACAAAGGCCGTCATGCCGTTTTTGATCTGCAACTTCATCGTCCTGCTGCTGGTGACCTACTGCCCGCCGGTGACCACATGGCTGGTGCAGCTGCTTTATGGGATGTAAACCGGGGATGTGAAAGTAAACCGGGAATGTGAAACGGCCCCCCTGAGTTCGGGGGGTCTTTTCCCCCTGAGTTTTAATCCGTGCCCGGGGGTTTCAGGGGGTATTTTCCCCCCTGAGCTTTAATCGGTGGGCCCCTGAGCTTCAATCCGGCACTGGGGGTTTCAGGGGGTTTCCTCCCCCTGAGTTTTAATCCGGCTTTAATCCGGTTTCAATCCG
Organism: Fretibacterium sp.; assembly: GCA_024695065.1. Classification (GTDB taxonomy): domain Bacteria; phylum Synergistota; class Synergistia; order Synergistales; family Aminobacteriaceae; genus JAFUYV01. Next base: position 177 of record JAILIX010000095.1, on the reverse strand, counting down.
CCGCCGGGGGTTTCAGGGGGTTTTCTCCCCCTGAGCTTTAATCCGGAACCCCGCTCTGTAGACCCTTGGGGGTTTCAGGGGGTCCTCTCCCCGCCGGGAAACCCGCTCCGCGGGCCCCTGAGCTTCAATCCGTGCCCGGGGGTTTCAGGGGGTCCCTTCCTCGCCGGGAAGCCCGCT
>JAILIX010000066.1 GCA_024695065.1 Fretibacterium sp. | reverse complement strand
ATGAGCGAGGCGGCTGCGGCCAAGGGCATGGCCCTCTGGTCTGTCATGGCCCTGCTCATCTACATCGTGCAGGGGTTTGTCGGCTATCCCATCACCGCGCTCTGCCTCAAGAGCGAGGGCAAGCGTCTGCTCCGCCTCCGCGCCGAGGGGCACGTCGTTGAGGCCAAGGGGGTCGAGACCGAGAACAGGAGCAGCTTCCATCTTGTTCCTGCAAAGTACCAGACCACCTACACCCACCTGGCCTGCACAGCGGTCATCGGTCTGCTCTCTCAGTTTGCCTCCGAGCAGCTCAAGGTATTCACGACTGTCAGCGTCCATCCGCTGGTCATCTGCCTTATCTTCGGCGCCATCGCCGCGGAGCTGGGCATTGTGGAGCGCAAGCCGCTGCTGAAATCCGGTTCCCTGGGGTACCTCGGCGCTATCCTGATGGTCTTCATCATGGGTATGCTGAACCGCGGCACGCCTGAGATGCTGCCCCAGCTCATGAAGCCCATCGCGGTCATCGTGGGGGTCGGCGTGGCGGGGCTGCTGGTGGCTTCCTTCATCGTTGGCAAGATCCTTGGCTACACGGGCTCAATCTCCATGGCCCTGGCTCTCACGGCCCTCTATGGGTTCCCACCCAACTATGTCCTGACGGACGAGGCGTCCAAGGCGCTGGCTGAGGGGGATAACGAGACCTACAACTTCCTGATGGATCAGATGCTGCCCAGGATGCTTATCGGCGGGTTCGTCACCGTGACGCTCACGTCGGTTGTGCTGGCGGGCATCTTTGCCCCCATGCTGGGTCAGTAGCGCCGGCAGAGAACCGCTGGTTTTCGGAAATAAAAACGCCGTCCCCGGGACGGCGTTTTTTTTGTTGACTGGCAGCTCAGGGGGGAGTCCCCCCTGAATATGCGGAGCGGCCTACGCGCCCAGACGTTCGGGGATGATGTCCCCCCGCAGCAGGTCGTCGGGGGTCTGGCGCCCGACGATAAGTTCAGCTCTGCCGTTCCCTGTTAGAACAACTGCCGGCCGGCCGAGAGCATTGTAGTTGCTGGCCATGGAGAAGGTGTAGGCCCCTGAGTTGTAGAGCGCCAGCAGGTCACCGCGCCCGACGCGGGGCAGATGTGCGTCCTCGATGAGCACATCGCCGGACTCGCAGCATTTCCCCACCACGGAGACCTTGCGTCCCTCCCAGCTGTCCGCCGGAGCGTCCGCCCGTTCCACCACCACCGCTTCATACAGGGCGTCGTAAAGGGGGTGGCGGGGGTTGTCTGACATTCCGCCGTTCACCGCGATATAAACCACGTCGGACAGCTCCTTGACGGTCTCCACAAGGTAGAGCGTGATGCCCGCCTCGGAGATAATCCAGCGTCCCGGCTCGATGGAGACATTGGGACAACGCAGGTTCCGGGCCGCACATTCCTGTTTCAGCGCCTCCATAATCGCGTCCATGAAGGGCTTCATGGGGACGTGGGGCTCTGAGGGGCAGATCTTTGCTCCCTGGCCGCCGCCGACGTTCAGTTCCCGTATCTCAACACCCAGTTCATCGCGAAGCCGGGCAGCCGTCTCAAGGACACGGGTGAGGGAGCGGACATGGTCCTCCGGGGAGAAAAGCTGTGAGCCGACGTGGAAGTGGAGCCCAAGGAAATCAAGCCCCTTCCGTTCCTGAGTCATGCGCACCGCGCGGGACAGCATGGGGCCGTCAATGGGCAGACCAAACTTGCTGCCCGTCTTGCCCGTGGCGATAAAAGCGTGGGTGTGGGCGTCAACCCCCGGGGCGACGCGCAGCAGCACAGGGGCTGTTTTCCCCATGGCTTCTGCCTTTTCAGCCAGGACCTCCAGCTCCATCAGGCTATCCACAATAATCCGGCCAACGCCCGCCGAAAGCGCGGCGTCCAGCTCTTCCCCGCTCTTGGCATTGCCGTTCATCTCGATCCGGTCCGGGGGGAACCCTGCGGCAAGCGCAATACGAAGCTCCCCCAGAGAGACCACGTCCAGCCCAAGCCCCTCCTGATCGATAATCCGGGCCATCGTCCGCGTCAGGAAAGCCTTGCCGGCGTAACTGGCCCGCGTCCCCGGCCAGCGCTCCAGAAAATCCTTCCGCACCTCCGCGCACCGGGCCCGCACGACGGTCTCGTCAATCACGTACAGGGGGGTGCCAAAACGCCTGGCCAGTTCCACGCAGTCCACTCCGCCCCAAATCAGATGAGACACGGTAATAAACCCCTCCTCCTGATCCTTGTTTCATGAGGGCGGCCGGCCCCGATGCGGAGGCCGGCGCGCCTTTCCGTTCTAGTAGTTCTCGGCCTTCTTCTGGAAGTATGCCTTGGGGTGTGCGCAGACAGGGCACAGTTCCGGGGCTTTTTTGCCCACCACGATGTGCCCGCAGTTGGAGCACTGCCAGATGGAGTCGCCTTCGGAGGAGAAAACGACAGCCTTTTTCACGTTGTCCAGCAGCTTGAGGTAACGCGTCTCATGCTCCTTCTCGATAGCCGCCACGGAGTCGAAGAGCTGGGCGATGTCGCTAAAGCCCTCCTCCCGCGCCGTTTTGGCGAAGCCAGGGTACATATCCGTCCACTCGCTGTTTTCGCCGGCTGCCGCGGACGTAAGGTTTTCCGCTGTGTCCCCGATGCCGCCGAGGATCTTGAACCACATCTTGGCGTGTTCCTTCTCATTGCCGGCCGTCTCCTCAAAGAGATTCGCGATCTGGACATAGCCGTCCTTCTTTGCCTTGGACGCAAAGTAGGTGTACTTGTTACGCGCCTGGGACTCCCCGGCGAAGGCTGCCCAGAGGTTTGCCTCCGTCTTTGTCCCCTTCAGTTCCTTTGCCCTGCTCCGCAGAAAATCTTCCGCCATGATACCCGTCTCCTTTCGTGGGATTGTTTTGTAATCTTAACACATCCGCCGGCGCAGAATGAGCGCTGCGCCCGCCAGAATGGCTGCGGCGGTGCCCAGTGATCCGGCGTCGCAGCCGCCGCCCCCGCCGTCGGAATCGTTGCTTGTAACATTAGATGTGGCGTACTCCGGGTTGCTTCCCGCCTCACCGACGAAGAAGCTGAGGTCCCAGGAACCGTCGGCCGCGCCGTCCCCAATCAGAAGGTAGGGGATATCGTCATCTTTGAAGAGATCGATGAAGGCTGTTTTCCCCTCAACGGGGCTCCTGGCATCCGCCAGGAAGGCCAGGAATTCCAGGTAGAGCCCCTCGCCGTCCTGGCTGTCATTGTAGGTGAAGGCGCGCACCACCTTTGATGCGTCGTACTCGCGGTCGCCGATGGCTTTC
>JAILIX010000058.1 GCA_024695065.1 Fretibacterium sp. | reverse complement strand
GCGCAGAAGCAGCTCGTGTCCATTGACACCAAGGTGCCGGCCGCCATTCTCCCGGAGATAAACATCAAGGAGATGGGTATCTTCTGCTTCGAGACGAGCCTGGATAAAGATGTCCCGGAAAATTCTACGCTGGAGTGGCATTCCTTCCCCATGAGCAAGGACACGGGGCAGAGCCTCTCTGCCCGCCTGGCCGCGGATGGGGACGGGGACAAGACGGCTGTCTTCATGAAGAACGGCGAGGCTATCACGGAAGTTCCGGGGGACCATGAGATCGAGGTGGCCGCGTACTTCGCGAATCCGGACACCTACACGCCGGTCATCGCGGCGGATACGTCCACGGCCAATCCCGGCAGCCCGACGAGCAACAAGGGCAGCGGCGGGTGCGACGCGGGGTTTGCGGGGTTTGCGGGGTTTGCGGGGTTCCTCGGGCTGACCCTTCTGAGCAGCGTTGTCTGGCTGAGGAAGCGGTAAGCGCAGACGGCAGCAGAACAAACTGCACACAAACGCGGGGGCTCCTTTAAGGGGCCTCCGCGTGTTATCATCTCAATTTGATATAATACCCTTAACCGGCAGGGAGGAGGGGAAGACAATATCGGGACGAAAGACGAGGCGGAAAAACACGGAGGCCGGGAATCAGAACATCGGAGCCACTGGAGTGAAAACGCTTAAGGAACTTAAGGAAAAGGAAGAGAGTACCGGCACGGCGTATGACGACGCGTTCAGGACTCTGCTGGTGAAGCGCCCTCATCTGGTCATCCCGCTCATCAACGAGGCATTCGGGGAAGATTATCCGATGAACGCAGGGATTGAGTTGTCCCAGAACGAACATTTTCTGACGGTGCGGGACGGCCGCGTCGCCAAAAGAATAACGGACAGCTCACTGAAGATGTGGAAGAACGTCAGGGATTTGGGCCGTAAGTACATTCTTGAGGCGCAGTCTGTGGAGGATGGCAGGGTACTTATCCGAATTGCCGAATACGTTCTGTCGGAAGCGCTGGAAAACAGCGCGGCGGCGCTGGGCGCCCCCATCCTGGTGAAGCTGGGCTTCCCGCCCATCGCGGCCCACATGTTCGTGTTCTACTACGCCATTATCTCCAACATCACGCCGCCCGTGGCCCTCGCGGCCTACGCGGCCAGCTCCATCGCAGACGCAAACCCCAACCGTACGGGTTTCCAGGCCATGCAGCTCGGCTTTTTGGCCTATGTCGTGCCCTTCGCCTTCTGCTATGATCCCGGCCTGCTGATGCAGGGGAACGCGATGCAGATCGGCTGGGCTCTGGTCAGCGGCGTGGGGGCAGTGTTCGCCTTCGCGGGAATGTGGATGGGCTACCTGTCCGGGCCGCTGAACCTCCCTGCACGCATGGCGCTGTGTGCCTCCGGCATATTGTGCCTCACGGTTTGGCCGGTCACGACCATCGCGGGGCTGGTGTTGCTCATTGCGGTGCACATTCTCTCAAAGCGCGGACAGAAGGCCGTGGCCTGATTCGACAAGTAACAGGGAGGGTCCCCCCTCCCTGTTGCTTTATCCGGATTCAGAACATTTTCTTCCACCACAGCCAGAGGGTGGCTGCGGCGCTGACCCCGACAGAGATAAGAGCAACAATCAGGAATCCGTAAGGGTGCTCAGCAAAGGGGACCCCCACATTCATGCCCCACAGCCCCGACATAAGCGTAGGGATAGAAAGGATAATGGTGACAACCGCCAGAAATTTCATGACGATGTTCAGGTTGTTGGAGATGATGGAGGCGGCGGCGTCCATCATGCCGCCTAAGACGTCGCTATAGACCCGCACCATATCATAGGCCTGATCGTGCTCGACGATCACGTCCTCCAGCAGGTCCTCATCCTCCTCGCGGAGCTTGACCAGTTCCTGCATCTGCGGGTTGCGGAAGACCCTTGTCAGTCTGTCCGCTGCAACGCGGTTGCTGCGGATGGACCCTGTGAAGAATGTCATACCTTTCTGCAGATCCATCAGACGGAAGAGCTCCTCGTTTTTCATCGCTTTGCGCATGGACTTCTCAATGGCGTCCGACATGCGGTTCATCTCATTAAGATACTGGAGGTAGGTGACCGCTGTCTTGTAAAGTATCTGCAGCAAAAACCGCGTCCGCTTCCATGTGCAGAAGCCGCTGACCCCGCCGGCGGAACCAGGCAGGATTGGGTTTGCCTCCAGGCAGACCGTGATAAAGTAGTGCTCCGTGATGACAATCCCCAGAGGAATCGTGTCAAAACTGAAGCTCTCCGGATGTGTGGGGATGTTGATGACCACCAGGAGGGAGGATGTGTAGCCCGTGTCTTCATCCATTTCTTCGATGTCGATACGGCTGGACTCCTCAACGTCCAGCGCCGCGCTCAGAAAGTCCAGCGGGACGGACGTGATGCGCGCCACATCCTCAAGCTCCTGACGCGTCGGCATAATCATGTTGATCCAGCTTCCGCGGCGCAGGGCGTCAAGGGAGAGTTCCTCATGCCCGGCGTTCTTCTGGTGCATGTGAGTTCTCAGAACTGAAATCATGTCATTCTCTCCTTCCCTGCACACAGCGCCGCGGTCTTGCGGCGGTTTTGACTACTTTTCCAGGGCACGCACCGCCCGGTCAAAGAGTTCCCTCACCTCATCCGAAGGGGCCGGTGAGATCAGCGAAATGGCCACAGCGGCCAGCAGTCCGGCGGCAAAACCAGGGATAATCTCATAAATACCTGTATGGGACATATAAGTCAGCCACGCAATATCCACCCCGGCTCCGGCCACAATGCCTGCCGCTGCGCCGGAGAAAGTGAAGCGCCGCCAGTAGAGGCTCAGCAGGATGGAGGGGCCAAAAGCCGCGCCAAACACGCCCCAGGCATTGGAGACCAGGGCCATGATGGAGCCTGCTTTGGGATGGGAGGCAAGACAGAGGGCCGCAACGGCGATCACAAGGACCACAATGCGCCCGGCCCAGAGCATCTCACGGCTGCTGGCATTGTCGCGGCGAATGACGGGACGGTAGACGTCGCTGGCGAAAGCGGAGGCGGCGGCAAGAAGCTGGCTGTCCGCCGTGCTCATGGCCGCTGCAAGCACCGCAGAGAGCAGCACACCAGACACCACCGCCGGGAAGAGCCTGCGCGCCATGACGATGAACACAAGAGAATCCTTTGCAACAGCCTCATCAAAGCCTATAAACAGACGGCCGATGACCCCGACCAGCACGGCGAAGGAAAGAATCAAAACCGTCCAGGAAATGCCGATCTTGGCAGACTTTTTCAGCTCAGACTGGGATTTGATGGCCATGAAGCGGATGATGATGTGGGGCATTCCAAAGTAACCCAGCCCCCAGCCCAGCCCGGAGATAATATCCGACCAGCTTGAGAATACATTGCTGTAACCAGCCGGCAGTGAGGCGGACGCCTCCGGCGTGACCATCGTCCAGGCGACGATGGGGACAACCAGCATCGCGCCCAGCACCAGAAGCCCCTGGAAGAAGTCTGTCCAGGAGACGGCGGAGAAACCGCCAAGGAACGTGTAGCTGATGATAATGACGGCTGCAAGGTACATGGCCTTCGTGGTCTCTATCCCCGTAACGGTGTTGAACAGCGTGCCGCAGGCCTTGATGCTCGACGCGGCATAGATGGTGTAAGCCACCAGGAACACGGCAGCAGAGACCACCTGAAGCGCACGGGAACTGGACAGAAAGCGGTTGGTCAGGTACTGAGGGATGGTGATGGAGTCCTCGGCCTCAATGGAGAAGCAGCGCAGACGCGGAGCCTCCCAGATCCAGCTCAGGGTGTAGCCGATGGCGAGGCCCACCGCTATCCAGACCTGCCCCATGCCCATGGCATAGATGGATGTCGGCAGTCCCATAAGAACCCAGGCGCTCATGTCAGACGCACCGGCAGAGAGCGCAGCCACCCACGCCCCTACCTGACGCCCGCCCAGGAAATATCCTTTCTCACTCCGGTCCTCATTCTTCAGGAAGAACCAGACGCCGATGGCGAGCATGAAAAGAAGATAGACGCTGAAAACCGTAACTTCCCATACATTCATTTCCCAAAACCCCTAACACAAAATAATGACGGCCCCAATAAGGGGCTGTTGATGGTAGATTATTATACCGCATATTCATTGGGTTGACAGGACCCTGTTTCGCCTCTAAAATATTTTTTATAGAATAACAATCAGCATGATGTATTTTTTAAGATTTCAGCCGAATGGAGGCACGCTCTTGTATACGACAATGGCTCCAATGCTTTTACAGGCAAAGCAGGAGGGGAAGGGTGTCCCGGCTTTTAACATCCATGCTCTGGAAGTTGTTCCCATGATGGCAAGGACCGCGGCGGAGAAAAACTGTCCGGTCATTCTTCAGGTTTCTGTCTCCACGGCGAAGTATATCGGCTTTCATCTGCTCTCCACTGTGGTCCGTGAGTCAGCGGCGGCATTGAACATCCCCGTGGCGCTGCATCTGGACCATGCCTCGAAGCTGGAGGACATCAGCGCAGCGATTGAAGGCGGGTTCTCCTCTGTCATGTACGATGGTTCTCAGCTGCCTCTGGACGAGAACATCAGCCGCACACAGGAGGCCGTGAAGCTGGCCCGCGGGGCGGATGTGTCCATAGAGGCGGAACTGGGCATCGTGGGGCGCGGAAAAATTGTCGAAAGCTACCCCTATACGGATCCGGAGGACGCAGTGCGCTTCGTGGCGGAGACAGGGGTGGACGCTCTGGCCGTCGGCATTGGCACACACCATGGTCAGTACAAGGCCAAGACGAATATTAACCTGGATGTGCTGAAAGCCATTCATGAAAAGGTCTCCACTCCCCTTGTGCTGCACGGAGGGACGGGCGTCCGCGAGGAAGACGTCCGCATATGCGTCCGCCTTGGGATGCACAAGCTGAACTTCGGCACGGAGCTGAACGTCTCCTGGGTTCGGGCGGCGAAGGAGGTCTTCGGGGCAGCAGAGCCGGACGAGTCACTGCGTGAGCTGATGATTCGCTGCAACAACGCGATGGCGGACACCATTCGAAAAAAAATCGACCTGGTTCGATTTTAAGCAGCAACAATATCTCAAATATTTCAAGGGAGGTTCTTTTATGCGTTTCACGAGAAAACTGACGGCTTTGGTTCTTGTTCTGGGAGTTATTCTGGCTCTGGCGGCCGGCGCCATGGGGGCGGGTGAACGCAAGCTTGTCATCTACTCTGCGGTGTACGATGACGAGACCCATGGTCTCTGCGAGCGGTTCGAGGAAATTTCCGGCATCAAGACAAGCTGCGTTGTGCTGGGCGGCGGTGAGATCCTGGCCCGCGTTCAGAACGAGAATAAGAACGCCACGGCGTCCGTCTGGTTCGGCGGCCCTGCTGATCCGTTCATCACCGCAAAGAAACAGGGGCTGCTCCTTCAGTACGAGTCCCCGAACGCCGCTCCCATCGCGGAGAAATACAAGGATCCTGACCACTACTGGACAGGGGTCTACATCGGCTACGTGGGATTCGTCTGCAACAACGAGCGTCTGAAGGAGCTGGGCCTCAAAGCGCCGGAGTCCTGGGCAGATCTGCTGAATCCGAAGCTGAAGGGCGAGATCAAGATGGCCTCCCCGGCGGCCTCCTCCACAGGCTACGTCATCCTTGCCACGGTGCTTCAGCTCATGGGCGAGGAAAAGGGATTTGAGTATATGGGCAATCTGAACAAGAACATCCTTGAGTACACCACCCGCGGCGGCGGCTGCATCTCGGACGTCATTGCCGGCGAGATTGCGGTGGGCATCTGCTTCTGCCACGATGCCATCACCCAGCAGCTCAACGGCTACGGCGACCTGCTGACCGTGAACGTCCCCAGCGAGGGCACGGGGTACGAGACCGGCGCGATGGCCATCATCGCCAATGGACCGGATCAGGCAGAGGCCAAGGAATTCTACGACTGGGCTCTGACCGCCGACTGCCAGAACCTGTACAAGAAGTACGGAGCTCTGCAGTTCCTGACAGCGCCTGGCGCTGTGACCCACAAGGCTGTGGCCCGCATCGCGGACGCCAAGACCATCAGTTACAACACGGCCTGGGCCGGCGAACACAAAGAAGAGTTCACGTCAAAGTGGGCAGCGGTCACCAACCGCTGAAGCGTTCTGCGGCGCGTAAGCGCTGCAGCGACAGAGCGTAGGGCATCAAGCGTGAAATAACAAGTGCAGACGTGAAATGGAAGATGTCCAAAGCGGCGTCTTCCATTTTATATTTTTATATCAGAGAGGAGGGCAATCCCCACATGTTCAAGGCTGACCGATACCGGCTGCGAGATCCTCTGCTTTCACTGGTTATCGTCTCCGTTCTCGCTCTGCTGGTGCTGTTTATCCTGATGCCGCTTTTGTCCATCCTGTGGGGGAGCTTCGTGTCCAGGGACACAGGCGCCATATCCCTGGATACCTACCTCAAGGTTTTCTCGGACAAAAACTTCCGAAGGACCTTTGGCAATACACTCTGGCTGGGCACAGTGGTGGGCATCCTCTCAACGGTGATTGGATTCCTCTTCGCCTACACAAGGCAATGCATCAAAAGCCCTTTCAAGAAACTTTACGGCATGATTGAAATCCTGCCCATCATCTCCCCGCCTTTCGTGCTGGCCTTCTCCGCCATCACGCTGCTGGGCCGCCGCGGTCTCATCACCTACAAGCTGCTGGGCATCCGCAACTTCAGCATCTACGGATTCTGGGGGCTGGTGGTTGTGCAGACAATGACGTTCTTCCCCATTGCCGCCATGACGCTGGACGGCCTGCTGGAGAACTTCGATGTCTCCATGGAGGAGGCGGCGCGCAATCTGGGAGCCAGTCGTTTTCGTGTGTTCAGGACGGTGCAGATTCCCATGCTGGCTTCTGGTCTGGCCAACGTGTTTCTGCTCTCCTTCATCGAGTCCGCGACGGACTTCTCCAACCCGACGATTTTGGGCGGCAGCTACACGACTCTCGCCACGCAGATTTACGTTCAGGCCATTGGAAACTATAATCAGCAGGCGGGCACGGCCATCGCAGCCATCCTGCTGCTGGTAACGGTGGGAGTCTTTGTTCTCCAGAAGGCGATTCTGGACAGGCGCTCCTACGTGACCCTGACGGGCAAGGCCAGCCGCGTCCGGGAGATGATCGATGATCCGAAACTCATGATCCCAGCCAACGCATTGTGCCTGTTCATCTCCTTCTGGGTGCTGCTTTTCTATGTATTTCTCGTCCTCTCCTCCTTCTTCAAGACCTGGGGAGCCAACTACACGCTCGTGCTCAAAAACTACGAGTACGTCCTCAACTACAGTATGAAGCCGGTGAAGGACACCCTGCTCATCGCGATGCTGGCAGCCCCGATGGGCGGAGTGCTGGCGATGGTCATCGCCTTTCTGGTGGTGCGCAAACGCTTCCTGGGCCGGCAGCTCATGGAGTACGTCTCCATGCTCGGCATGGCAGTGCCAGGCACGGTCTTCGGCCTCGGCTACATTCTCACTTTCAACACACCACCGCTGGTGCTGACCAACACGATCTGGATTTTGGTGATCTGCCTTGTGATGACAAGGCTGCCCGTGGGGGTCCGCTCGGCCATGGCCGCCCTCCGGCAGATCGACCCCAGCATTGAAGAGGCTGCCAGCGACCTTGGTGCCCGAACAGCCCGGGTGTTCACATCCATTACGCTGCCGCTGATCCGACCGGCATTCTACACCGGCCTTGTCTTCAGCTTCATCAAGAGCATGACTGCCATCAGCGCTGTAATCTTCCTGGTGTCCGCTAACTACAACCTGCTGACCGTGCGCGTGATGCAGCACGTGGACAAGGGACAGTTCAGCTACGCGGCTGCGCTGTCAACCCTTCTGATGCTCATCGTGTTCGCCGTCGTGGGCCTGATGAACTGGTGCCTGAACCACCTCGGCCGCAGCTCCCGGGGGCAGATCAACCTGTTCAGCAACAAGGAAGGACTTTAAAAGGAGGGCTATTGAGATGAGCGCGAAGGGGCTTTCCCTCATCAATCTTGAGAAGGTTTATCCAAACAGGTACACCGGCGACGTCCACGCCGTGGACAACATTTCCATGGAGATACAGCCGGGGGAATTTGTCACGCTGCTGGGGCCTTCCGGCTGCGGCAAAACGACCACCCTGCGCATGATCGCCGGTTTTGAAAAGCCAACCGGCGGCGATATCCGTCTGGGAGGCGAGTCCATCCGTCATCTTACGCCGGACCGGCGGGACACGGCGATGGTCTTCCAGACCTACGCACTGTTCCCCAACCTGAACGTCTACGACAATATCGCCTATGGACTGAAAATCAAAAAACTGTCCCGTCAGGAAATACGGGAGAAGGTGACCGGCATTCTCTCCCTGACGGGGCTGGAAGGGCTGGAGAGCCGACACACCAACGAGCTCTCCGGCGGCCAGCAGCAGCGCGTGGCTTTAGCCCGCGCTCTGGTCATGGAGCCGGGGGTTCTGCTCTTTGACGAGCCGCTCTCCAACCTGGACGCCAAGCTGCGGATCCAGATGCGGACAGAGATCCGCAAGATTCAGCGCACTGTCGGCATCACAGCCGTGTACGTCACCCACGATCAGGCGGAGGCCATGAGCATGTCGGACCGCATCGTCATTCTCAAGGACGGCAAAATTGCCCAGACAGGTTCGCCCAAGGAAGTGTATTATCACCCGGCAAGCGAGTTCTCCGCCAACTTCATCGGCACGGCCAATACCCTTCACGGGACGGTGAAAAATCAGGAAAACGGCGTCCTCTCCGTCAGCGTGCTGGGCCGGGAGTTGAACGGCATTCCCTGTGAGCGTGAGTTCCGCCAGGGAAACGACTGTACCCTGATCATTCGTCCGGAGGCGTGCAGAGTACAGGAAAAGGGGCTCTTCGAGGCAAAGGTTACGCTTTCAACGTTTATGGGGGCCTATCAGCTTTATGAGCTGGATATTGACGGCTGCTGCTTCACGGTGCATGAGAACAACCCCAAGACCAAGCGCATCTACGATCCGGGCGAAACAGCGTATTTAGACATGGATATTGCGGATATCCATGTAATCTGATATTCTCACATTTTGCAATCCTGACTGGAGAGGAGCGGGGTATTTATTATGGAAGAATCAGGCACGCGCCGCGACCGGTCGGCTGTGGCGCAGTACATTCAGGATTATCTGGAGCTGGACAGGAAGACGCTGGAGGCCCTGAGCCAGAAAGAAATACACAACGTGGCTGACGCACTGCTGGATGCCTATGAGCACGAAGGGACCATCTATATCTGCGGCAACGGAGGCAGCGCCTCAACGGCCTCCCACTCGGCCAACGACTTCAACAAGGGCATCTCCGAGTACGTAGACAAGAAGTGGCATTTCTGCTGTCTGAACGACAACGTGGCTACGCTCATGTCCATCGCCAACGACATCAGCTATGAGGAGGTCTTCCGCTTCCAGCTCCGCGGCAGGCTGAAGCCCCACGACCTGGTCATCGGCATCAGCGGCAGCGGCAACAGCGCCAACGTGGTCAACGCCATCCGCTATGCAAAGGAGCAGGGCGTCAAAACGGTGGGCTGGACAGGCTATTCCGGCGGCAAGGTGAAGGAACTGGCAGACGTGGTGTTTTATGTCCCGCTGGACAACATGCAGGTGGTGGAGGATATGCATATGATTCTGGTCCACCTCCTGATGAACGTGGTGCAGAGGCTGTACGGACTCCCCGGACACCAATGCTGAGCCGTCCCGTCGCGCACCTGTGTTAAACACACTATGCGGCACCTGGTCATTCTGACCGGCTACCCCGGCTCCGGAAAAAGCTGTATGTCCCAAAAAATTCAGCACGCCTTCCCTGAGTTGCATCTGCTGACCTATGACACCCTGAAGGAGGCGTGGTTTGACCGGGAGGGCTTTGATGGGGAGGCTGAGAAGAGGATTCTGATGGACCTCTGTCTGGAGGCGTTCTGGCTGCAGCTGGATGCGGCCATGGCGTCGGGCGATGATTTGATGATCGAGTACCCCTTCTGCCAAAAGCATGTCCCTGCACTGAAGAGCCTGACAGCAGCCCACGGCTACCAGCCCCTCACAGTCGTCCTGGCGGGCGACCCGGCGGTGTTGTGGGCGCGTTTTGCCCGGCGCGACGGGGAGGCGGGACGACATCCGGGACACCTGTGCAGCACCTATCATCTGCACGGTCCACAGGTGCTGGCCCCCCGCCTCTCACTGGAAGAGTACAGGGCGGACTGCCGGAAGAAAAACTATTTCATCAACCTGGGCCCGACGTACACCCTTGATGTGACGGATTTCTCCAAGGTTGACCACGCAGCCCTGATTCGCTTCCTTGGCAGGCAGCTGGGAGCATGAGCGAAAAGCTTGCTCCTCCCTGAGGAAAGTTAAATATTGCGTGTTAATTTCGCCGATCTCAACAGCGCCTCAATATGGTCCGCAGCCGGGAAGAGGTAGCGCCGCGCTTGAGACACAAAAATCTCCGCGTCCTCCTTTGCCAGAGGGGCCGCATGCGAGGCGCTGTACGAGGCCGGATAAAGAGCGGATCGCAGCAGCGCCGCTGCCCGCAGGGTTTTTTCCTGTGCCTGGATAACATTTCTGTCCTCTGCGTCGAAATACGCGCCCATCATGGCATTCCAGAACTTTTTAGCCTGGATTGGGTCAAAGCCGGACATCCGTTTCACAAATGGCCCATACTCATTCATATAGATCATATAGGATGTTCCAAGGTCATAGATGGGATTTCCACAGCAAATCCCTGCCATATTGAGGAGAATCAGCTCACCGTGCTGGATAAAAACATTGCGTGCGTGGAAGTTTCCATAAACGATCGTGTTCGACTCCGGGATAACACTAATGAGCCTGAGCAGCACGTTAATCTCGCTGCCGTGCAGCCACGGCGTCATTTTTCTGGCCCAGTTTGAATAAATATCCGACGCGTTGGGAAGGGAAACGGTCTTCGGCGCGGAAGAGTGGATAAGCTTCAGCAGATTTCCCATCTTCTCCGCGTAGGTCTCCAGTTTCCAGGGGGCGGTCTCCAGCAAAGCGGACACCGTGTTCGCCTTGACAAGCTCATAGAGCATCCCATAGTGTCCCTGGTAGGTAACGACATCATAGGCTATGAGCGTGGGGATCCCGCTCACAAGCGCGACCTGAGCATACTTCCGCTCCTGTTCGATGCTTTCGAGGCTCATCCCCTCCGGATAGACCTTCATAAGCGTTTCATCTCCGATGTAGTAGACAGTGATTCCGCCCGTGTAGCCTATCTTCTGGGTCTTTTCGTTTGAGACATCCCGCAGTGCCTTCGATACCTCGAAAATCTGATTGAAGCCCGTTATGTCAAAGATGTCATAGACCTCCTGCGAGACGTTGATGACCCGTATGGGGTTCTCCTCCCTGTTGTTCAGGGTCAAAAAGACACGAAGCCCGGCGCTGGAAACATATTCCAGTCTGGCACAGTCAAAGATAATGGAGCCGATGGGATGTTTCTTTCGCTCCGCAGTCACAACGTCGCCAAAGTCCTTTGAGTTTGTAGAATCGATCCTGCCAGCAAGGTTAAAGCAGAGCTTCCCGTTTTTCATCAACGCATTTAAACTGTATTCTTTCATCTTTTTCTGCCTCCTCACTCCACAGCCCATGCCGTTTTTTATTATAACAAACAGAACCTCACATGGCCCCCTCCGTTTTTACTTCAAACTTCTTCATGCGGCGTCGTGCTTCTCTCCTCCCACAAAAATATACCTCAACGAAACGGCGTTGGGTATAAAGGCAGGCTTGATACTGCAATATGCGTTAAATTTTTCAACAATCGTGCAGGTGTTATCGGGGAGGTCCTTCGCACCGATGATAAAACCAGGAATAGGATCATGGGGAAGTTCCTTTAATCTGTGATTGTATGGGTTCAGCTTGCCAACGCAGGATAAGAGAACACTTTTCGTGCCTGCGCTCGTGTCTGCTGAGCCAAGGATGAACTTTTTGCTGAGTTGATGCCTGAAATCCGTGGGAGGATTGCGTTGAAAGCCTTTTGAACCCCGATGTTGAAAACCCCGTCCACCCGCACCCCGCAAGGCTGTTATAAAGATATAAAAAAGGGGGCTGTATGATGGCACCTACCTGAAGTCCGGGACGGAGCGTCCCGTGATGGAGGATAACCTTCAATACCACATCCGCTGTAAAAAAGGGAGCTGTGAACCGATATGTCCTCCTTCCGGGGAATCCGGAGCGGGGCGATGTCACTGCAAAGGAATGGGACGAGGCACGTTTTGTCGTGAACAACCGGGAGCACCGCACATGGAGCGGAACTCTGGAAGGGATTCCCATTACTGTCTGCTCTGCGGGGATGGGGCCCCGCCTCTCGCTGGAAGAGTACAGATTGGACTGTCGGAAGAAGAACCATTTCATCAACCTGGGCCCGACGTTCCCCCTTGATATGAGGGATTTCTCCAAGGTTGACCCCGCAGCCCTGATTCGCTTCCCTGGCGGCCAGCTGGGGGCGTAAAGGCCAGCGGCCCTTCCACAGGGGACAGCAGGAGGAATCCCCTCCCCTGTCCGCTCTGCACACCATCCCCCCAACGAAGGCCGAAGGAGGGGATGGGGAAGGATGTTAAGAACCATACCAACAAGCGTTTAAGAGAAGCTGAGATTTTCTCTTTAAAGGGTCCGTGCCTCCTGCCCGTCTGTCTGGCCGCGAGCCGGAGCGAAGCTGCAGGATTTCGGCTCAGTTTTTTTCTCCTCCGTCTTCATGCTCTCGCTGACGACCGCTGCTCCCAGGACCAGCACCGCCCCTGTCCAGCCCGCGATTCCCAGCGCCTCCTGCAAAAAGACCGCCGAGCAAAGCACAGACACAACCGGCTCAAGATACCCCAGAATAGCAATCGTCTGCACCGGCAAACTGCCCATCCCGCTGAAGTAGAAACAGTATGCGATACCCGTATGGACAACACCAAGCATCAATATAATCAGGATGGAACGCAAATCCACCTCCAGGGATACCCCATGGTTTTTCAGCAGGACATAGGGGAGAATGGTTAAAGCGGACATGGCAAGCTGAAACGCCGCTTTGTCCAGCGCTGGGATGTCATGTATTTTCCGGTTGCAGATCACAATCCCCACAAAACATACGGCAGACGCAAATCCCATAAACACACCCGCAAGATTCCCCACAGAACCGCCCCATGCTCCGGAAACCAGCACAATGCCGATCAGGGCAGCAACAACGCACGGTATTTTTCGCATATCCAGCGGTTCATGAAGTACAAACGGAGCGATCAGGATGACGATCACAGGCGCCATATAATTGCACAGGCTGGCTATGGCCACCGTGGTGTGCATATAGGCCGCAAACAGAAATATCCAGTTCAGTCCCAGGCAAATCCCGGAGGCGGAGAGCCAAAACAGGTTTTGCCGGATTGCCGGCAGACTGATACGCTGATTCTTTGCGCGCAGATACAAAAGGATAAAGCCGGAACCGATGACGCCCCTGCACAGCGCAACAATCTCGCTGGGCAGACTGACATAACGAAGGAACAAGCCGATGGTCCCATATATCACAACAGCAAGAATATATTTTATTCGCTCAATAAACATTGAAACCGGTCTCCCAGCCCGTGACTCTTTCGGTCTCCCCTACACTGTATCAGCCTGCAAAAACTGCTGTGCCCATCAGCAAACCGATAAATTCGTCTGCGGCCTGGAAAAAATTCCGCCGCGCCAGGGCAAAGCAGCGACTTCCGTCTTCCGGCGATGTGTCCAAACTATTTTTTCCCATTCTATGAAGCCTCCATAATAAAACTATCTGGCGGGAGCAGGAAATGACAGCCCCATGACCTCAGGCAGCCCTTCGTGCCCCGACGGTTAATTATATTCTGAAGTCAAAAGAAATTACAGATGCCTTGTTCCCGGCAAACAGAGGACACCAGACATTTTCGGCAGGAATCCCTGTCCTACGCCAAAAAATTATGTCAAAAGCCCTAAAAGGGAGCACAGGAACAGGGTATTCTCCTCAGGCCTGAACGTCTGATATCCCCATCCGCACCCCGGCGGGGCTGTTATAATGATATAAAAAAAAGGGGGCTGTATGATGGCACATACCTGGAAGTCCGGGGCGGAGCGTCCCGTGATGGAGGATAACCTTCAATACCACATCCGCTGTAAAAAGGGAGATGTGAACCGATATGTCCTCCTTCCGGGGGATCCGGAGCGGGTCGATGTCATTGCAAAGGAATGGGACGAAGGACACTTTGTCGCAAACAATCGCGAACACCGCACGTGGAGCGGAGCTCTGGACGGTGTTCCTGTCACAGCCTGTTCCACCGGCATGGGCGGCCCCAGCACCTCCATTGCCCTTGAGGAGCTGGCGGCGCTGGGGGCGGACACGTTTATTCGCGTGGGGTCATGTGGAGCCCTTCAGGAGGAGGTGAACTGCGGCGACCTCATTATCTGCTCCGGGGCAATGCGCCAGGACGGGACCAGCCCGGAATACGTGGATATCTCCTACCCTGCCGCGTCCCACTACGCGGTGACGGCCGCTCTGGTCGAGGCATGCGAGCGTCTGGAGGTCCCCTACCATGTGGGGGTAAGCTGCACAACGGCCTCCTTCTACTGCGGGCAGGCCCGTCCCGGCCTCGGCGGCTATGCACAGTCCGCCTCCGGGCACAAGATTGAGGACCTGAACCGCGCCGGGGTGATGGACTTCGAGATGGAGGCCGCGACGATCCTCACTCTGTCCGGACTCTACGGGCTGCGGGCCGGTGCGGTCTTCGCCGTTGTCGCTCACCGTCTGAAAGATTCCTTTGAATACACAGGCATTGACAACAGCGTACGCGCCGCCAACGAGGCCGTAAAGATTCTCGCCGCCTGGGACAGGGCCAGGGAGTCGAAGGGCAGGCGTTACTGGTATCCTGGGCTCCTGATGATACAATAGAGGAAAGATCTTCCGGGTCCCGGGCGGGGGTCCGCGGTTCTTTGTTTCGTCACTGTTTAAAGGAGGATAACATGGCTTTTTTCTACGAGAAACCTTCTCATACATTTTCTGAGTACCTGCTGATTCCGACCTACTCCTCAGCGGACTGCATTCCATCGAACGTATCCTTACGGACGCCTCTGTGCCGTTACCGTCCGGAGAACGGCGAAAGCCCGCTTTCCATCAATATCCCTCTGATATCCTCGGCCATGCAGTCCGTGTCAGATGACCGGCTGGCTATCGCTCTGGCGCGGGAGGGAGGCATATCGTTCATCTATTGTTCTCAACCCATCGAGCGCGAGGCGGAAATGGTGCGGCGCGTGAAGCGTTATAAGGCGGGCTTTGTCGCCAACGACTCATCCATCAGCCCGGACCAGACCCTCGCCGACGTGCTGGAGCTGAAGGCCCGCACAGGGCACACCACGGTGGCGGTCACCCACGACGGCAGCCTGACAGGGCGTCTGCTGGGCATCGTCACGAGCCGGGACTACCGTGAGAGCCGCATGTCACCGGATGAGCACGTGAGGGACTTCATGACCCCCATCGACCGCGTTGTGCTGGCACGTGACGGACTGACCCTCAGCGAGGCGAACGACATCCTGTGGGAGCACAAACTGAATTCCCTGCCCATCGTGGACAACGAGGGGAATATGGTGGCCTTCGTGTTCCGGAAGGACTATGCCATGCACAAGGAGAACCCCCTTGAGCTGCTGGACGCGCAGAAGCGCTACGCTGTGGGGGCAAGCATCAACACGCGTGACTATGAGGAACGGGTGCCGGCACTGGTAGAAGCCGGAGCGGACGTGCTGTGCATCGACTCCTCTGAGGGCTTCACCGAGTGGCAGCGCCGGACTCTGGCCTGGATACGGGAGCGATACGGCAGCTCCGTCAAGGTAGGCGCGGGCAATGTGGTGGACGCCGACGGATTCCGATTCCTGGCAGACGCAGGGGCGGACTTCGTGAAAATTGGCATCGGCGGCGGCTCCATCTGCATCACGCGGGAGGCCAATGCGGGATTCAAGGTCATCGGCATCAACTTCCCGTATGACGCCAAGATCCAGGAGGCTCAGGAAAAGGGCGTCATCAAGGGCATCATCTTCCACCAGGGCGAAACCGATGGCGGCATGAGCAACTGGGAACAGATTGTCAAGAAGACTTACGAATACATGCTCAAGCAGCTAGGCCTCAAGGCCGAAGAAACTCCGTTTGTCGCAGGTGAAATGGTCGATGGCGGTTCTTGCGCCGGTTTCAATTCGCGTGTGCATAACCTTTCCAAATACATTGAGAATTTTGGCGTGGCAAGTTCCAAGGGCTACGGCTCCAAGGGCGACGGTCTCCACTTTACGGTGGAAGGTTACCGCGGCATGGGTGAACGTTACGCACAGCAGATGCTCAAGCTTATCAACGTGGCGCCTGTAGATCCTGTTCCGCAGGAGCCGTTCAAAGGCAAGGCTATTGAAATTCCGGGCAAGATTGAAGTCGAAGATTTTGACAAGCCGGGTGTTGGTAAGAACGAAGATGGCACGAACAACGCCTCGTTTAGCGACGAAGATTCCGAAAACCACGGCGATAGCGATTACCGCAAGGACACGGGCGTTGACCTGTACAAGACTGCTGATGGCGTTGCTCTGGGCTATACGCAGACTGGCGAATGGCTCGAATATACCGTCGATGTGAAGAAAGATGGCGATTACAGCGTCAGTGCAAATGTCGCCGCAGGTAATTCAACCTCCGCGTTCAAACTTTATATCGATGAAAAAGCCATTACGGATGCTGTGACATTGCCGCAGACCGCCGACAACAAGTGGGACACCTACAAGACGATAGATGTCAAGGAAAAGGTCGCCTTGAAGGCGGGCAAGCATGTGCTGAAACTCGAAATTACTGCCAATTACGCGAACATCGATTGGATCCAGTTCAGCCAACTGGGCGAGGTACCGCCCTATGAAGGAATCGCGAAAGTCCGTTTTGACATGACCGAAGCCGAAAGCAACTTTAGCGTGTATAACATGCAGGGGCAAAAGCTAGGGACGTTTACCGCCAAGGGAATGACTGCTGCGATGAACCTCGTGAAGTCTGACGCAAAACTCCGCAAGCAATCGCAGGGTGTGTTCTTCGTTCGCAAAAATGGTGAATCGCTCATCAAGAAGGTGGTTGTGCATGAATAAAAAGGAATTCGCTATTGTAAAGCAAATTGCGTTCTTTAGCATTGTGGCGGTCGTGCTCGGCCTTGTCTATGGATAGGCTGTTTTAGATTTGTCACCCCGGCATGACAATCCTCTCTGCTTACATGGTGCTTCTCACATTTGTCACCCCGGATTTAGGTTGGTGAGCTTGCCGAATCATTCCGGGGTCGGCTTTTTTTAGTGTATGACCACACGGATTCGATTTTACTAACGTAAAATTTGTCTAAGAAAAAACGTTAGCTTTTTTCGATAATGCGTAAGGCGTTTTTTTTTGCGTTTTTGGTGGAAAATGGGGAATTTTGGGGTAGAGTAAAGGAGTACAACACTAAATGGATTTTTTTAGCGAATTATAAAATTTTAAGGGTAATTTTATACATGTAAAACAATTGGTTTGAGGGAATTTCTATGAGTGTGAAGAAAAATCTCAAAAAAATTATGGCAGTCGCCGGTGTGGTGGCTGGCGCATCTCTATTTGGGGGCACGAGCGCTGTGGCTGCTCCGAACCCGAACTTCCACATTTACATTGCCTACGGGCAGTCCAACATGGCGGGTAACGGCGATATCGTCCCTGCAGAGGACCAAGCTAGCGACCCCAAGAATTTTCTGATGCTAGCCTCGCACAATGCAAATGCGAACCAGCGTAGCGGTCGCACCACTCAGTCCATCAAGACGGGCGAATGGTATCCGGCGATTCCTCCGATGTTCCATCCTACAGAGAATCTCTCCCCGGCGGACTATTTCGGTCGCGCCATGGTCGATTCGTTGCCGGGTGTCACCGTGGGCATTATCCCCGTGGCCATCGGCGCTGTTGCCATCAAGGCTTTCGACAAGGATCAGTACAAAGCCTATTTCAATTCTGCTGAAAGCTACATCAAGAACTGGGCCAGGGACTACGATTCCAACCCTTATCAGAGGATTGTAGATTTGGGCAAGAAGGCCAAGGAAGTGGGCGTCATCAAGGGCTTTATTTTCCACCAGGGCGAAACTGACGGCTCTGGCACGGAATGGCAGAATGCTGT
>JAILIX010000015.1 GCA_024695065.1 Fretibacterium sp. | reverse complement strand
GTGGTGAGGGCCCGCGTCTCAAGGCACAGAGAGTCTCCGCCTCCGACCTCCCATTCCTCATTGTTGGAGATGCGGTCCACATTGAGCTGATGGACTCCGTCCGGCCCTGTGGTCAGCACATCGGCCACCATGCAGTTGCTCACGATGTCAAACTCGTTCTCCGCCACCTGCACGTCATAGTACACCTGGCCGTCCCACTGGAAGGCATGGGCCTTCAGCTCGCGGACATGGTCCCCCTGAATCAGGGCGCGGCCGTTGAGAGTCAGGAAAAACTCGCCCGTGGGGTTCGTCCCCTGGGGCTCGTTGTAGGTCACGTCAATCATGGAAGAAATTTTATCCAAAAGCAGGTCGCGCTGGTCCAACAGGTCGTTGGCATTCTGATCCAGCGCCTCCGCGTGATAAATCTGCTTGTTCAGGGCGGCGATTTTATGCAGAATCTCATTGGCCTCGTCCACAGAGGACTGAACCTCCTGATTCACCGCTTTATTGTACGTCTCAAAGCCGTCAACAACCGATGTCAGCATATTGCCCAGCGACTGGGCGGACTCCACCAGCGCACGGCGCGCCGCGGCGTCCTCCGGCGTCTGCTGGAGGGTCTGCATCGCGTTGAAAAATGTGTCCATGCTCGACCGGACACCCTCGCCCGCCGGCTCGGCAATGTAGTTCTGCATGGTTTCATAAAGCTCGTTGATCTTATCCCAATAACCGAGGGTTGCCTGATTTGAGCGGTACTGGAAATCGAGAAACTCATCACGGATGCGGACAATCTCGTCCGCCTGAACGCCCTGTCCTACCTGACCGATGCCCGGCAGGTCCATCGGCTGCACCGTGGAGTAGTTCACCCGCTGGCGGGAGTATCCCTCCGTCTCCATGTTGGAGATATTGTGCCCGACGGTCTGCATCCCCAGCCGAAAGGCGTTGAGGGCCCGCTTGCCCATCTCGATTCCTGCGAAAGTGCTCATTTGCCTCTACCCCCTGAAGTCCATCGCGCCTAACTCGGCGGAAAGCCCGCTGCGCGGAGTCTCCCCCATCAGGCGGCGCCACTCCGAAAGCAGCATGGAAGTGTATTTTTCATTCTGGTCAACCAGACCGTTTAAAATCAAAATTTCCGACTTCAGGACGAAGACGGATTGTGTCAGCCGGTCTACGGCCCCGTTGAACAGGGCGCGCTCATCCTCCTCCATGAGGGCACTCAAAGAACTCGCCTGTGGGCCGCATCCCCACAGCGCTGCCATTTTCTTCGCCATATCATCGCGCAGCCCCTCCTGGGTCTGCACGTCAAAGAACACATCGCGCATTTCCTTCATGAGGTCGTCCACGCCCTCCGGGTCGCGGGCCTTCATGGCATCCCGCTGATCCCGGACGATATCGACAAGATCGTCGATGTCGTCCGCTTCTTCCTCCACGGCGTCGATGAGTTCCTGAACCTCGCTCCGCACACCTGCTCTCCTGCGGGCTGACGGATTACTCCACGTCCAGCATTCCCGCGATAATCAGGGAATGAGCCACCTTGTCCAGAGAGGGCACATAGGTGCCGGCCTCAATCTGAGACTTGTAGCTGGCCACCACGTCCTCGCGGACATCGGGAACGTTCTTGAGCTCGGCGCTGTAACGGGCCAGCTTCACACCAAACGAGCTGAAGCTCGCCTCATCCGACCCGACAGAGGATCCTTCCGCGTAGACACCCCTCCGAGATTTCTTTCCCCTCAGCGCGTCCATACTGTATTGTCCGGAAATCCTTCCGATCATGGGGAACACGCTCCTTTCATCCAGCTTAAAATTCCAGCTTAAAATTTCCTGTCCCCTCCGGGGACACTTCTCTCACTGGGTATGTTATCGGAGCAAGGCACCCCATTCTTTAGTCTCTCCACCACCCCGGCTGCCGTATAAGCCCCCGCGACGGACACCCCGGCATTCTCACAGGCTGCGGCCAGACGGGTGAGAGTTGTGCCCGTTGTGCAGACATCATCAACAAGAGCCACACGCAGCCCCCTGAGCCTGGAGGGAATCACGAATGCGTCATGGGCAAGGGCACGCCGCTCCTCCTGACTCAGCCCCGCGCGCCGGGGAACCCGCCGCGCCCACTGCGCGGCATCCAGCGTCTCCATGCCCCAGCCGCGCCCAAGCCCCCGCGCAATCTCAAGCGCCTGGTTATATCCCCTTGAGCTTCCGCGGTGCAGGGGCACGGGCAGCAGCAGATCCGCGTCCGGGCGTTCCCAAAGGGGGGCCATCGCCATGCCCAGCCGCTGCCCGACGGTGCGAAAGCCGCCGTACTTCAGCGCAAGGATGACGGATTTGATTTTTCCGTTGTAAATGGAAGCGGAACGTATTCGGGGTGCGCCGGGATGACGCAGACAGGGAAACATTCCTCCGCAGCGCAGGCACCGCGGCAGAGGGGACAAAAGGAACAGGGAGGCCGCGCAATCCGTGCAGAGCACCTCCCCCAGCCGCCCGCAGACGGGACAGCTCGTGGGCCAGAGGACATGAAGGACAGCCGCGAAGAGGCGGTTTATAAACATTATCTTTCCGGGAAAGGGCCCCGCGTGTCCGGCGAAACCCATTTTGTCCTGCAAGGGGGGCAAGCTCCTGTAGAGCGCGTCACGATCCCGTCTGCTTTCCGAACTCATCCCGCGCGCGGCGGACCAGAGCGTCGCAGCGGTTGTTCAGTTCGTCATCCGCGTGGCCCTTCACCCAGTGCCAGCTCACCTGATGGGTCTGGGTCAGCTCCCACAGCGTCTCCCACAGGTCGCGGTTGAGGACGGGCTCCTTCGCCGCCGTCCGCCAGCCGTTTTTCCGCCACTTGTCCAGCCAGCCCTGCTCAAAGGCGTTGCGCAGATACGTCGAATCCGTATGCAAATCAACCCTGCAGGGGCGCTTGAGCGCCTGAAGGGCCTGAATGGCCGCGGTGAGCTCCATGCGGTTGTTCGTTGTCTCCGCCTCCGCGCCAAAAATCTCCCTCCGGGCCCCGTGGGCCGGAGACAGCAGCACGGCGGCCCAGCCGCCCAGACCGGGATTGGGAGACGCGCCCCCATCCGTATAGATGATGACTTCCGTCAGCTTTTCATTCATTTTATTCCTCAAAGGCCAGCTGGATGATGACCGGGCCCTCCGTGTAGATGTCGCCGGAGGCCAGCGCGTTGATGATAACCGGTGTCTGAATCTCCTGAAGCTCATCCACAGCACTGAAGAACGCCTCTCCATCCAGCGTCCCCACGTTGTTGGTCGCCGGGTCGGGAAGGACTCCGTCGCGGATGGTCTGCATCTTCAGATCACGCAGAAAGGTGTGCAGCACTTCCTCAGGCTGAAACCCCGGCTCCTGGGGGTCGTACATTCTGCGGTAAACGGGCTCTCCATCGGGATAAATCAGGGAACTGGTTCCCATCTCCAGCCGAAGGGGAATGGACTCGCCAAAGGTCACGTTCTCCCGCGAAAGGGCGCGGACATAACAGCGGCTCTCTGTCCCGAGGATCGACTCGACCAGCTCGGCCTCCGCCTCCGCGTCGGACTCCACGGGGAGGTTGCGAAGGCGCGACAGGGCCTGGTCCGACACCCGGCGGAGGACGTTGAGCCTCACCGCCTGCTTCAGGGACTCCAGCCCCGCAAGGATATCCTCACGGCTGGTGCCTGGCTCAAAGGCGCACTGTGCCAAAAGCGTGTGGGCACTCACGGCAATGGCCCCATCCTTCAGGGTGCGGAGCGCGCGCTTCAGCTGGTCAGACTCCTCCCTCATGCCCTGAACAGACGCTTCCAGCTCAGCCTTCTCCTGCTCCAGCAGAAAACGCTCGTTTCGCAGGGTCTCCAGGTCCACGCGCGCGATGTCCAGACTGGCCACCGTTTCCTGAAGCGTCTCATGCTGCCCGGCCAGGTCTTCCAGAGCCTGGGCCGCGACGGCCTGACTCTCAGTGACCTGAAAGCGGAGATCGAAGAGCTGCTGCTGGATGTAGTTCATGCTGAAAAGGGCCGTCCGCACGTCCTGAGAGAGCACGGAGAGCACCGCGAGAACGATAACGGTGATGAGCCCTCCCGTGATGGCCGTGATGAGGCGGCTGGTGTACTTGGGCCTCAGGCCAAAGATGCTTATCCTCTGCTTGCCGTACCTGAAGCCAAGGATATCACCGAGGAACGCCAGCACAGCGCTGCCCAGAACCAGGGACAGGAGCAGCAGCCAATTCGTGTCCCCTGAAAAATATTCCTGCAAAACGCTCCCCCCGGTCCCAAAATTTCCACCACATTATAATAAAAGACCGCGAATGCGGCCTCTTTGTTTTAGCCTATTCTTTTCCCCGCTCATTGACGCGGGACATCGCCTTCTGGATATCCATTGTCAGCCAGTCATGCACAGCGGCCTCCACCCGGTCCAGAATGTCGGGCAGCTGATCCTGCTCCTCCTGACTGAGGTGCCCCAGCACGCGGCTGATCATGCCGCCCTGTTCAACGGGCACTCCCCCCAGGCCGATACGCAGCCGCGGGACCTTCAGCGTTCCCAGCGCCCCCAGCACAGAGGCCAGTCCGTTGTGTCCGCCGGCGCTGCCCTGAGCCCGGAGCCGGAGTCTGCCGTAAGGAAGGGCCAAGTCGTCATAGATGACCAGCACATCCTCCGGCTCCAGCTTGTAGAAGTCAAAGACCTCGCGCACCGAGGCCCCGCTCAGATTCATAAATGTCAGCGGCTTGAGCAGGATGAGGTTCCCGTCGCGCCAGAACTCCCCGCGAAACTTCGTCTGAGGCCGCCCCAGATTCCGGCGCTGCGCCAGGTGATCCGCGGACAGCCATCCCATATTATGCCGGGTGAGGACATACTCCTCACCCGGATTTCCAAGTCCGACAATCAGCCGGTTACTCAGCGCCCTCTTCCTCCTTGGCCGCCTTGCCCTTGGCTACGACCTCAACGTCAGCCGCCGAAGCCTCTTCCTCTTCCGGGGTGCCCTCATCGACACCGCGGGACATGGCAACAACAGCCACGATTTCCTCGGGATCAGCCAGCAGTTCAACGCCCTCAGGCAGCTTCAGCTCACTCACATGAATGGCATCGCCCACACCCAGCCCGGAGACATCAACCTCGATGACATCAGGAATGTTCATCGGAAGGGTCTGGACCTCCAGTTCATGGACCACCTCAAGGACTCCGCCGTCCTTCACGCCGGGCGACATCTCGCGGCCCACAGCCTCAACGGGAATGTTGACGTTGATCTTGCGGCCCTTCACCAGACGCAGGAAGTCCACATGCAGCGGCTGGTCCGTCAGGGGATCGGTCTGCGCCTCACGGATGAGGCACATCTCCTGCTCGCCGTCCGGCAACGTCACGGTGAAACGCTGAGACTCCCAGCGTCCCGCCAGGATGCGCTCCACATCCTTCATCTTCAGCTTGCCCTGGACGTTCTTCTCCAGCTCCGGCCCGTAGAGGATGCAGGGGACATACCCCGCCCTCCGAAGGCGGCCGTTCTCGCCTTTGCCTGTCTTCTCTCTGGGCTCCATCACTAACGTTACTCGCTCAGACATTGCTTACACAACTCCTTAACCTATATATACTAACTCCCTCAGGAGGAGTCAACAAAACCTATTCAAACAGCGTGCTCACGGACCGCTCCACGTGGACCCTCTTGATGGCCTCGGCAAAGAGCGGCGCAATGGAAAGCTGCTGTATCTTCTCCCCGTGCTGAGACTCCGCAAGGGGAATCGTGTCCGAGAAAATCATTTTCTCAATCGGGGACTTTGAGATGCGCTCCATCGCCGGACCGGAGAGGACAGAGTGGGTGGCGCAGGCGTAAATCGTTTTGCAGCCGCGCTCCTTAAGCCCGTGGGCCGCGTTGCAGATGGTGCCGGCCGTGTCGATGATGTCGTCCACCAGAATAGCCGTCCGCCCTGCCACGTCGCCGATGACGTCCATCACCTCGGAGACATTGGCCACCTCATGGGACCGCCGCTTGTCCACAATAGCGATGTCGGTCTTGAGGATGACGGCAAACTTCCTTGCCCGGGCCACGCCTCCCACGTCCGGCGACACCACCACCACTTCGCCCCGCTTCAGCTCCTCAGCCAGCATTTCTTTAAAGTAGGAGGCCAGGAGGTTCATGCCGGTGAGGTGGTCAACGGGAATGTCAAAGAACCCCTGAATCTGTCCCGCGTGCAGGTCCGCCGTGATCACCCGGTCCACCCCGCTCTGGGTCAGCAGGTTGGCGACCAGTTTGGCGGTGATGGGCTCGCGGGGACGGGCCTTGCGGTCCTGGCGCGCGTAGCCGAAATACGGGATAACCGCGCTGACATGATGAGCCGAGGCCCTCTTGAAAGCGTCGGCCATGATGAGAAGCTGGAACAGGTTTTCGTTCGCCGGCGCGCACGTCGGCTGAACCACGAAAACATCGGCTCCCCGCACGCTCTCATCGATGGAAAGCCCTATCTCTCCGTCGGAAAAACGGAAGTGTCTTGCCGCTGAAAGCTTAACGCCCAACTCTTCGCAAATACGGCTGGCAAAATCCGGATGTGCTGTTCCAGAAAAGATTTTGACCACATTGCCCCTTGACACGGACCTTACCTCCCTGATTCGTGTTCCAGTTGCTGCTTCCTTCGGACCCAGCCGTCGATGTTGCGCTGACGCGCGCGGCCCACCCCCAACGATCCCTCAGGCACGGACTGAGTGATAACAGACCCCGCGGCTGTCGCCGCCCCGTCCTCCAGGACCACAGGGGCCACAAACATCGTGTCCGAGCCAACAAAACAGCCATCCCCGATCTTCGTCGGGTGCTTGTTTTTGCCGTCATAGTTGCAGGTGATGGTTCCCGCGCCGATATTGACGTCCTCTCCCAGCGTTGCGTCGCCCATGTAGGAAAGGTGGGGAACCTTGCTGTTCCTGCCCACCGTCGTTTTCTTCAGCTCCACGAACTTCCCCGCGAAAGCGTGCTCCCTGAGGCAGCTTCCTTCACGAATGTAGATAAACGGCCCTGCCTTGGCAAAATCACAGAGCTCGCTGTTCTCAATCACAGCATTGGCAACAATCATAACGTTCCGGCCCAGAACGGCGCCGGTGAGGATGGACCCCGAACCGATCACCGAGTCCTCCCCCACGCGGCTGCGGCCCCAGATCTGAACATTGGGCATGAGAACGACACCCGGAGCCAGTTCCACGTCCGGACCAACCCATGTGGTGGCCGGGTCCATGACACGCACGCCGCGCTCCATCCATCGTTCCAGAATACGCCGGCGCATCACGGCCGTTGCTGACGCCAGTTCCGACTGGGTGTTGACGCCGCTCAGGTCTTCCTCCGGCATCGGATACGCCTCAACCCTCATGCCGGCCTCCGCCATGAGCTTCAGCGCGTCCGGCAGGTAATACTCCTTCTGCGCATTGTCGTTGGTAATGCTTCCGATAACGGCCTTTAGCGAGGTCACATTGAAAGCGTAGCAGCCCGCGTTGACCTCGCGGACCTGACGCTGTTCCTCCGTGGCGTCCTTGAACTCCACCACGCGGACGCCGTCATGACCGGTGCGTATCACACGGCCATAGGCCGCGGGATTCCGCGCCACAAAACTGAGGATGGCACAGTCAGGCTGGTCCTCATTGAAGCGCCCCATAAAGGCGTTCAGGCTCTCCACGCTCAGAAGGGGCAGGTCACCGTTGAGAACAAGCAGCGTCTCAAAGTGCTCCCACCATTCCTGGGCCACCCGCACGGCGTGTCCCGTTCCAAGCTGTTCTTTTTGCCAAAGGATTTTTAGCGATCCCTGAAAGTCCTGCTTAAGATGTTCTTCAACCTGCCCGCCGCCTGAGCCCACCAGGACAGCCACGCTTTTTTCTCCGGCTTCAGGGACTTTGACCTGCACATCGCTGGCGAGGACGCTCCTCACCAGATAGTCCAGCATAGGCCGGTCCAGCAGGGGCTGCAAAACCTTTGGAAGTGAGGTCCTCATCCGCGTACCTTTGCCCGCCGCCATAATCAGAACGCCGGTTAAGCCTTTCACAATCACTTTCACCTCATTATTTGGCTGGGGTGGCTGGATTCGAACCAGCGATGACGGAGCCAAAGTCCGTTGCCTTGCCGCTTGGCTACACCCCAAAACAAGCATACGACGATTTATTATTGCCCAAAGGCGGCAGGACGTCAAGGTCTGTGAAGGGGCATCGGCGGCTCACCGCCGGGTCAGAACCCCCCTGCGCTCCAGGATCTTCATCAGCGGAATGCCCAGAAGGAAGCAGGCCCCCGCCTCGCCCAGCCCCACATAGAGGGCCGTCGCCGCCAGCGGGGCGTCTATAAGGATATGCAGCATCGTCCCGATGATGAGCATGTTCGACACCACGGGGGGCACCGCCGCCATCCCAAGCCGGGAGGCCCTTCGGGTCAGGAGGGCCCCGATGAGCGTGGCGAGGGAGCCGAAGATGATATCCACCGCCCCGTAGCCTCCAAAGAAGTTGGCGACCACACAGCCGATGAAGAGGCCGGGCACGGCCTCAGGCAGATACCAGGGCAGGAGGGTCAGAGCTTCCGAGACGCGAAACTGCACGGGCCCATAGGAAATGGGAGCCAGCACAATGGTGAGGGCGGCGTAGAGGGCGGCAATCATCGCACCGGACGCCAGGACTTTGGGTTTCATCTGCAACAGCAACGTCTCCTTAAAACAAACTGCTGTTATTATAATCGACGCCGGGGCCCATGTGGCCCCCTCAAAGGGATCGCCCGCTGCGGCGTTCCGCCCCTTTTGGGCAATGGGCTTGTATAATTACAGAAAAGGGGGGCAAAGAATGAAACGGGGCGAGACCCTGACAGAGTGTCTCATGACGCTGTTTATCCTTGGGCTGATTCTGCCGCCGGTCTTTCTGGGACTGTGGAGCCTGCAGACGGGCATTGAGCGGATCCGCCGGAGAGAGGCCTGTCTGTACGCGGCCCAGTGGTGGGTTAACCGTCTGCCCCGGACGGGCAGTCTGGACTCTATGCCGGCGTCGGCGCCCGGCGGAAATCCCCGCTTCTCATGGAAGGTCTCCGGAGGGGAAAGCGGGACGCGGGAGGTTGTCCTCACCGTCCTTCCGGCACAGGGGGAGCCTGTCACCCTGAGGAGGCTGTGGTGATGCGCCGGCACAGGGGCCTCGCCCTGACGGAGCTCCTGCTGGGGACGTTTCTGGCCTCCGCGCTGGGGCTGCTTCTGATCACGTGGGAGGGAGAGGTGCTGCGCGTCTTTAACCGCTCGTCGGCCTGGCTTTTGGCCTTCCAGCGGGGACGGCGGGTCCTTGCTTTCATAGAGTCAAGGGCACTGCACACGGGGCTGGGACTTTTTGCCTGCCGGGAGGAGGAGGCGCTCCGGCGGGCCTTCGCGAGAAGGCTGTCCGGCGGACCGTCGATTCCCCGTTTACTCACCGTCTATCAGGATAAACCGATCCTGATGACCCCGGTGACCGAAAAGGACGGCGCCTTTCGGGGAACGGCCCTTGGCCTTCTTCATGCGCATCCCTCCGGAGTGATGGTGAAAAGGATGGGCGCCCCCTCCGCTGTCCCCGAAGGCAAAGCCCTGTTCTCCGTCCTGTCCGGCGACAGGACGGTCAGCCTCAGCCGCGCGGGGTTCCGGACAGGGGACAGAACGGACCTGACGAGCTGGTGCGCGCTTCCTCTGGCCGGGATGCCCTTTTACATTCATTCCCTCTCAGGAAAAACCTTGTCCCTGTCCCTTGCTTCGACGGTGGAAGCCCCCGTGGCGGTCCCCCTGATCAACGAGCTTTACTGCCTCCGGTACGAACAATTCTGCGTCCTGAACGGGAATCTTGTCTTTCGCGGGATGACCAGGGAATGGTCCCCCTGCTATCCCCGCGAAGAAGGCGTGCTGGCCCTTTGGGTGGAATGGAGGCCGAAGATTCGTGTTCTGGACCTCTGGGTGCTCACCACAGGCGGCCCGGCTTTCCAGGGCAGAACGAACAGACCTGAGGAATGGCCGGAGGACGCCCCCTGGGAGGAGGATTTCTCGCGCCGGACGCTCTGTGTCTCCCGCGCGTCCTGGAGGCTGGAGAACACATGAGACGCCCGGGAATGTCGCTGTGCATGACGCTGATTTTTTCCATCGTTACTGCCCTGTTTCTGGGCAATATTCTCTCCCGCCTCTGGTGGGCCCGGGAAGTCTCCAATGCGGAAGAACACCGGGTCCGGAATGGAGCAGCCCTTGCCTCGCTGACAACGCTGGGGCAGAGCTGGATTCAGGCGGAGACGCTGGCCGGCCGCCTGCCCCGGAAGGTCAGGGCCGTTCCCGAGGTTTTTGAGGAGGTCCTGCTCTTCCGCCGCACCGAAGAGGAGGGGACGGTGGAGATTTATGATCTGGATTACGACCCGGAAAAGGTCCCCGACAGCAGCTGGAATTTCCCGGGGTTCTTTCCGCCGTGCCCGGGGGCCCTTCTGATCCGCGCCTCTGTGACCGGGGAGGGAATGGAACGGAGGACAGAGACCGTCACAGCGGTCCGGGAGCTGGAGGGCGGCGGAGCCGTCCCCGTGGAAAGGCCCCTGATGCAGCAGGAGTTCTGGCCGTAAACATCCCTCATTTTTTATTTCCCTGTTCCCCAAAGCCCCCCTGTCCCAAAAAGCCCCCCTTGCGGGGGGCTTTAAAACCGTTTTGCCTTGTTTTACGCCGAGACGATCTCCTTGATCTTCATCAGACGGCTGAGGGTCGAGCGTTCCTGCTCGTCCAGCTTCATGCTGATGTAGCGGATCGTCTCCGTCAGGTTGGGAATCATGACGTACTCCAGGGCGTTGACGCGCCGCCGGGTCCGCTCAATCTCCCCTGCCATCAGGCGGATGGCCTTCTCCTCCGCCGCCAGCTCCAGCAGACGAAGGATCAGCTTGCTGAACTGCTCCAGCGCCGAGTCCAGCAGCAGGGGCACACCCACAAAGCCGTAGTTCACAGGGTTGCCCTCCTGCCTGACGTCGTACTCCGGCACCATGACGCTCATGACATTGTGCCAGTCCACGGAAAGCGTGGACTTCGCCCCGGGGAAGATCAGAGCCTGCTCCAGGACCTCCGGCGTCGTCTGGGCACGGGAGAGGACGAAGGTGCCGTAACACTCCGCCAGCTCCTTCTCCACCGTCTCCC
>JAILIX010000007.1 GCA_024695065.1 Fretibacterium sp. | reverse complement strand
TCAGGTTCTTAACATCTTCATCGCTCAGATTGACGTGATACTTTTGCTTCCTTCCCATTTCCTGCACCTCCAGTTTTTCTTAGCATACAGGAAGGAGGCAGATTTGCAATAGATTATATCGTTATGGACAAAACGTTACAGTAGTCTCCTTCGCTATCGTTTGGTTTCGCAAACTTAATTTTAGCGAATTTCTACCTTCTATGGAATTCTCCTCTATTTCACCTCCCTTCTGTTGCACTTAGATTGTAAATCCAAGACCGATTGGTCAAATACCCTGATACGTTGGCCGGGGTTACTGAGAAGACGGCAGACAGGCACATGGGGCAATGTGAGGCCGGTATGTGCACTCCGGAAGAGCCCCCTGCAAAAACCTAAAAAGCTTGGACTGGCGCGCCTGATGCAGTTCCTCAAACTTTCGGTGTCCCTGATATTGACAGCTATTTGGGTTTAAGGCATACTTTGTTTGTTTTGAAATGGCGTTGCGGTCTGACCATTGAGAGTGATGGTGAAGATGAGAGTTGTCAATGGTTTCCTCTGAATCAAAGCTCTGCGTTGCAATGCTTTCGATGAGGGGACAACGCTGCAGGCATCCGCAGAAGCGTTACGATGGAAGAAGCTCAGGCTTCTCCTGGGGGCTTTTTCAGAAGGCTGTATTTTCTGGCGGATGTATTCCATGACCCCCGGATTCTGACCGCCGGGTGAAACAGATATTTGTGCGGAGACACTATATAAATTACAGTCAATAATGGCAGAAGAGCAGGAGCACGACAGGCGATGATAAAGATGGCCTTGCCCCCCCTAAAACCACGTTTGACAGTTCCCGGAGATAAGGACGGAATTCTTTGGGCTGCGGGTTTGGCTTGTCGTGCGACAGCCTTTGTCAGGGAGTGTCATGGGGTTCATATTGCTTCGCACATAGCCTCGCGGCATTCCTCCCGCCGGCACTCACAGGAACCTCCCTGACGGCTGTGACTATAGCCTCGGGCATTCACTCCCTCCCGCCGAAAACCACAATAACCTCTCGGTTCACTTCGAAGGTTGCCCTGCGGCATTTTCGCACCAACACCCACAATAACCTCTATGAATGAGCAAATATGAATATGCTTTGTTTCTGTGTGAATCAGGCAGTCGCTTTAAGGACGTGCGGGTATCTTTTATTATCTCAAAAAGGAGCGCCTTCATGAAAGATTATCTGGAAATCGCAAATTCAGGCACAGTATGGATGTTGTGCGCGGTCACGGTGGCTATCGCCTTTCTTCAGGCGGTTCTCTACATGATTATGGCAAAGAGGACTGCCATTAAGGCAAATATCCCCAATGAGGTGGTCAGCAAGTCCTTCCGTATCGGATTGATTACTGCCATCGGTCCGGCCCTCGGCGTCTTCATCGTCATGGTGGGCCTTATGACGGCTATCGGCGGTCCTATGGCGTGGACCCGTCTCTCCATCATCGGTGCTGCTCCCACGGAACTGACGGCAGCCACCTATGGCGCGAAGGCCGCTGGCGTGGAACTGGGCGGCGAAGGCTACACCATGACGGTTATGGCGGTCTCGTGGTTTGCCATGGCCCTGAACGGGGCAGGCTGGCTCGTGGTCACAGGTCTGTTCACCCCTATGCTTGAAAACCTGCGGGAGAAGATGAGCGGCGGGGACCCAAAGTGGCTTATCGCGCTTTCCGGCGCCTGCTCACTGGGTATTTTCGGCTATCTGAACCATGGCAATATCATGGCCGGACACGGACACGCTGTGGCCGCAATCTCCGGAGCGTTGAGCATGATGTTCCTCGTAAAGTGCATTGTCCCGAAGTTCCCCAAGCTGATGGAGTACTCGCTTGGGCTTGCCATGCTGTTCGGGATGTTCTGTGCGGTGATCATGGAGACTCTGGGCTAGGGATCTGTTTGCTGAAGGAGGAATAATCATGGAAAACAACGCTCACAACCATATGGCGGAATGGAAGAGGAGCAGCGTCTTTATCGGCGCGCCGACGAACCTCATCGCGGCGGCTACGGCGTTTATCCCTGTGCTGTGGCTCTGCGGCACCTATGACTGCTGGCCGGACTGGAATATTGTCCTCACGGCCTGGGGCATGACCGCGGCGTCCTTTGGGGCATTCTACATTGTGGAGCCCATTTCCTACTACGCGGCGCTGGGCATGAGTGGAACCTATCTTAGTTTCCTGTCTGGTAATATCGGAAATATGCGTGTGCCCGTGGCGGCCCTCGCACTGGACAGCACGAACAGCCAGCCCGGCACTCTTCAGGCGGAGATTGCCTCAACGATGGCCATCTGCGGGTCCATCATCACCAACCTGTTCTTCACGACGCTGGCTGCCATCGTCGGAACGGCCGTTGTCGCCGCCCTGCCGGAGTTCATTGTATCCGCTCTGACAAAATACGCGGCGGCAGCCATTTTTGGCGGCACATTCGGGAACTTCGCTCTTCACTATCCTATAGTGGCGGTGTTTGCGCTCCTCGTTCCGCTTGGGATTCACATGTACTTCACAACCATCCCCGCGTGGCTGCTTATCATCATCTCCGTTTTTGGCAGCATGGCCTTTGCCCGCCTGCTGTATGTGATGAAGGGCAAGAATTAAGGGAGGCATAACGATGTGGCAAGAGTGTAAGGACCTTCAGGAGTATATCGTCAATATCCGCCGTGCCCTGCACCAGATTCCCGAGCTGGGGACAAACCTCCCGGAGACGCAGGCGGTGATTTGCGCTGAGCTGGATAAACTGGGGATTGAGTACAGGAAAAACCAGGGCGACTCCGGCATCACAGGCAGCATTAAGGGGGAAAAGCCGGGAAAGACTATCCTCCTTCGGGCGGACATTGACGCACTCCCCATCACTGAGCAGACGGGAATTCCGTTCACGTCAAAGCACGAGGGGTGTATGCACGCCTGCGGCCATGATGCCCACGCGGCGATGCTGCTGGGCGCCCTTCGTGTCCTGAACAGTCATAAGGCGGAGCTCCCCGGCAACGTCAGGTTCGTATTTCAGACGGGTGAGGAGATCAGCAAGGGCGCTAAAATCGCCATAAAGGAGGGGGTGCTGGACGGTGTGGACGCCGTGTTCGGGACGCACATCGGCTCCCTCCTTGATCCTGCCATTCCTTCCGGTACCTTTATCGTTGTGCCCGGCTGCTGTATGGCGTCCTTTGACCGTTTCATCCTGAAGATACGGGGGACCGGATGTCACGGATCCACTCCGGAAAAGGGCGTTGACCCGATTACAATCGCTTCGCATATTGTTATCTCTCTGCAGGAGGTCATTGCGCGGGAGATTGCCGCGCCAAGCCCTGCGGTCATGACAGTCGGCAGGATAACAGGCGGTTTTGCCTACAATGTCATCCCCAACGAGGTCGAGCTTGAGGGAACGATCCGTGCCTTTGACGAAGACGTTCGTCAACACATGGCAAAGCGTATCGGAGAGATTTCGTCCAGCGTTGCGGCAACGTTCCGTGGAAGCTGTGACTATGAGATGGACTGGGGGGCGCCGCCCGTGATCAACGACGCGGCTATGGCGAAGCTGGCCGGGGATGCGGCGAAGCGCGTTCTTGGAGAAGAGCACGTGCAGACCTCGCGCCCGGCACCCAATATGGCGGGAGAGGACTTTGCCTATTACCTTGCGGAGAAGCCGGGGGCCTTTATGTTCCTCAGCTCATCGGATCCGGCGAAGAAAACCGATGTGCCGCACCACAACCCAAAGTTCAACGTCGATGAAGATGTGTTTTGCAAGGGCAGCGCCGTATTTGTTGCCATTGTCGAGGACTTCCTGGGCTGCTGATTTTATCCTGTGTATCACGTTATCTTCCTTATCCTGTTATTTATTCATCGCATACCGGCCCGCCAAGGGCCGGTATTTATGAGGGGAATATAATGAACGCTAATGTATTGAACCTTGGAATACTCTATGTGTTGGGAATTTTTCTGCTGATTTATTTTTTCTCGGTTATCCCTGCTAAACGCAAAAACCGAAAGATCCGTGCCATGCACGATGCTGTAAAGGCGGGGGACGAGATTGTGACGATTGGGGGCATCATCGCCGAGGTTGTTTCACGCGACGGCGAGGAGATCACCCTGAGAATCAACTCTGACGGAACGCTGATGAAAGTGCTGGTTTACGCCGTTCAGTCCATTCGCCGGAGTTCCTGAGCGCCTTCATTCAGGCGGACGTCGGCCATGCCCTGTTCGTTGAACCGTAAATCCTGGAGGACATGATTTGCGGTCTCCTTTCGCAGAATGCTGTCCCGCAGCCTCACTGAGCATTCCTGGGGCTGTTTTAAGAGGAAGGCCTGTAAATCCTCTCGGATTTCTTTCAATTATTCAGGACCGTCTGTGCAGGCTCTTTCTGTATGGATATCTTATACCC
This sequence comes from Fretibacterium sp., assembly GCA_024695065.1. GTDB lineage: Bacteria > Synergistota > Synergistia > Synergistales > Aminobacteriaceae > JAFUYV01. Next base: position 4,236 of record JAILIX010000007.1, on the reverse strand, counting down.
CTTTTAAGTGAACTGACTGTATTTATAACGGGAGCGCGGCGCGCCCCCGTTTATTGTCCGTTAAAGCAGAGGATTTTCCGATGCAGTCATTCCCACTCAATCGTTGCGGGCGGTTTGGAGGTGACATCCAGAACGACGCGGTTGATGCCGCGAACCTCGTTGCATATCCGCTTCGCTGTCACGTCCAGCACCTCGTACGGAATATGGACCCACTCCGCCGTCATGGCGTCCTGAGAATGGATTGCGCGCAGGGCTGCAACCTCGCTGACGAGCGGGAAAAGCGGGCCTGCCTTTCCCGCCTCGGGGAGTGAAGACGTATGTTACCCGTTCTGACGGATATCCACCCTCACCTGGTTGGGGAGTTCCTCCCCCTCGTTATAGGTGTAGGTCATGCCGGAGGAAATGCCGCTGAGCACCCTGAGGGACAGATTTTCCTCCGCCCCGGTCACATCCATGGCCGGGCCGCTGTAATCCAGTGTCAATTCCGCCTTTTCATCCGATTCAGAATAGGCGACGACCGCATTGATCCGCACATTCGACAGCCTTTGACGGAGGATCTGGGTCATTTCCTCCGCCGCCAGCTGGATCCGGTTGGTCACCCTGAGGGAAATTTGGTTTTTCAGGCAGTACAGTGCAATATCCCGGGCCATGCCGAGAAAATCGAAATCCCGGCTGTCGATCTTCAGCTCCAATACCTTCAGCCGCCGCACAAACCGGCGGGTTTTTTCCTTTTTGGGCGCGTCGAAGATCTCCTCCGGCGTGCCGTCCTCATAGATGCTGCCCTCATCCATATAGAATACCCTGCTGCATATGGCGCGGGCGAAGGCCATCTCGTGGGTCACGATCAGCATGGTTCTGCCGGTCCGGGCCAGGTCCCGGATGACGGACTGCACCTCTCCCACCATGGTGGGGTCCAGGGCGCTGGTGGGTTCATCCAGCAGTATCACCTCCGGGTCCATGGCCAGTGTGCGGGCGATGGCGATGCGCTGCTTCTGCCCGCCGGACAGCTCATCCGGGTAATTCAGCGCTTTTTCCGCCAGGCCCACTGTCCTCAGGAGCTGTATCCCCTTGTCGTAGGCATCCTGCCTGCTTTTGCCCAGCAGATCCATTGGGGCCAGCATGAGGTTTTCAATCACCGTCAGGTGGCCGAACAGGTTGAAGGACTGGAACACCATGCCCATCCTTTGCCGGATGCGGTTGATGTCGCATTTCGGGGCGGTGATGTCTTCGCCGCCAAACAGTATCCTCCCTGCGGTGGGCTTTTCCAATAGGTTGATGCAGCGGAGCAGGGTACTTTTGCCGGTCCCAGATGGTCCGATGACGGAGATGACATCGCCGTCGCGAATCTCAGCGTTCACATCCTTCAGCGGCGTCACGTTGGGATAGGCTTTTTTGAGGTGCTCAATTTTGATCATCGGTTTTCACCCCCTTCAGGATCTGCCCGCGGGTGCGGCGCTTCGGGGCAAAGGACAGGGAAATGCGGCTTACAAGGAAGGCCAGGATGCCCTCCAGGATAAAATAGAGCACCGTGACCGCGATCAGTGGGAAAAAGGCCTCATAGGTGCGGCTGCGCACGATGTCTCCCATCTTGGTCAGGTCCTGCACGGCAATGTAGCCCACGACGGAGGTGGCTTTGATCAGGCTCACGGTCTCGCCGCGGTACGCGGGCAGGATGTGGGGCAGGGCCTGAGGAAGGATGATCCTGAAAAACGCGCGGCGGTCCGGGTAGCCCAGGGCGCGGGCCGCCGCGGTCTGTCCGCTGTCCACAGCGCCCACGCCCATTTTCAGCAGGGCGAATACCGCCGAGGCAAAGGTCAGGCTGAAGCCTATGACCGCCACCTCCAGTCCGCCGATGGACGTATTTCCGAAGACCACATAATACAATACCATCAGCAGCACCACCGTGGGCATGCCCTGCACCAGCCACATGGCAAACCTTGTGATGCCAACCGCGGCGGCGTTGCCCTTCCGGCACAGCATGAATACCCCGAACCCCAGCGCGGTGCCCAGAGCCATGCTCAGGAAGGTGATGAGCAGGGTGTTCACAACGCCACGGATGAACAGGTTCCACCGGGCTTCCCGGATGAAGGTCTTTTCAAAGCTGCTCAGGATGCTCTGCCAGAAGCCCGTGTCGCTCACGGCGTCCTTTTTCAGTACCGCCAGCATCACGCCGCCCGTATAATTGGGGGAGGAAAATAATACGCTCTCCTTCCGCTCCTCCGTAACGGCAATGCCTGCCCCGGCGAAACTGCATTTCCCGGTCTGCACGGCGGAGAGCACCGAATCAAAGCTCATGTCCACCACCTCCAGGCCGTAGCCGGAGGCCCGGCAGAAAAGCGCCGCGACGTCGATATCGAAGCCCACCGCCTGGCCGTCCCGCACATATTCAAAGGGCTCGTACATCGCTTCGGTGGCCATGCGCAGGGTGCCGTTCGGCGCGGGAAGGGAGGAGATAACGGGGAGGGTCTTGACTGTTTCGTCTTCGCTGACCCATTTTTGCTCCAGCGCCTCCAGGGTTCCGTCCCCCCGAATGGAAGACAGGAATTCGTTCATCTGCCCGCACAGCCTTTGCCCCTCTTCGGTAACCGGGAATACATAGGCGAAATCAAACCGTTCCAGGTATTCGGGGATACAGCCAATCCTCCCATCCTGCAGCATCTGGTTCCTGATGACCGGCTCGTCCGCCGCGTAGGCGTCAATCTTCCCGGAGATGAGTGCATTCACCATGTCCGCCTTGTTATTGAAGTACTTTAGATTGGAGTGGGGAAGGGCACTGGTGATGAGGGAGTCAAAGCTGCTGCCGGTCTGCACGCCGATACGGCGCCCGTCCAATTGGCTCACGGAGCCGTAGACCAGGCCCGACATGCTCGTGTCCCGTACCATCAGCCCCTGTGTTTCCACATACAGCGTATCGGAGAATTTGAAGCTCTCCCTTCGTTCGCCGGACACCTGCAGGTTGGACATGATCACGTCCACCTTTCCGGCCTGCGCAGCGGGGATGATGGCGTTGAAGTCATATACCGCGAATTCCAGGCGCGCGTTCAGCCAGGCGGCGAAGCGCCGGGCCAGCTCGATGTCGTAGCCGGTCAATTGCGAACCGGTGTAGTAGCTGTAGGGCGGAACACATCCGGCGGTCCCCACCACCAGGCTGAATTCCGGGTCTTCGGGCACGGGTATATCCGGCATGGCGTCATTGCTCTTCAGCACCCAGCGGTCAAACATGTCATTCAGGGTGCCGTCTGCCCTGACCTGCGCAATGAAGAGATTCACCCTGTCCTCAAGCTCCGGGATAGCGGAGCGCTGGGACAAGCCCACGGCGATCTCCACTTGCCGGTCCAGACTTTCCTCCAGCAGCCGCACGCCCGTTACGCCGCCGGCGATAGCCATTTCCATCTGTCTGTGGTCGCAGGCAAAGGCATCAATCCTGCCCGAGCCCACGTCCGCATAGCCCAGGAATACATTGTTGTAGCGCACGATCTCCGCCTGAGGCAGTTCCTGTGCGACGGTTGTCTCGGATATGCTGCCCATGCTGACGCCCACCCGGACGCCGGGGACGTTCAGCTGATCCTTATGCGTATAATCCGCCCGAGCCGGACAAAGTGCGGTACATATCATGACCGCTGCTGTCAAAAGCAGAATGCCTCGTCTTTTCATATTTTCAGTCCTCCTGAGTCCATGAAACCCGTACTTTGACAATCAGCTCAGCACCATAGATTCAAAGGTGTTGAAGCACAGAATCCAGTACTGTACTGTCTCCTGCTCAGGCAGCCAAAGCGTCACAACAGACTCGCAAGATCCAAAAAGACAACGATTTCCGAAAAAAGGTCAAAAGAAGCCTTAGCCTCTTTTGGCAGTGTGGAATAATTCGAAAGCCATTGTAAATTCAGCGGTTTTTCTCTGATTCGGCTTATTCCCACTCAATCGTTGCGGGCGGCTTGGAGGTGACATCCAGAACGACGCGGTTGATGCCGCGAACCTCGTTGCATATCCGCTTCGCTGTCACGTCCAGCACCTCGTACGGAATATGGACCCACTCCGCAGTCATGGCGTCCTGAGAATGGATTGCGCGCAGGGCTGCAACCTCGCTGTACGTCCGGCTGTCGCCCATCACGCCCACCGTCCGCACCGGCAGCCGCGCGCAGAAGGACTGCCAGATGTCCTTGTAAAGGCCTGCCTTCTGAAGTTCCTCACGGAAGATGGCGTCTGCCTCGCGCAGCGTGTCCAGCCTCTCCCGCG
>JAILIX010000128.1 GCA_024695065.1 Fretibacterium sp. | reverse complement strand
CCTGCCGCCGGTTATGTTCGTCAGCCCCAGCACAAGCGACAGAATCAGAAAGAGCGCGGTGAGCCCCAGGGCGGAGAGAATCAGACCCTTCGGCATCCAGTTCTTATAATCCGGTTTCATTCCGTTTTCACCTTTCTCATCAACACATTTTCCCCGGCACATTTTCCGCATACCCCTCATCCGGCCCGTATGCCCCACCGGAGAGGCCGGCATGACCAGAACCCCGGCTTCAGGAATCGCAAAAACCGCTTCATTCCTCAAACGCCTCTCAGGTCAGGCCTGCAATGCCAGTTACCCATATATTAGCCCCCACCGGGGCAATTTTCAAGGAAATAAAAAGGGGATATAAATGACGTTCGTGCGTTTTGTTTCAGAGAGGACGGTGTTTTTGGCCGGACAGCCCCGAAAACGGACGGAAGCTCAGGGAGCGGACACCCCCTGGCCGTATGGGCCGGAGCAGAACGCGGGGCGTCCTGTGGAGACAGATGATATTTATGCAGATATGCAGATATTCAGTTATTCAGATATCCGATGGAAACATACGGGCCCCGCTCTCCGCAGGGGAAAAAGGACAGAATCAGAATTTCTGAAGGGGAATTCAAATGGCGCGCCTGGGGCGATTCGAACGCCCGGCCTACGGCTCCGGAGGCCGTCACTCTATCCACTGAGCTACAGGCGCACGCTCATCGAACACTGAGAAATTATATCATAAACCCGAGAAAAAAAAAGCCCGTGTCCTGCCTGTCTGCAGGACACGGATATCAGTTGCTTCGATTGCTCAGCAGAAGCATCCCGCCGGCCTCCGCCACGCTGTGGACATCATCCGGCAGAGGCGAGGCAAGCCGCTGGTCCTGACGTATCAAAAGGAAAGCCCTGTCTTTCTTCCTCCAGAGGTTGTGCAGGGCCGTGTCGTCCCGGATACCCTCCCCGGACACGACGCCCGGGAGCTGAGGACTGTGCAGCAGAACATAGTCGTGCAGGGTGTAGAAAAACAGCGAGGGCCGGTGAACGCCATACTGTATGATGGTATCCCCGCGACTGACAGCACCCCGAAGCGTGAGCCCGACAGGGCGGATTCCCCCCTGCACAGCAGCCAGATCAAACACGCCGGCCAGAGGCATGAGACACAGCAGCACGAGGACGGAGCCGTTGCGGGCCAGCTTGGGCATCTTGCGGTACCATGCCTCGGGTTCGCGGGTGCGCCGGGCATAGTGCCAGGAGGCAAACAGAAAAATCATGACGAAGAGGCCCCAGGGGACCAGAGAGAGCAGAGCGCCTTTCAGAAGGGGGAACCCTTTCACGGCAAGCGGAATGCCTGCCAGAATCAACGGCGTCAGAATGAGGATGTTCAGTGCCACAGCAATCTGAAGAGGACTGACATCCGCAGGGGAATCTCCCGGAGCCTCCGCCTCCAGCCAGCGGTCAAACGCGGCTCCAACCAACGCGGCAAGCGCCGGCACACAGGCTCCCAGCGCCAGCAGATCCCCCATCAGGAGCGCAAAGAGCCCAAAGAAGAACATCCAGAACACTATAAAGAAATCCGGGCCAGCCCAGTCTGACCGGAAGGAATCCCTGTCCCGGGGTATGGCCTCCCACACAGCACGGATCAGGAACCCCGGCCAGGGGATGGTCCCCATCAGAAGGAAAGCCAGAACCAGCTTACCGTCCGGGGCAAGAAACTTCGGGGACTCATAGAACATAAAACGCAGAAGCAGGGGGTTCTGCAGCCACAGCAGCAGAAGATATCCCGCTGTCCCCGCAAGGGAAAGCACTGTGGCCGGCCACCAGGACATACAGGCCGTCAGCGTTCCGGAATGGCCGGTCATCACGGAGAAAAACAGCAGCGCCAGCCATGGCAGAAGAATTCCCTCCGGCCCGTGGACAATGAAAGCGGCCAGGGACGCGGCATGGGCCAGAAGAATCCAGCCCCGCTCCTCCCGCTGAGATAAAGGCTGATTCCCTATGCGGACGAAAGCCGCCATGACGAATCCCATACAGCAGGCATACAGCGCATGGGAGGAGGCAATCTGAGAGACGGCAAAGCCCAGCGTCGTGCCTGCGGAAACGGAGGCGGTGAGCCAGCACCGGCGCGTCCGGAAGGAAGTTCCGGCGGGCTTGACCGCCAGGACAGCGGCAAGCGTCATGCCCAGCCCCGCCAGCGCCGGCCAGAACCGCACAGAGAACTCTCCCCAGCCCAAAAGACCGAGGGAGACGGCAGAGAGCCACCAGGTCCCCATGGCCTTGCCCGCGCAGAGGGCATTCCCCACACGGGGCACAAAGCCCCCTCCTCCTGCCAGCATCGTCAGCGGAACAGAGGCATTCACCCCCTCAATGGGGTCCAAAAGCCCGTGATCACCAATCCCGCGGAAGTAAAGATAAAAGAGGAGGGCCAGAAACAGCAGAGGCTTCCTGTTGTGCACAAGGAAATTCATGGAGGAATACTCCTTGTCCAAACCTTCTTTTTGCATAAAACTTCCTCCTCTTTCCCCCAAAAATCTTTATTATTATACAATACCCTCAGGAGGGGGAGAGAACATGAACCAGACTTCACAGAAAATACGGAAGCAAAAACTCCGGAGGAGGTTTCTGCTCATGGACGGGCTTGCCACCGGCGTACTCGCGGGGCTGGTCATCACGGCCTACCGTCTTGGCATCGTGCAGATGAGCGGATGGGTACACGGACTTTTGACCCGGGCGGCGGAGTCCCCGGGGAAGGCGCTGCTCTACGTGGGCATCATGGCCGCGATGGGGGCGGCGGCGGGACTCTGTCTCAAAATCGCTCCCCTCATCTCCGGCAGCGGAATTCCGCAGGTGGCGGCGCAGCTCGCCGGGCAGCTTGAGGCCCGCTGGCAGAAGGTGCTGCCCTTCAAGTTCCTTGGCGGCATCCTGACGCTGGGCGGCGGACTCACTCTGGGACGGGAGGGCCCCTCCGTCCAGGTGGGCGCGGCGGTGGGACAGGCGTTTGGGGAACTGGCCCGGAGGCCCTGCGAAGAGCGTCAGTTTCTCATTTCCTGCGGCGGAGCGGCGGGCCTGGCCTCTGCGTTCAACGCCCCTGTCGCCGGGCTGATCTTTGCCCTTGAGGAACTGCACCGCAGCTTCTCCCCCGCCGTCCTTGTCAGCGCGTCCGCGGCAGCCTTCGCCGGGGCCTTCGTCTCCGCGGGGGTGTTCGGTTCGGCCCCGGTGCTCCCCGTCACAGGCGGCATACACATCCCGCTGCAATATTACTGGATTCTTCTCCTCCTTGGGGTCCTGACGGGACTGAGCGGCGTGCTGTTCAACCGCTGCATCCTGTGGGGCAAGGCCCTCTTCGCCCGTCTCAGCCTGCGGTGGCGGCCCGCCTGGCTGTGGTGCGGCATCGTGCCCTTCCTCATCGTGGCGGCCGCCTGCCTTGCCTTCCCGCCGCTCTTCGGAAGCGGGGAGCCTGTGATTTTCTTTGCCGCCGGGGAGAACAACCCGCCCCTGTGGCAGCTCACAGCGTTTTATGTCTCCAAGCTCGCCCTGCTGACGCTCTGCTTCGGCAGCGGACTGCCGGGGGGCATCTTCTTCCCGCTGCTGGCGCTGGGCTCTCTGGCGGGCAACGCTGCCGGGTCCGCCCTGGCCGGGGCCGGGCTCATGGAGTCACAGTACATCGTGGCGATGGCCCTCATGGCCATGGCGGGGCACTTCTCCGCCATCGTCCGCTCCCCTGTGACCAGCATCCTGCTGGTGAGTGAAATGACCGGGTCCTTCTCCTTCATGCTGCCGCTCGGCGTCGTGGCGATGGTCTCTTACGGCGTGGCTGAACTCTTCCAATCTGTCCCCATCTATGAAAGTCTGCAGAGCCTTCTGCCCCTCTCAGGTTCCGGGGATGAAAAATCTGTTTAAGCGGTGAACCCTCTTGACAGAATGAGGCAAAAACGGTATCTTATCAGCAACGCCGCCTCGGGTGGCAATTTTCTTTGTTTTAGGAGGCTTTTTTTTATGGCTCAGGGTACCGTAAAGTGGTTTAACGAGAGCAAAGGGTATGGTTTTATTACGGCTGACGAGGGAAAGGATGTCTTCGTCCATTACAGCGCCATTCAGGGCGAGGGCTTCAAGACTCTCAATGAGGGCCAGAAGGTCTCCTTCGATATCGTGAATGGGGAAAAAGGTCCCCAGGCTGCGAACGTGGTGAAACTGTCGTAACCTTACTCTTTTCTCTTCTTTCAACAGTCACTTTACAAG
>JAILIX010000086.1 GCA_024695065.1 Fretibacterium sp. | reverse complement strand
CAAAACGTCCTCATAGCGCTAATGACATGCTTTCACCTGACGAGAAAGAGTCTCAATTCTTCGGTCAGTCTTGTTGATCAGACGGTGGGGGGGATATCTTCCCTCTCAGTTCGTGTCCACTATATTGACTATAGTCCAGTCATCGATGGACGGCGTATGAAGCTGTTTGCCATGAGCTGGCCCATAGCGGCGGGCAAGCCTGTCTTTGAGGATAAGGTGATTCGCTTCCCTCTGCCGGTTCGGCTGGTGGTCTCCAGCCCCGTAAGCGGCACGATGGACGGTATAATGGGCGGGGCCCTGGATTCGGAGACTCTCCGCATTGGGAACAACTCCGTTCGATGCAGCTATATTGAAGCGGCCGCACAGCGCGTGGAGGGGAACAGAGTGATGGTGCGGACGCTCTCGCCCATCACCTGCTACTCTCAGGCCGAGCGGAACGGGCGGCCTTTCACTGTCTATCACGAGCCGGACCAGCAGGAGTTTGAGGACGGCATCTCCAATAACCTTGTTTTGAAGTTCCGCGCCCTTTACCCGGAGCGCGAAGTGCCGCGGGGGAATGTTCACATCACGGCGCTGGGCGATGTTTATGAGCGCATATCGAGGTTTAATGAAAATTCAAAGTTTCCAATCAAAGGCTGGGCGGGGCGTTTTAGTCTGGATGGTCCGCAGGAGCTTCTTCAGATCGCGGTGGACTGCGGTCTTGGGGCAAAGAACAGCGCTGGATGGGGTTGCGTGGTCATGGAACGGTAGAATTATCGGATATACCACGTCATACGCATAAAAACGACGGCAGCTATTCATTATTGAATGGCTGCCGTTTCCTTATTTTTATGCATCCTATACCTGCTACAGTAGTCAGGAATCGTCTTAAATCTGTACAATTTATGTCCTTCTGCTATGAAATAATCTTTAGCGTTGATGGTGGGAGCCTGGGGGAACGGTCGGGAAAGTGGAGAGAGAAAGAGAACCGGTGAATTTATGTCCGGGTAGGCCGGTAGAATGTCAAGCACTGGCAGTTCAGCGGCGGGGTTGGTCGGATCAGTTTTGCTTTCACGGGATGGAAAAGGAGAGCGATACCATGAACAATAACACCATCGATAAAAACAGTGCGGAAACAATGATAGCAGCGGCGCGCCATGTCTGCGAGGGCAAAGTCGCGTTTGGCGCTCCAAAGGTGGAGGTTTGTATGGTTTCCCCGCTCGCGCCCATCATAGCCAATATAATCAACATGGACCCTGTAAGAAATTCCCTTAAAGGAATAAAGACTCGCCTCTTAGATGGGTGGAAAGCCATGCGTAAAGGCTGAACAATTTATGTCTCATGCGCTTGAGATAATCTTGTGTGTTGAGGGTGAGAGGCTGGGGATTAAGGAAGGGAACGTACAGAATATGTCCCACAGCGGAAATATCATAAGAGTGTAAGAGACAGTCGGTTTGGGTGCGTTGTAAGTTGAGTGGTTTGAGCTTCACCGGACGGGAAAAGGAGAGCGATATCATGAACAACAACCTTCTCAGCGGCAGCAAGAACAATGTGGGAACGATGATGACGGCGGTTCGCAACACCAGCAGTGGCACAGCCCGCATCGCGCGTCAGGCCATCGGGAACTCAGCCGGAAAGCTGACCACCAGCACAGTAGCAAAAGTGGCAGGCAATTCCGGGGCTGTGGGGGCAGCCATCTCCGGCGGGGTGGAGATACTGTCCTCAGGCTACCAGTGGATGAGCGGTGAGATCGACGGGGAGGAGTTCGCCTGCAACGTCGCAAGGGAAACCGTAGGTGGCGGGATCGCGGCCGGTCTCAGCACAGCGGCGGCAAGCGCCGTTTCTACTGCGGCAGCCTCTGCCCTGGCCGCAACGTCAGCCCCGGTCTGGGTCCCTGCAGCGGCAGCGATTGGTACGCTCTTTGTGGTGGGGACTGCCGCAAAGGAGCTCTGGGATTGTATCTTTGAATGACAAAATCAGATGGGAGCAGGTATTCAAGATAAGGTATGTCCTGCTCTCCGTCTAAAATAACCATCAGCGGTTCGGAAATAGTTGTCGAGAGGTTGCATCGCCCTAGGTATTTGTCCCAAAAGTCAGGAGGTCATGCCATATGCGTACAGCAGAAAATGGTGACGTTATCAAGGTGGATCACGTTATTTACTCTCACTACGGCATCTACGTCCGAGAGGGTTGGAAGGAGAGCGTCATTCACTACACCGACGAAAACAGCGCAGGGGACTTTAAGAGGATGATCTCCGAGACATCCGTTAAGCATTTTTTGAACGGAGCAAAACGTGAGGACATCAGCGTTGTGTCCTTTACAGGACATGTGTATTCCGCTGAAGAGACGGTAAGAAGGGCGCGGAGTAAGCTGGGGAAGGAAGGATATAACTTAGTTACTAATAACTGCGAGCACTTTGCTGTCTGGTGCAAGACCGGTCATCAGAGGTCTTCACAGGTCAAAAGAGGGAAATCTTCGCTCTTAATGACCTGTGTAGGGATTTTTTTCATGGCGATATGTGGGAGAAAAGTCATTTAGGGACTTTTCTTCACCTCGTTGTGCTGATATCGATCGTCAAGATGCTCTGGGACAGTAACTTTAATTAGCAGGAAAGAAGAGAGGTTTATGGACTCACAAGGTCAGGGACGCATCAATAGGCTTGAGGACACAAAATGTGAAAGTATTTTTCAAAATCTGAGCGAACATTCCGGTGCATTAGTCCACAAAGAGACACTGGGGATAAAACGACCTTTTCTTACCGCCGAGGAGCTATCAGACTGGGCCGAGAGGAGAGGAAAGAAAAGGTAACTTACCATTAGCTTAAATTGAAACACACCGGTCTCTATCGAGACGCTGGATGAGGCTGAAACATGGGACGGCAGGACAAAGGAGGAACAGTCATGAATACAGTCGAACTCAATGGCAGCGTCATCAAGGTCAAGAGGTGGCATGGTGTGTATTATCACTACGGCATCTATGTCAAAAAGCCGTTTATTCATGCAAGCGTTATCCATTACACAAACGAGGGCAGCGATTTTAATGGCATTTTCCGTGAAACCTCGCTTGAGAACTTTTTGCAGGGGGAAAATGTTTTCCCCGTCTGTTTCTTCAGTCCGGGGCGTTACCCGCATATCTATTTATCACGATTTTCTTATTTGGCGGAGGGCAGAGGATTCGAAACCCTGGAGGCTTGCACCTCAACTGATTTCAAGTCAGCCGCCATCGACCACTCGGCCAGCCCTCCAAAATTTTTATATTATATCACAGAAAACGGCTGCGATCAGCGGCCGGCAGCCTGGCCCCCTTCCATCGTGCTATACTAAGCATAATTTCAGGATGGCGGGATGCCTTCTCATTGACGGCGTGCGCGGCCAGGGGCCCTTTATGGGGAGAGGCATCCTTTGGGGGGCCCTGGCGCGGATTAAAAAAATAAAAACAATGAGGCCTGTGATGAAAAAATCTGCTGTGTTCTGGGCACTCTTCTTCCAGTTCTTCAAATTTGGCTGCTTCACCTTTGGCGGCGGGTGGAGCATTGTGGCGCAGATGAAACAGCTTTACGTGGATGGGGAAGGGCAGGCCGCCCTGCCCGGCAGGGGAAAGCTTGCCGCCGCGGATTTGCTGGACCTGACCAGCATTGGCCGCAGCCTTCCCGGCACGATGATAGGCAACATCGCCATGTTTTACGGCTACCGTGTCGCGGGGTTCTGGGGCGGCGTGGCCTGCGTGGCGGGGATGGTGCTGCCGCCGGCGGGAGTGC
>JAILIX010000063.1 GCA_024695065.1 Fretibacterium sp. | reverse complement strand
CGCATGACACGGGTGGCCGGGGGCTACCGGGTCCGGCTGGACCGGCGGATCAACGTCCGGATCGACGGGGCCCTTCTCCGGGAAATCGCGGAGACCCACGGCCTTCAGGACATGATGGAGACCTGCTTCCGGTGGAAGCCGGAACTGATCAGGCGGGAGTGGCGCCAGGCGGAAAACAGCGCGAAACAGCTGTTCGCCCCGGCGGTGGTCATGACACCGGGCAGGGCGTCCTTCACAGTGACACCCCGCGTCAGAGAGGAGTAGAGCCGGAATGGCGGTTTTATCACAGGATTTTCTCAAGAGCTTCAAGTCAGCGGAGGCCGGCAGCCCTGACCTGCTGCCGGAGGGCGACTACACGGTCAGGGTCAGCGGCGCAGACGTCCGGCAGGCCAAAAGCGGACGGGGACAGTACATCCACGTGCAGTTCGACGTGCTGGGGCCGAAGTTTCAGGGACGCAGGCTGTTCACCTGCCTCAACATCGTCCACGACAACCAGGAGGCGGCCCGAATCGGCCAGCAGCAGCTCAGGAGCCTCCTTCTGGCCGGCGGCATGGGCCCGGAGCAGATCCGCCGGTTCAGCGATACGGACCAGCTCATCGGCCTGACCTGCAGCGTCCGGGTGGAGATCGAGGAGGGACAGGACCCCTATGGGCCCAGGAACCGGGTCAGGGGCTTCCGGAAAACAGAGGACCCGCAGCCCGGCGCCCCGGACACACCCCGCTCCGTCGGCGCCTTCGCCCCGGCGGAGGACAAGCCGTGGTTCACGCAGACGTCATGACGGCGGTCCCAAAACCTGAGGACACCGCGGCGCTCATCGACCGCTGGTGGGAGCAGCAGGAGGAGGAACTTCCCTGCCCCCATCTGGACGCGTCCCTGCTGGGACATCCCTGCGGACGGCGGCTGTGGCTCTCCTTCCGCTGGGCCGTCCTGGAGCGGCCTTCCGGCCGGATCCGGCGGCTGGCCGACAGGGACCGCCGGGAGACAGCCTTCATGGTGGAGAACCTCCGCCGCGCCGGGATCGAGATCCACAGCACCTGCCCCGACGACGGGGGCCGGCGCCGGGTGGAACTGGCGCCCCATGTGGCCGGCAGCCCGGACGGCATTATTGAAAGCGGCGTCCCGGAGGCGCCGAAGTCCCGTCACGTGGCGGAGTTCAGCGCCCACAGCCTGGAAGCCTTCACGGAACTGAAGCGGAAGGGCGTGTTTGACGCCCAGCGCCGCCGCTGGTGCCAAATCCAGTGCTGGATGCACGGGACAGGAATCCGCCGCGCCCTCTGTGTGGCCCTCTGCAGGGACAACGGCGAGCTGTACACCGAGCGGGTGGAATATCATCCCGTGGCGGCGAAGGACATCATCGGGCGGGGGGCGGAGATCGCCCTGAAGGAACGGATTCCTCCGGCGCTGAGCACGGATCCCTCCCGGACTCAGTGCCGTCAGTGCCCGGCGCGGCCATTCTGCCCCGGGACCCGCCCCATTGAGCCCGGCTGCGTCAGCTGCCGCACCTGCGCCCACGTAACGCCGGGGAAGGACGGCTGGCAGTGCGAGAACATCCCGCTGCACGCCATGACCCCGGAGGAACAGCGGGAGGGCTGCCCGCGCCACGTTCTGCATCCGGACCTTGTGCCCTGGCCTCTGATGGGCAGCGATGAGGACGGAAACGGGATTTATGAGATTGACGGCGTCCGTGTCGTCAACGGAAAGGGCGGAGTGCTGTCCCGGGACCTGCTGAAGGGCAGGCGGGAGCCCCGCCAGGAGGCGGACCTGCCCTTTTAGAGCGGGGGGAAACCGGGGACCGCCGGCGGGGAAGCCGGCTCCTCATCCTGTCCCAGGTCAGGAAACAGGGGTTCAGGACGCGAAAAATGCCGGCCATGGGGCCGGGGGCTCCGCTTGAGTCTGACAGCGCGGGCTCAGGGAGGAAGGACATCGACGCAGTCACTGCCCAGAGAACCAGTTCCATCGGGGAGCGGCAGACAAGACCGGTAAAACCGGCCTCGCCACTGGAGACGAGACCAACCTTATCAACTTTGGGGACTGCGGCATGATCCTGACCTTCCTCCGGGGGCGGAAACGGATTCGCCCCTCTTCGCGCCAGCGGAATCCCGACAGCCCTGCCCTCCGGGACAGGGAAGGACCGCCGGGACGGAAACGGAAACAGAAGCAGAAGCGCCCCCATGACCGGGGGCCGGGATTCAAAAAAAGGGGAGGCCGGAAAGCCGGTCTCAGACTGAAGGGAGAGAAGAATTTTGCGTTTGCCTCAGAACTTTAAAAACGTTTTCAACGCTGCCGCCGTGCCGCCGGATCAGCAGGCCAGGCAGGTCATTTTTGAGAAGACGGGCTCCGCGCCGGAGTCGGTGGTGCTGGACGGAAATCTGCGCCGCTTCAGGACCAGCGGGGACAAGGGGTCGGAGAAGAGCGGCTGGTATGTGCTGTTTGGCAGCGGGGTTCCCGCCGGGGCCTTTGGAAACTGGCGGACGGGGGAGTCCTTCCGGTGGCGCGCCATCCGGACGGAGCCCCTGAGCGCCGGCGAGAGCGCGCTCCTTGAGGAGCACTACCGTCTGGCCAGGGCGAAGCGGGACGCCAGCATCCTGCAGCGTCAGGAGAGGGCGGCCAGGACCTGCCGGGAGATCTGGAACCAGGCGCCCGAGGCGCTGGACAGCCATCCCTATCTGCAAAAGAAGAAGGTCCGGAACCACGGTCTGCGGAGCACGGGGGACGGGCGGCTGATCATGCCGGTTTTCATCGGGCAGGAGATCACGTCGCTGCAGTACATCGGCGCGGACGGGAAGAAGGAGTTCCACTACGGGGGGCGGGCGGCCGGGGGCTTTTTCCGGATTCCGGCGTGGAAGCCCGCCGCGGACATCTGCTTTGTGGCTGAGGGCTACGCCACGGCGGCCAGCGTCCACGAGGCCACAGGCTGTGAGGTGTGGGTGGGGCTCAACGCGGGGAATCTGTTCCGGGTGGGTCAGACTCTGCGGGAGGCCAGGCCCGGGGCGGACATCGTGTTTGTGGGGGACAACGACCTCAGCGGCACGGGCCAGAGGGCGGCGGAGGCGGCGGCGGAGGCGGCGGGGGGACGGGTGATTATCCCGCCGGTCACAGGGGACGCCAACGACTACGCTCTGGCCGGGAATAACCTGAGGGAGCTGCTGCTGAAGGGCCAGCGGAGGCACTGGATCTTTCCGTTTTCCCATTTCTGCCTTCAGCCCCAGCCTGTCCGGTGGCTTATCCGGGGTTGGCTTCAGGCGGAGGGGATGCACATGGTCTTTGGTCCCAGCGGAGCCGGCAAGAGCTTTGCCGTGGTTGACATGGCGGCCAGCGTGGCCTGTCCTGAGGTCAGGGACTGGCACGGGATGAAGCTGAAGCACGGCCCTGTGGTCTATCTGACCGGCGAGGGGTACACCGGCCTGAAGCAGCGTTTTGTGGGGTGGAGCGCCCGGAGGGGTGTGAAGGACCTGCCGGTCTATCTCAGCGAGGAGTCGAGGGACCTGAACACGCCGGAGGGTCTGAGGGACGTCATCAACGAGATCCGGAGCTATAAGACGGAGCCCTGCCTGATCATCGCGGACACGCTGAACCGTTTTATGGCCGGGGACGAGAACAAGGCCCAGGACACCAAGACCATGCTGGACGCCTGCACGGCCCTTCAGCGGGAGTTTCGGTGCGCCGTCTGCCTGATCCATCACAGCGGCGTCTCTGAGACCGCCCAGAACCGTGCCCGGGGCTCCTCTGCCTGGCGTGGGGCCATGGATGTGGAGATACAGGTCCGCGGGGACGGCGACAGCTGCCTGACGCTGAACCAGACGAAGAACAAGGACGCGGAGCGGCAGAAGCCGTTGAATTTTGAGATGGTTCTGGCGGAGGTTCCCGGGTGGTTTGACGAGGACGGTTTTCAGATCACCACCCGTGTACTCAGGAGGACCGCGGCGTCGGAGGTCAGGGAGGAGAGTCTGACCCGGGCGCAGAATTTTGCGCTCCGGACCTTTGAGAAGGCGGCGGGGACTCTGGGTCTGCTGGACGGGGACGGGAACTTTGCCGGGGTGGAGAGGAAGGCGTGGCGTGAGGTGTTCTTCAGCCTGAGCAGCGCCTCCACCCAGGGAGCCAGGCGGACCGCCTTTTACAAGGGGATCCGTGATCTGCTGGCTCTTGGGGTTATCCGCGAGGAGAACGACATCTTCAGGCCCGCCGGCTTCATGAGCCGTCTGAAGGAACGCTGCTACACCCTTCAGCTGAACGGGGAGGGTGAAAGCGCCTCATATGAGTAAATGGCAGGATATCCGTCCACATGGCATAGCCATGTGAAAGTGAAAGCACCTCATATGAGTGAATGGCAGGGGTATGGCGGAGGCGGGAAGGAGGAGCCGAGGTGGAGACGCGGGAACGGAGCGTGGAGTCCGGAGTGGATGACCGGGAGGCAAGCCGGAGGGCGGAGGAGTGTTTATACGGCTACAGGCTGAACCTGTCGCGTCTGAGGACGCTGCGGGGTCGACTGGGTCTTTTGGAGGCGTCCCCGTCGAATCGTGGGGTGAGTTATGAGCGTTACGGAGGGGGAGTTCCCGGGGACCCTGTGGCGAAGAGGATGGAGCGGATCGACCGTCTGGAGCGTCAGATTGCGGAGCTTGAGAGCCGAACGGAGCCCATTACCCGTATGCTGGAGGATCTGAGGGAGGACTACGGTCTGGAGAGTTCCCGGAGCCGTGAGCTGTTTCAGCTGCTGGAGCTGAGATATTTTGCGGGAGGGACGTGGCCTGAGATTGCCGTGAAGCTTGGGGTCAGCGAGACGGCGCTGAAGCGTCGGCGTCGTCATCTGTTGAGGCTGGCCATGGACTACTTTTGCCTGTGAGGGGTGTTGAGGGGGTGTAAGAAACGGCGTGAGTTTGTGTTATAATGGGAGAGGATAAGCGAGGGATAAAGGATATTTTGCCGGCGGATGTTGTTTTGCTGTGAGGCGAGCGGTCCGCTGGAGAGAGTAACGCCGCAAATTGACAAAAGAATAGGCAGGCACCACAGAGCAGGACGCGTCAGATGTGTCTGAGCTCTCCCTGTATCTCCCTGATATTGCCACAGAGCAGGTTGTGTAAAATTTTTCAGAGGGAGATCCTACCGGCTGTCTGTATGAAGCGCGGAGCTTTGCAGCGCAGCGATTGAAGAGGAGGTTCCCGGAGTTTATTCTGACCTTTACTGACGCATTTAGGTCAAAAAGGGCAAAAACCGGGGAGATCCTACCCGGCCCCGGGAAAGGGGAAAAAAGCGAAGGAATGCTGCGCTGCAAAGGCTGGGGACAGAAAATTGCACAGAAATCATTTTGCACTTGCCAGCCGTCAGTCTGTGTGCTATACTCCTAAACGTAGTAATTGCGGCTG
>JAILIX010000047.1 GCA_024695065.1 Fretibacterium sp. | reverse complement strand
GAAGGGTAAAGGCCAGGACGTCAAATTCACCCAGGGGACGCCGCTGTTCCACAGAGACCAGAGGCAAATCATGGGCACGGAGCAACGACTCCATGTCCACCCAGGGACAGTAGGCACGGTCAACAAGACAGCCCAGCCTCCGGATGAGCGAGCTAAGAACCTGAAAGCCGTAATAGCTCATCCCGATTTCGTAAACATCGGGGAAGGCCAGACAGACGCGCAGGTGATTTCCCTCCGGGCCGTCCCAATCCGGCACAGGATAGCCGCGCCATTCACTGCCGCTGTAGCGCGAAGGACGCGCCGCCTGGGACAGAAGAGCCCAATGCGGCTGATGGAACTCAGGAAAGAGCATGAATCACACTCCTGAATTTATTGTTTTCAATGTAGATGCTCTCGACAAGGCCGAGGACGATGAAAAGGGAGAGAAGAGCGCTCCCGCCATAGCTGAGGAAGGGCAGGGGCAGACCGGTTACAGGCATCAGTCCAATGCTCATCCCAATGCTTTCAAACATCTGGACCCATATCCACATGGCCACGCCGGCCACGAAGATTCTGCAACGGGGGTCACGGCTTCGGGCCCCGGCGCCAATGATGCGGCAGAAGAGGACGGCGAACAGGATGAGAAGCAGCACGTCCCCAACGAAGCCAAACTCCTCAGAGCAGACACTGAAGATAAAGTCCGTGTGCGGCTCCGGCAGAAAACGAAGTTTGCTCTGCATTCCCATCATGAAGCCCTTGCCCCAAAAGCCTCCTGATCCCACGGCGATACGGGACTGAATAACGTTATACCCTGCGCCCAGAGGGTCCCTCATGGGGTCGATGAAGACCAGAAGACGCATCCGCTGGTACTCCCTGAGTCCAAAGAGAATGACGAAGGGCAAAAACGCCGCTCCTGCCCCGATGAGCCCTCCCAGATAACGCAGCGGGGCCCCCGCCGCCAACAGCATTCCCAGGGAAATAACAACGTAGACCAGCGCACTTCCCGCATCCGGCTGAAGCAGCACCAGAAGAACGGGCACAGCCATCACCCCAAGGCCCGCGAGAAATGTCCTGAAGGTGAGAGGCGGGTACCGGCTCAAAAATTTCGACATCATCAGGATAAGGGAAATCTTGGCGAGCTCTGAAGGCTGAAAACGGAACCCGGCGATGGGTATCCAGCTTTGAGCCCCCTTGACTTTGGGAGCGAGGAATGGCGTGAAAAGCAGTATCAGCAGCGTCAGGCCGTAAATAAAGTAAGCAGCATCCAAAAGTCGGTTGTGCCCCGCAATCATAACCACAATCAGAGCCAAACACCCTAAAAACAACCACAGCGTCTGTTTTACCGCCAATTCTCCCCCCTGACCCAGAGAACCGGCGCCGGCGCTGTAGATACAAACGATGCCCCACAAAACCAAGACCAGCACGCACCCTATCATAGGGCGGTCCAGAAAAGCAATATCCTCCTTAATAAGCGAGATGGACTGTGATTCCATAAGCGCTGTGCGACGTCAGTCATCCTCAACCCATGTGCCGCTGCCCCGCTTGATTCGGAGCACAGGAACATTGGCAACAAAAGCTACAGCCTGCTCATCGCGGTCCAGATCGAGTTCAATCTTGCTTGTGTCAATATCCATATATTTTGTCAGGACACCAATCATCTCCTGACGGAGATCCTCAAGAAGCTGTGGAGAAATATCCGTCCGATCGTGAACCAGGACGATGCGGAGTCTGTTTTTTGCCGTCTGGCCGGAACCGCTGGAGGATCCTCCAAAAAAATTTTTTAAAAAACCCATATTTATCTCCTCCTACCTGCTAACGCCGCTTGAAGAATTTCTTAATTCGACGGAGGAAACTGTGATCGGCATAAGCATTGAGGTCCATCAGGGGAACATCATTTCCCATGATTCGCTCCGCGATGTTGAGATAGGCCTGAGCCGCGGGAGAATTCAGGGACATTGTCATCGGCTCGCCGTTGTTGGCGGACTTGATGACGCTCTCATCCTCCGGCACGATGCCGATCAATGGGATGGAGAGGACGTCAAGGATATCATCCTGAGCCAGCATATCGCCCTCCTGAACCATCTCGGGACGCAGACGATTGATAATGAGGCGTATCGGGGATTTTCCCATGGACTCCAGCATGCCGATGATTCGATCCGCGTCCCTCACAGCGGGAATCTCCGGGGTCGTGACCACCAGAGCCTCGTCCGCGCCGGCCGCCGCGTTCTTGAAGCCACCCTCAATGCCGGCCGGGCAGTCCAGAAGGATATAGTCAAAATCCGACTTGAGCTGATTGCAGAGCGCAACCATCTGTTCCGGATTGACGGCATCCTTGGTTCGCGTCTGAGCCGCGGGCAACAGGTAAAGATTGGGCACCCGCTTATCTTTTACCAGAGCCTGATTAAGGCGGCAGTTCCCATCAATCACATCGATGAAGTTGAACACCACCCTGTTCTCCAAACCCATTACCACATCCAGATTACGCAGCCCTATATCGGCATCAATGGCAACAACCTTCTTGCCGAATTTTGCCAGCGCCGCAGCGATGTTTGCCGTTGAAGTAGTTTTTCCGACCCCTCCTTTTCCGGAGGTCGTAACGATAACCCGCGCTCCCAATCAAAACCCTCCATTCATAAATTAAACGTCAACCTTTATATTTTACACAAAGGACCATTTTTTTTCCAGATTGTCCCCAATCACCTATGTTTTCTTTTCCCGGCAGATTCCTTCAGCAGGCTGTTTACCCGGATAGTGGGCTTGCCATCCTCCAATGTGATAAGAACAGACTCGCCCCAGCCGTAGGTTGAAGCGTCCGGGTAGCAGAGCTTGTTCCCAATCCGGATCTGCGGGGACTCGAAGGATCCCGCCAGGATAAAGATATCTGACGCATTGCTCTCCGGAGTCTCAGCGTTGCTGACCTGTCCCGCATGGACAAGTCCGCGGAGACGGCCGGCCACAACCACATTTCCTCCCGCGATGATTTCCGCTCCGGGGTTCAGGTGTCCCCAAAGGATGACGTCCCCCGGAGCCTCAATGGTCTGTCCGCCCCTCAGAGATGTGCAGATAAGCTTGAGCATCACCGGGTTTCTGAGACTGACTTCCGGTGCCTTTGGGGGGCTGACCACAGGTGTCGTCAGAGACTTGCCCTCAATGGGCTGATGGGGTTCCTCCACAGAAAGTCCGAAACTTCGGAAGAGACTCAGTGTTTCCGCATTGGTGGAAATCCATGCCAGCACACGAACGCGCTTTCCCCATATCAGCTTCTGCATGAGCCGGACGAGGAACACCGATGAACAGACGCGGGACTGGAAGTCCAGCACAATCCCTTCCTCCTTGGGCAGCAGATATGCCTTTGAGGGAATCCTCAGCAGAATATCCAGCAGCGTACCCTCGCTGGGGAGAACGGGCATGATGATGCGAATGCCGTAGGGCCGTCTCTCCAAATGAATCTGGACTTCTGCTCCGCGCCTGGAAGGGGCCTGCGGTTCACGTATATTTTCAGTGGTGTGCTTTTGAAACGTCTTCATTCTGTTTTGTAGTGCTCCCATCTTCCGTAACCATCTTCTCCTGATCCTGGCCTGCAGGATGGCTCAGCATATTAGCAAGAAGCGCACCCACCATGGGTGATGCAACGCTGCTTCCATGTTCCCCTGCCTCGATAACCGCTGCCGCCACGTACCGCGGGGCCTCCGCCGGGGCGTAGCCCACAAACAGCGCGTGGTCAGGACCATGAGCGTTCTGAGCCGTCCCCGTTTTGCCGGCGACGGTGACGCCAAACCGTCCGGCCCTAGAGCCCGTTCCACGGCTCACGACGTACTCCAGTCCCTTCTGCACAAGGGCAAGTTTTTCCGGAGTCAGATGCAGATCTCTCGGCTTCTGGTAACTCAGAGCGCAGAGATGCGGTGTCACAAGTTTACCCCCATTTGCGATGGCCGCATAGACCCGTGCGATTTGAAGGGGGGTCATCAGGATGTAGCCCTGACCAATGGAGTAGTTCACCGTGTCCCCCTGATACCAGCTCTCCCTGAAACGCCTCTGTTTCCATTCGGGACCCGCGATGACGCCCGGCTGCTCCCCTGGAAGATCCACCCCTGTGAGCTGGCCAAGCTGGAATCTCCGCCCCCATTTTATCAGTCTTTCGATGCCCATCCGCAGTCCCACCTGATAGAAAAACACGTCGCAGGAGTGCTGGAGGGCGGTCAGCACGTTTTCCGGTCCGTGTCCGCTGTGCCGCCAGCAGCGGAAGCTCCGGTTGGCCACGCGGAGCGCCCCGGCGCAGTTGAACGTCGTGGAACTTGTGATGACATCCTCCTCCAGGGCTGAAATGGACATAAAGGCCTTGAAGGTGGAGGCAGGGGGGTAGATGCCGGAAATGGCCCGGTTCATCATGGGACGGGAGGGATTTTCCGCGATGCGCCTCCACTCCTGCCCGGATACACCCCATGCCAGGGGGTTGTTGTCGTAAGTGGGGGAAGAGGCCAAAGCCAGAATTGCCCCCGTCCGGACGTCCATAGCCACGAGCGCCCCCCGGTAGTTCTTCAGAAGTTCCCCCGCCTGCTTCTGCACGCCCATATCCAGTGTCAGGTGCAGGTCCTCGCCCTTTATGGCTGGGTGAGAGTCCAGCGTGCGGACCCTTCGTCCCCGCGCGTCCACCTCAATGGCTTCCTCTCCGGCCTCTCCGCGCAGAAATTTCTCATAGGAGCGTTCAATCCCCGCTTTGCCGATCAGGTCCCCTCCCAGGTACCCGTTCTCCGCATGGGCCTTCAGTTCCTCTTCAGAAATCTCAGCTACATAGCCCAAAACATTGGCGGCCATGGCTCCAGCCGGATAGGTGCGCCGCCAGACGGAGAGGGGAAACAGCTCCAGGGGAAAATCCGCGTCCGCCGCGAGGTCCGCCATCTGAGGCATTGTCAGGTTGGGCACCAGGCGCATCACGCGGTAGGGAGCCTGACGCTGCTTTTTAATAATCTGCTCCAGATTGGAAACGGTCATCGGGATCCCGTGCCGAATGAGAACGGTGCTGAACTTCTCCAGCTTCTCCGGTGTGTTCAGGTCCATGGGATAACCCATGATGCTGAAAGTTGTCTCGTTCACGGCCAGGGGGACGCCGTTCCGGTCAAAGATCTCGCCCCGCGGCGCGGTGAAGCGGATCAGGCGGAGACGGTTATTGTAAGCCAGACGGACGTACTTGTCCCCCTGGTAAATCTGGCAGTAGTAAAGCCCGGCCAGAAGGAACAGCATAGAGCCAAGAAGACAGCTCAGAAGGATTTTCAGCCGCTTTTCCAGAAGATCGCGAATTTCAGGCATGGGAATGATTTAAGCGCTCACCGCGCGGTCCTTTTCTCATTTGGAGCTCAGGGAAAAAGTTCCCCCTGCCTCCCTGGTGTGCCGCCCGTAAAGCCAGAGGCAAAAAAGCAACGCCGGCAGCGCGTAAATCTGCTCCATCAGGAAAAAACTGCCTCCTGTGTTTCCTCCAAGGATAAGCACGGGCAGCAGGGGAGGAATAAGCTGAGACGACTCCAGCAGCAAAAAAGCGACGAGCCCCGTGCGCCCCTGAAGAGGAAGGGAACTCCACAGCCAGAGAACCAGCAGCACCACGGCTACATAACCAAAAGTGAAGAACCCCGGGATGCCGACCCAGCGGAGATCCCACAAAAGCCCTCCCAGGAAGGCGCTCCAGATGGCCCAGACCCGTTCCTCATCCTCATCCTTCAGCAGACGGTAAACGATGCCCAGCAGAAAGAGCTCCGGGATCTGCATCACCCCTCCAAAGAGAACAGTTAGGATGTCCTGGAGCAGCCAGAGCAGAGAGATAATCATGGCATTGCCTCCAATGAGATGGAGTAAAACCGGGAAAAATCCGCCCCAGGCTCTACGCGATAGGTTACATAGCCGTCCGGTGTTTTTTCCAGCTCCTCTGCAATCTTCCCGATGGGAAGTCCCGGCGGAATCTGTTCTCCAATGAGTGCGGTAGCGAGCCTCATTCCCGTTCTCTCGCCGCGTCCCGCGGGGATATATTTCAGAAGAACGCCTCCCTCACCGTTCCCCATGACGACCCCCAGCTCCCGTGTCTCCTGCACCACGACGGGAATCAGCAGAGAGGGAGAGGTTAAAATTTCTGCCCAGGAGGACAGCCTTGAAACGGAGCTTATCCGGCCGGCAAGGTAGCCATGATGAAAAACAGGCATTCCTTCCTTTACGTTTTCCAGTTTCCCCACGTCAATGCGGACCTCATTCCACCAGGACATGGGGGCCCGGAGCATTACTCTGGCCTCACGCATCCCGGTGACCAGTTCAGAGAGTATCTTTTCGTTGGCCAGGTTTGCTTCCAGAAGACGCAGCTTTGCATTCTCTTCCCGCAGCCGCACCAGTTCATCCTCAAGGACCAGACGGTCCTGAGAACGGGCCTGCCATTCCAGAAAAAGGCTCCGAAGAAGGGCAGCCGGATACTCGGGAATGGACAGCATTCCCCCCCACAGGTCCACCACAGACTTTGATATCCCCAGATTGGCCCCCCCGCCAAGAAGAAACAGCCCAAGAATGAGGGCTAACAGACCATGTACCAGCTCACGGTGCCGCTGTATCCCCCGGGAAGGGTGGTGGTCAAACATGACTTGCCCTCATATCGCTGTCCGGCATCCGCCGCATGGCTGCTCAGCGTGAGCCACGTTCAATAGAAGTCAGGACCCGGCGCATGGCCCCAAGGTTTTCCAATATTTTCCCCACGCCTATTGCCACGGAGAACATAGGTTCCTCCGCCACAATAACCGGCGTATTGATGGTTCGGGAAAGCCGCTCGGCAAAGCTCTTCAGGAGCGCGACGCCGCCGGTGAGGATAATACCGCGGTCCACGACGTCCTTTGCCAGCTCCGGGGGCATTTTCTCCAGCGCCACCTTCACCATCTCCTCAATGCTGGTGAAGATGGGCTCCAGCGCCTCACGGACCTCCACGGAGGATACGTTGTCGATCTTGGGCAGGCCGTTGGACAGATCCCGTCCCTTCACAGCCATCTCCAGTTCCGGGGAAAGCGGCAGGGCGGAGCCGATAGTGTTCTTGACTTCCTCTGCCGTCGTCTCACCGATGAGCAGAGCATAGCGCTGACGGATCATGCCGATAATGGCGTTGTCCATCATTCTCCCTGCCGTGCGGAGAGACTGCTTGACCACGATGCCTCCCAGAGAAATGACAGAGGCCTCGCTGGTGCCGCCGCCGATATCGATAACCATACAGCCGCTGGGTTTATCGATGGGCAGTCCCGCGCCCAGCGCAGCGGAAATGGGCTCCTCCACAACGTAAGCCTCACTGGCCCCCGCGCCGAGCGTGGCGTCCACAACAGCCTTGCGTTCCACCTCCGTGACCTCCGCAGGGACGGAGATGACCACCCGGGGATGAGATATTGAGCCGCCGCCGACCTTGCGGAGACAGTAGCGAATCAGCTCCTCCGTCATGTCGAAGTTGGCGATGACCCCCTCCTGAAGCGGCCATATCGCGTCAATGCCAGTGGGGACCTTGCCGGCCATAGCCTTGGCATCCCGTCCCGCAGCGATGATTTCCAGCCCCTTGCCGCGGGGAAGCTTCCTCACCGCCACCACCGAAGGCTCGCTGAGGACAATGCCCTTATCCTTGACATAGACCACGATATTTGCGGAGCCCAGATCTATCCCCACATCCTGTCCCAATACCCCAGACAGATATTTAAACATTCTTTATCACCTCTGACTTTGACACAGGGGAAAAAAATTTCTGTCCCCCGCCCCCTCCGGACCTCTCACCTCGGCCAATAGGGGTTGCGCTTCCTCTCCTCACCGATGCTGGTCTCCGGGCCGTGCCCGGGCAGAACAGAAAGGTTGTCCGGAAGAGCGGCGAGACGCCGCAGCGACGCTTCCAGAACAGCCTGATCCCCGCCCTCCAGATCCGTTCTCCCCACGCTCTGCGCAAAGAGAGTATCCCCGGACGCCAGGAGCTTCTCATCCGCATCTTCTATAAGATAGCACACTCCGCCCTCCGTGTGTCCGGGGGTTTCCATGACCTGTATCGTGATTCCCCCCACGTGGAGGATATCGCCCTCTCTGAGTTCCTGGAAGTCCGTGATGGGCTCACACTGAATTCCCAGGAGATCCTGAAGTGCCTGGGCGGGGTTGCGCAGACGGGCGGCGTCGCCGTGCCCAACGTAGATTTCATTCCCCACGACGGGTTCCAGACTGTGCAGGCCTGCGAAGTGATCCAGGTGCCCGTGGGTCAGGAGAACCTTCCTCAGTTTCAGACCCTGTTCATTCACAAAAGTCAGCACCTCGGCGGCGTCCCCGCCCGGATCGACAAAGAACGCCTCTCTGTCGTCATCCCAAAAAAGATAACCGTTCGTCCAGAGTGCGCCCAGAGGAAAACGTTTATAATGCATCATGACCTCCTAGGGGGCGGGGGAGGCTGAAAAATTCCCCCTGTGTCAAGTTGAATATCCGTCCTGCCTTGCCCCTTTAAACTGGCTTATTATATCAGAAAGGCATGGTTCTTCATGCCTTTTTACAGAGTCCGGTCATAGTGTTTGATCAGAGCCTGAGTTCCAAGATTGCCCAGTCCCTTTTCCTCCAGACCTCTGTAGTTTTTCAGCGCGGCCTGGAGCACCTCAAGCTGAAGGCCGCTTTCCTGCGCTTCCCCGTCAGCCAGCCCCATGTCTTTGATGAAGTGCTTCATGAAGAACCCCGGTTCGAAGTTCCCCTCCAGGATTTTAGGTCCAAAGGCATCGAGCTGTTTGCTGCCTGCGGCCCCTGTTGATACGGACTTCAGAAGGACGCTGAGGTCCAGCCCCTTGGCCCGCGCGTAGGCCAGCGCCTCGCAGACGCCGGACAGTGCCCCGGCAATCATGATCTGGTTGGCGAGCTTGGCGTGCTGTCCGCAGCCGGCCTTCCCCTGATAATTGATGTTCGTCCCCATGGCGCGGAACAGAGGAAGGCAGACGTCGAAATCCGCTTTGTCCCCCCCGGCGAGGATGGAGAGCGTGGCGTTCTTCGCTCCGGTGTCCCCGCCCGTTACAGGGGCATCCATGACGTGAAAGCCCCTCTTTGTCCCCTCCGCATAGATTTTTTCAGCCAGGGCGGGGCTGGTGGTGGTCATATCGATGAGGTACGTCCCCTTCTCCGCGCTGTCCAGGATGTTCCCTCCGGCGAAGTAGACCTCCTCAACATCCTTCGGGAATCCAACGATGGTAATGACCGCATCACAGCCCTTCACACAGCCGGCGATGGAGTCATGGAACTGCGCCCCCTCGCTGATGACATCCTCGACCTTCGCCCGGGACCGGGCAAAAATATGCAGTTCAAAACCCGCCTTCATCAGGTTCCGTGCCATGCTCTTCCCCATGATGCCCAATCCGACAAATCCAATCTTTTTCACTTCAGCTACCTCCTCAGCAGAAATCTCTTCCCTATTTTAGCCCAGAACAAGATAAAATATAAATTGGGGACAGGTTAATATTTCAGGAGGGGCTTTGTGTATGGCAAGGATAGATCGGCCGGTGCTGAAAGATTTGAATGAGGCGGGTGAGCTCTGGCAAATCGGCGGGGCGGTGCTGGAGCGCGGAGGCGGCGCGGCGCGGGCGTGGGCCTGTCCCGCGGGCCGTGTGCTGGCTGTGCTGCCGGACCTCCGCCAGGCAACGGAGTTTGCGGGTAACTGCCGCAGGCTGGGCCGCGAGTCCCTCCTCCTGAGCGAGCCGCCCCTGACCTCTCAGGGGATTGAAAGCCGCCCTCTGCGTCTGGAGCGCGGGGAGGTCCTTCGGCGTTGGGTCCAGGAACCGGAGGGAGTGCTGGCCGCTACCCCAGGTGCGCTGATGGCCCCCTGTCTGCTGGGAACGGTGGAGCTGACCGTCCGGAAAGGGGAGAGCTCCCGGCGGGACAGTCTTGTGGCGTGGCTGGAGCTCGGCGGCTACCAGCGGGTGGACCTGGTGTGGTATCCGGGACAGTATGCCGTGAGGGGGTTTATCCTTGATGTCTTTGACCCCGCTCATGCCATGCCCCTTCGTTTCGAATTTATGGACGACGAGGTGGAGCGTATCGTGCTCTTTCATCCCGCCACCCAGATGAGCCGCGGCCGCCGCACAGATCCTGTGGATCTTGATGAGATTTCCCTTCATGGTCTGGAGAAGGTCCGCCCGGCGGCCCCTGTGGAACTTCTGCCCGGGGATACCCGTGTCCTGATCTGCGACCCGCGGCGGACCGAAACCCAGGCTCACTCTTTCCGCTGGCTTTGGCGCGAGCTCTGCAGTGAAGAAATCCCCGAATGGGATGAGACGTTCCACGCTCTGGCGGAACTTCCTCACCTCCGCCTGACGGATGCGGCGCAGGACGCCGATGCGGAGCTGCCCTTTGAGGAGCTGCCGCCCTTCCGGGGGGATGCGGGCTCGGCGGTGCGTCTGTGTCAGGAGCTCAGGGCGGAGGGCTGCGCGATCTCCGTCTACACCACGAATCCGCGTTTCCTTGACCTGAAGGGAGGCCCTCTTTCCAGGGCGGGAGACCTGGAGATCCACGAGGGAACCCTGACCTCCGGTTTTGTGGACAGGGGCGCCCGGCGAGCCTTTCTCTCCGACAGGGAGCTTTCCGGCATTATGGCCGGTCTTGAGGCGGACGCGGAGGATAATCTGCCCCGTGCCGGGGCTGTGCCCATTGAATGGAGGGACCGCCTTTCGCCGGGGCAGCTCGTCATTCATGAGGACTATGGCCTGTGTGCCTTCCGCGGCATAGAAACGGTTTCCCGCGTGGGAAGAACGGGGGCCGGCCTCCTTCCGTCGCGGTCCCTTCCTCCCGTTGATGAGCTGGTGCTGGAGTTCGCGCAGGGGCAGAGGCTGCTCATCCCTGTGCTCCAGTCCTCCAAACTGACGCCCCTTGCGGAGCATGAGAACGAGGAGACACAGCTGGACAGCCTTCGGGGCACACGCTGGAAACGAAGCGTGGAACGGGACCGTCAGCGGGCCCGGGAGGAAGCGAAGGTGCTGATGGAGATCTTCGCCCGCCGGGAGATGGAGCGCCGTCCTTCCTGGGATGAGCCCGGGGAGCTCTACGCCGAGTTTGTCCGGGCCTTTCCCTATGCTGAGACGGCGGATCAGCTTCGGGCTGTGTCGGAGATCATGGCCGACCTGTCGGGCCCCTTTCCCATGGACCGCCTGCTGGTGGGAGACGTGGGCTTTGGCAAGACAGAGGTGGCGCTGCGGGCAGCCTTTCGCGCCGTCAACTCCGGATATCAGGTTTGCGTTCTGGTTCCGACGACCATTCTGGCCCAGCAGCATTATGAGACCTTCCGCTCCCGCCTTGCCGGATTCCCCGTGAGCGTTGGACTGTTGTCCCGTTTTGTCTCAAAAAAGGACATCACCCAGATCCTTAAGCGAGCGGCGGAAGGGACGGTGGACATCGTGATCGGGACCCACAAACTGCTTCAGGACGGCGTCGCGTTCAAGCGCCTGGGGCTGCTTGTCATTGACGAGGAGCACCGTTTTGGTGTTATGCACAAGGAGGGCCTGAAACGGGCCTACGGTTCGGTGGACATCCTGAGTCTGTCAGCGACGCCCATTCCGCGCACGCTGGCCATGGCGCTGCAGGGCCTGCGCAGCATCTCTGTGCTGTCCACCCCGCCCCAGGACCGCCTTCCGGTGACGACCTTTGCCGGTCCATGGGATACCGCCCTTGTGCGCAAGGCCATCACCTACGAGCTGAACCGCGGCGGACAGGTCTACTTTCTGTCCAACCGCATCTCCCGGATGGAGGATCAGCACAAAATGCTGTCGGCCTTCTTCCCTGAAGCGCGCATCCGCATTGCCCATGGTCAGATGCGGGAACGGGAGCTGGAGAGCACAATGATGGAATTCTACTCCGGCAGGATTGACATCCTTGTCGCCACAACGATCATCGAAAGCGGACTGGACGTGGGACGGGCCAACACCATTATTATCGATGACTCTCAGGAGCTGGGGCTGGCGCAGATGTACCAGCTTCGGGGCCGCGTGGGGAGGCGGGGGGAGAACGCCTTCGCCTACTTCTTCTATCCCGATCGGGAGGGACTGAGGCAGGACACGGCTGACCGTCTGGAGGCCATTTCCACCATGACGGAACTGGGCTCCGGCTACGCCATCGCGCGGCGTGACCTGGACATCCGGGGCGGCGGGGAAGTGGGGGGGACGAAACAGCACGGCAGCAGCCGGGCCGCCAGTTTCCATCTCTTCTATCGTATGCTGGAGCAGGAGCTGGAGAGGCTGAGGGGGGTTGAGATGAAGCTGACGGACCTCCGCCTGACCTGGGAGAGCGGCGCCGGCGCCTCCATCCCCCCCGCCTATATTCCTCAGGAAGAGGTGCGCGTGACGCTCTGCCGCCGTCTGGTGAAGGCGGTGGGCGTGGACGAACTGTATTCGCTCATGGAGGAGATGAGGGACCGCTTTGGCGTGCTGCCGGAAGAGACCCGGCTTCTCTGTGCTCTGACGGCTATCCGCAACTTTGGCGGGCACTTTGGCCTGGAGACAGTGACGGTGGGGGAGAAGGAGACGTCCGCCGCGGGAAGTCTGGAGGAGCTGGCGCCGCATCTGAGGGGGCAGGGCGGCTGGGTTGTGCTGGGTTCCCACGCGGAGGGGCCGGCCGGCCTGGAAGGTGCTCTGGGGCTGTTCGAAGCCATGCGGCGGGCAAACAAACAGTAGCCGAAGGAGGCGCGCTTATGCTGGAGAAAGGGCTGTTCGACGGCAAAAAGGTCATGATTTTTGATATGGACGGGACGCTGATCGACTCCGTGGGCATTTGGAACGCGGTGGACGAGGAGGTTATCCGGCAAATACGGGCGGACGGTGCAGAGGGCCCTGCCGGGGATATTCAGAAGCAGCGTGATGAGGCCCTGAGGCGGTTCAGTCGGGAGGAGAATCCCTATATGGCCTACTGCGCCTTTCTTGGCAAGAAATATGGTTCGTCCCTGAGCGGGGAGGAGATTCACACGCTGCGCTACGACATCGCCCGGGATTACCTTCAGAACAAGGTGGACTACAAAGAAGGCGCCGATGTCTTTATACGGCGGCTGAAGGAGGCGGGCTACATCCTCACCATCGCTACGGCGACGCGGAAGGCCAACCTCACCCTCTACCGGACCCGCAACAAAAACCTCATGTCCAGGGCGGCGCTCGACGATTACTTCTCGCTTATTTATGCCAGGGAGGACGCGAAGGAGATGAAGCCCAGCCCGGAGATTTACCTGCGCGTCATGAAGGAACTGGGGGCCGCCCCCGGGGAGTGTCTGGTTTTCGAGGACTCTCTTGTGGGCATTGAAGCCGCTCGGAACGCCGGGATGGATTCCGTTGCCATTTATGACAAATACTCTGATGGGGAGCGCGAACAGATCAACGCCCTCTCCACCTGGCAGGCCAGTGGTTATCCGGAACTTCTTGCGGTTTTGCCGCCACGGAAAACCGGCCTTTAAGTCTGCGGCATTCTCTGCCGATACATACACAGGAAATTGAGATATTCTTGAGGAGGTCTTTAATATGGCCGTCACCACCAACGTAAACAACACTGTTGCCACCTCGGTGGCCGGGTCCACCCAGAGCACTGCCACGGCTCTGAGCAACGCGACCAACGATTTGGGGAAGGATGCTTTTTTGAAGCTGCTCATTGCGGAGCTCTCCAATCAGGATCCGCTGAATCCCATGGAGGACAGAGAGTTCATCTCTCAGATGGCGACGTTCAGCAGCCTTGAGCAGATGCAGAACATGAACAAGACGATGGAAAGCATGGCCGAGGCCAACAAGTTCTCTGCTGTCAGCTACATCGGTAAAGCCGTGGCCTTCACTCAGGGCGAGGGCGAGGAGGCACAGCAGGTGGCCGCTGTTGTCAACGAGATTTGGTTTGACCCCAGCAAGGGCACTATCCTCGGCACCACGGAGGGAGACGTGCCTCTCAGCGAGGTGCAGGGGGTTTCCGACGTGGCGTAAGCCGCCCCGGCTTTGTATAAAAGGTACGTTATAGTTATAATAGAAGAATCATCCGGCTCTCAGGATGAGGACGGTTTGGTGGACGGATCGACATATAAGGACACGACGGAGGTTTTCATAAAATGCTCAGATCATTGATGACAGCGGTCACGGGCGTGCGCGCCCACCAGACCATGCTCGACGTAACCGGCAACAACATCGCCAACGCGAACACCACAGGTTTCAAGAAGGACAACACGGTCTTCCAGGACCTGATGTATCAGAACAGCAAGCTGGCCAGCGCACCGGCGGACGGACGGGGCGGCATCAACCCCGCGCAGGTAGGACTGGGTGTCACTGTCGGCGCCATTGAGACTATCTATACCCAGGGGGCGGCCAGCTATACAGGCAACGTCTCTGATATGATGATCAACGGCAACGGTTTTTTTGTCTTTGATAACGGCACAGGCTCTCAGCTCTACACGCGTGCCGGCGCCACGGTTCGCGATGCGGACAACAATCTGGTGCAGTCCGGCACGGGCTACAAGCTCCAGGGGTATCAGATGGAGAAGGACCCCATCAACCCCTCCGAGTACGTCCGCGGCAGCACCATTGAGAATGTCAACATCCCGCTGGGCAAGAAGCTGGATCCCAACGCCACCACGGAGGTCAAGTTCCAGTGCAACCTGGACAGCCGCAGTGAAGCCTATCTCCCCTACGGCTTTGCCGACCTGCCTTACAACGCTCACTGCGGTTACACCGGCAACCCGGCCGGCACGGCGGTGATAGAGATGGACGGCAAGAGCTATCATATGTCATTGAATACGAATTTTCAGGGGGATAATGATGACGAGAACAGTTATGCCAAAACAGATTCTCTGAATGTCGGTGAGGATTACCTGCTTATCAAGGTGGGCTTGAGCGCCGACGATCTGGGAACAGAATCGGAAACGACATCCACATGGCTTCGCCTGGACATGACAGGAGTTTCTAAGTCGACAGGGAAACCTGTTTTATCGATAGATACAAAGTATGCAGTCTATGATTCCGAGGATAATGTCATTGGCATGAAAGAACCCTATACATTCCCGGGGGCGGATACAGAGGTTATCACGGAGTATGACGAAGAGACGGGCGTTTTTAAGATCAGGAAAGCGGTGGAGAAGACAGGCGAATTCTATGAAGAGGGAAACGACACTCCAACTTCGGGTACTTACTACGTTGGGGGAGAAACTCTCTTTGAGTATAACGTTTTGTCGAACATGAATTATGCGTCTGCAACCCTTGAAACGAAAGTGGATGCTGCAACGATAGATTCTTCGGCCTCTCATGCGATTTCTACGAAGACGTATTCCGTCATCATGGAATTTGATGAGACGGCCAAGGAAGCCGGTTCTAATCTTGCTGGCAGGTCATCAGAGTTAACGCTTTGGTTTGATGACCAGGGGGACTCCCCGGACGGAGGCGTTCTGGCAAAGGTTAACGCAACGGTACACTTTAAGGTAGATGGAACCTTTGATTATGTTGAGTTTGATGAGGATGCCAAAACTGCGCTCAGTACTTTGGGGCTGGTGCCGTACGATAACACGGTCTCGGACTCTGAAAATATCAGCAATGGGGCGAATTTCAGAATCAGTACGGCTAACGGTGGCTCATCACTGAGCGTTCAGCAGGGCGTGATGGTCACGACAACGGATGATTCAGGGAATGTCACAGGTCAGACGACCTCCACCTGGGCGACGGCAACCACCATCAATCAGGGCGGTTTCCATCAGACGAAGCAGACCATCTACGACTGCAACGGCAACGAGTACACCCTTGAGGTGAACTTTAAGAAAGTGACAGAAAACCGCTGGCGCTGGGAGGCTTTTCTGCTGGACTCCGAGGGCAATGCGATTTCCTCGAACCCGACCTGCGATGATGGCACTACCTCCACTTCGACGGCTAACACCAACCTCGCTCCTCAGCCCAGCAGCGGTGAGATTGAGTTCTGCGGCTGCGGCCCCATCTGCAACGTTATTGATGGCAGTGGCAGCTCCCTTGACGCGAAGATTACTATCCCCTTCAGCCTCATAGGCATGCCCAACCAGACCATCAGCCTGAATATGGGCGGAGACGGCGACAAGATGTACGGCGTGACGCAGTTTGCCTCCGAGACGACCACCAAGGCTGTGTACCAGAACGGCTACGGCATGGGCATTCTGGATGACTACTCCATCGGCACGGACGGCACCATCACAGGGAACTACAGCAACGGTCAGCGCATCCCGCTTTACCGCGTGGCGATTGCGACCTTCGCCAACCAGCAGGGCCTTGAGAAGGTGGGGGAGTCCATGTTCCGTGCCACCATCAACTCCGGCAACGCAAACATTGACCCGGCCGGCCTGAACGGCAAGGGCACCATCCTGTCCCAGAACCTGGAGATGTCCAACGTTGACCTGACGGAGGAATTCACGCACATGATTATCGCCCAGCGCGGCTTCCAGGCCAACACCCGCGTCATCACCACCAGCGACCAGATCCTTGAGGAAGTTGTAAACCTGAAGCGGTAGTTTCACGCAGTCAACCCAAACAGAAAAACCGCGGCCCTCACGGGCCGCGGTTTTTTAATGACGTGGGATTGCCCCCGGCGCGGTTTGTGTCTGCGTAAATCCGGGCGATTCCTCCCTCTTTCCCCATGGCTCCCCTCTCCTGTTCTGTCTGCATCAGGGGAGAGGGCTGCCTGCCCGCCGGGAAAAGCGGAGCGTGAGAGGCTGTAATCATGAAGAAAAAAGCTGATGTATACTGACTTATAAAATCACACGA
>JAILIX010000044.1 GCA_024695065.1 Fretibacterium sp. | reverse complement strand
CCAAGTAATCCCGCTTCGTCGCTTTGTGAACATCAGAAACCAGATCAATATATGCCATTACCGCGATGCCACCTCTCTGACTACTTCTTCAATCTGCTTTCTGCCGACACCGTTGCCCTCTTTGACTTGTGCGTAGGTACCGTAGCCATGGGAGAAATCCCTCAGCCCCACACGCCGGAATTTTACCCACATGCCGGATTCCGCGATAACCTCAGCCACAGCGCTTCCAAGGCCGCCAATAATGTTGTGATCTTCAACCGTCACGATGTGCCCCGTTTCGTGAATGGCTTTAAGAATGATGTCCCCGTCAAGCGGCTTAAGCGTGTGGATGTTGATGACGCGGGCAGATATTCCTTCCTTTTCCAGCGAATCAGCAGCGTCCAGCACATCTTTCAGAATGCTGCCTGTGCTGAAAATGGCCGCATCGCCGCCGCTCTTTAACTCAACGCCTTCTCCAACCTCAAACTTACACTCACCCTCATAAATTTCCGGTTCTCTGTTGGTGCCCAGCCTCAGATAAACGGGCCCCTTATGATGATACGCCGCGTAGGTGGCCGCGTAAACTTCCTTTGGGCTTGCGGGACATAAGACAGTAAGGTTGGGCAGTGAGCGCAGACCGCCAAGATCCTCCGTAGCGTGGTGAGTGGGGCCAAGTCCGCTGTACACCTCCCCGGCTCCCGTACCAACAATCTTGACGTTCTGGTTTTGCAGGCAGATGTCGTCCCGGATAAACTCAAACGCCCTGTACGCCAGGAAAGCACCGATAGTGTAAGCAAATGGAATCTTTCCGCGTGAGGCCATGCCGGCAGCCATACCCAGCATATTCGCCTCAGAGATGCCAAGGTTCAAATACTGCTTCGGAAAGTCCGCCCGGTACTGGTCGTAGACAATCGCGCCGTTGTCGGATATGAGGGCGTACACGTTTTTATCCATCGCGGCAAGCTCATGCAGCGCTTTCAGATAAGCTGTCCTCATGCCAGTTCCGCCTCCGTCAGTCCAAGTTCTTCCATAAGCATTGGCAGTTCCTTATCGTTGGGCATACGGAAGTGCCAGATTGGTTTATTTTCCATGAAGGAAACCCCCTTGCCCTTCACGGTGTTGGCAATAACAACTGCAGGCCTTCCGTCGGCACGCGCCAGCAGGGCCTCCCGGATTTGCGCGTGATCGTGGCCGTCAATTTCCATCACATTCCAGCCAAAGGCCCGCCACTTTTCAGCAAAGGGTTTCATGTGTACAATGTTTTCCAGCGCGTCCATAGCCTGAAGTTTGTTGTGATCGACCACAGCGGTCAGGTTGTCCAGCCCCAGAGTCGGGGCGGACAAGGCCCCTTCCCACACAGAGCCCTCCTGACATTCGCCATCCCCCAGAACAACATAGACATGGCTGTCACGGCCGTCAATCTTATCCGCACAGGCAATCCCTATA
Source organism: Fretibacterium sp. (assembly GCA_024695065.1). Classification (GTDB taxonomy): domain Bacteria; phylum Synergistota; class Synergistia; order Synergistales; family Aminobacteriaceae; genus JAFUYV01. The sequence continues at coordinate 4,074 of JAILIX010000044.1, read as the reverse complement.
GCAAATGAAAGGCCGTGTCCCAGGGCTCCGGTCGAGGCCTCAACACCTGGTATCTCGCGCAGTTTAGGATGCCCGCCAAGGCTGGAGCCTGGTTTGCCTGCATACCGCAGTTCTTTTTCAGAAAAAAATCCGGCTCTCGCCAGCACCGCGTACAGTGCGTAGCAGGAGTGCCCCTTGCTCAGAATGAACTTGTCCCGATCCTCCCAGTCAGGTTTTTGTGGATCATAGCGAAGCACTCCGCCAAAGTACAGCGTCGCCAGAATATCCGCCACGGAGAAAGCTCCGCCCATGTGGCCGCCTCCGGCATGGTGAGCAATTTTATAAATTTCTTTACGGATTTCTTTTGCTATGGATTCAAGCTCTGTCACCCGGCACACCTCCATTATATGAAGTTGATATGATTCCTGTCCAGGCTGAAGAAAGTATTCAGCAGTTCGTTGCGGTCATCGTAGACACAGTGATGATCGCATTCTTTCTCCGCGTCAAACTCTGCGTACCTCTTTATGACCTCAGGCGAGTACCATAGCTCTTTAAAGGATTTTCCTTTCAGATCTCCCACTACGCCGCTGGATACATATGCCTTGTCGTGACAGAAGTAGACCTTGCAGTCCGCAGCGATCACGGTGAAGAGCTTATTGATATAGCAGGTCTTGTATTTCCTGTGAAAGACCAGAGCCGAGTCGAAGTCCCCCTCGTACTTATTGATGACGCGGAAACCGTCCCCGTCAAGCTCGGCTTTTGCCCTGTGAATCTGCTCAACGACGCTCTCCCTGAACGGCGCATGATAATCGAAAAGATCCTTCGTCACCCGCGCTGTGAATTTGATATGGTTGACCCCCAGCTCTTTCACCATTTTCGCCATCTCAAAGACCTGTGCCGCGTTCTCATGGTTGATGACAAAGTTAATCCCAAGCTCGCAGAAATCCTCTTTCATTTTGGCAAAGTTCCGTATGTTGTCGCAGACCTCGTCAAAAGCACTCAGGGGTATAGAACGGACCTTTGAGTAGGTCTCCGCGTTTGCGGAATCAAAGGAAATGCGAACCCATTTAGCGTGGGACAGCACTTCCGCCCTCTCCTCTCTTAAAAGCTGCCCATTGGTTATGATGGAGAGATCAATTCCGGCTTCCAGAATATTCTTCATCGCCTCAACAATGTAGGGATAGACAAGCGGCTCGCCGCCTCCGCTGAAGGTGACAGCCTTCACTTCCATGTCCCGCATGTCGGATATGATTTCCAGCATCTTGTCCCTGGGTATCTGGTCCTGCCTGTTGACGACATCCCTGAGCCCCAGCTCCGAATCCGCGTAGCTGCAATAGTAGCATCTGTGATTACAATAGTTTGTAGGTTTCATGCGGATGTAAACCGGTGCTATCCGCTTCCCCTCCCCAATGGCTTTCAATGCATCGCTGTGGGCAAATATCTTTAAGTTGCTGTATGGCGTTGCCTTTTCCATTTTTGGATGCTCCTAAATAAAATTCACGTGTTCCCCCGGATGCTTCAGCTCATCCAGATACTTGTTTATCTCGTCCAGACGGCACGCCTCACGGCAGATTTTGTTGACATCCATGCCGCGCATCTTCTCCACAACCTGCCGCCTTTTATCTCCATTCCATATTTCCTCAAAGGGCTGCTCATATATGTTTCCGTAGCAGAACTCCCGCGCACCGATGTGCGCCACGCAAGGCCAGACATTGCCGGCCGAGTCGATATGTGTCATAAAAGGGAGACCATGGCAAACCTTGTAAGGTTTATCATGATGCATTTTCCGCATCGCGTTTGCGCGGAAATAAATGGCAAAATCCTCCGTGGTATACTGCCGCAATTCCTGTTCCAGTGCGAGAAGTGACTCGTAATTGATCTCCTGATGGTTCTCGCTGTGCTTATGCTGACTGTAGGGCTTGACTGTCAGATAATCAACCCCAATCTCCCGAAGCTGTTTTGCCATAGATGGGAGCTGCCCTGCGTTCTCTGTCATGAGGAGACACTGAACGCCCAGCGTTGTTTTAAACCCATGTTCTTTCTTTATACGGACTGCATGGGCAAGATTTGTCTTTACCCTGTCAAGATCGCCGGCCTGCCCGCGCTGAATTGCGTTGTAGGAAACTTCTTCCATGCTGGCAATGCTGAATCGTATCCAGGTAAACGCAGCAAGGCATTCTTTGGCCTTGTCTTCTGTAAACAGTACACCGTTTGTACTCATCGCAACATCCACGCCGCATTCTTTGATTTTATTGGCAATCTCCGGCATATCCTTATTCAGCAACGGTTCTCCCTCACCGGAGCAAATCACGCTTTTCAGGCCCCGTGTACTCATGTGACGGATGTCGCGGAGGATAATGTCTTTATTTAGAAAATTCGGCTTATATCCAATATAGTCAACGGCGCAGAAAACGCAACGGTGGTTGCAGGCACCGCTGGGAGATATTTCAATCTCGATAGGGTAGATATTCTTTCCTTCCAGCCAGTTCGCTACTGTCCTCGGATGATAAATCAGCTTATGAGAGTCCATACGGATATTGGATGCCATTATGTTTTCCCTCTCTCTGGTATCATCTACCGAAGGCGAAGTGCCCAGAATATCTTATCTTTTCTGGATAAAGCCCGTCTTGACAATGTCTCCTCAAGTGTGAGCATATCCCTATATTTAGCATAGGCAATGATATTGTAGTGGGAATCAAGCTCCTCAGCATCACAAAACTCCTCAATAAATGGGGCCTTCCCTTTCCTTTCCTGAGCTACATAATATCGGTTTACACCGCTAGTCCCTGCCAGTATATAGCCCTGCTTCCCCAGTATAGGTTCCCAATCATAATTTGGAATATGTGTACCTGGCAAAGTGGCTTCAGCACAAACAATCCAGGGTCTGAATTCCTTGAAATTCATCCCTTCAAGACATTGTTTTTCCCATCCCTCCACGTCGATTTTCAGGAAGTGAATATCCTGATGAGACGGAACGTATTTCTTACATACCTCCGCAAGTGTTACAACAGGAACTACAATCCCATCTCCAGCATAGCCGGGACCTGGACCATTAGGATCAAAGCTTGCCCTTCCCCATGAACCATAAAGCCTTAACTCTCCAGGCTCATTGCTTATCCCGACCGAAAGATTTATATCTCTCGGTCGATCTGCATATAATTCACCAATCAATACATCCTGCGGCTCTATATTTATTCCCCAACCCCCTCTATCAGAGAAAAATTTTGTCACAGACCCCTCAACCGGGTGATTGGCTCCCACATCTATCCAGTAAACAGGGTCCTTAACATTATGCAACATGTGGTAAAGAATAATATCTTCTCGTTCCTCCGCAAAACTCAACAGTATTTCTTTACCCAATTCAGGGTTTTCAATAAGGAGAAAACTGCCGGGCATAATCTTGGCATCCTTTATCTTAGACAATTTAATGCCAGCTTCCAGAAGTTGACGCCTTATAGCATATCTCGATGCCCTGGAACAAATCAGTATTTCATCATATTCAAGTTTTTTACAGATGTCAACCCCACCTAAGACAGGGAGTCCCCATACCTTAGTCCCCCATAGGGAGGAATCGTTGTCTAAAAAACCCAGAACATTCATCTCACTTTTTACTTCCTCATAAACAGCAGGGCCGAAACTGCCTGCTCCCCAAAGTAATACTTTCTTCATTCAGCAATCTCCCTTAGCTAAACATTCATCAGCGTGCTTGCGTACTTCAGCACGTTGATTTTCTCAACCGGCTCTTTATTGCCAACGATGTTCGCGCCCAGGGCCCCCGCGATGTTGCCCAGAAACAGCGCCGCCTCATTCGGAGCCCCTGCCGCCGCACTGATACACGCTGTGGAATAGAAGGCGTCTCCAGCCCCGATAGTGTCCTTCACCCTCAGCGTATAGGCAGGGGAACTGTGAATCGCGCCACCCGGCTCCACGCCCCAGGCCCCTTCAGATCCTCGCGTCAGCCAGCCGCCGCTCCCCAGATGCGCTGACAGCGCCCGGAACCCCGCCTCTTCATCGTTCACGTACTTCGGGAATGCCAGCTTCAGTTCCTTCTGGTCCAGGGAGAAGGCATCCGCCCTTGTGTACTTTGTGATGATG
>JAILIX010000089.1 GCA_024695065.1 Fretibacterium sp. | reverse complement strand
CCGGAGCTGTCGATATTGTGGCAGACAGCAGGAAGGCTTACTGCATACGCAACGGGCATCCCATGATGTCTTCCATCACAGGAACTGGCTGTCAGCTTTCTGCCATGACGGCGGCCTTTGTAACGGCCAATCCCGATTATCCTCTGGAAGCTGCCGCTGCAGCCGTTTCCGCCATGGGCTATGCCGGCGAGACAGCTCATGGCCGGCTCTCCGGCATGGATGGCAACTCTTCCTACAGAAATTACATCATTGATGCGATTTACAACATGACTCCGGAGATGCTGGAGAAGGGTGCGAAATATGAAGTGCGATAAAAAAACGATGCGGCTCTATGCTGTGACAGACAGGGCATGGGTCGGCAGACAGACTCTGTATGAACAGGTTGAGTCCGCTCTAAAGGGCGGCGCAACCTGCGTACAGCTCCGTGAAAAGAATTTGAACGAGGATGATTTCCTGAATGAAGCCATGGAAATTTCCGCTCTGTGCAGGCGGTACGCCGTGCCCTTCTTCATCAATGACAATGTGGAAATTGCGGTCAAATGCCATGCCGACGGCATCCATGTCGGGCAGGAGGATATGAATGCCGCGCAGGTGCGTCAGAGAGTAGGCAGCGGCATGATGATCGGAGTCTCCGTGCACTCGGCTGAAGAAGCTCTGGACGCCGTCAGAAACGGCGCAGATTGCCTTGGCGCAGGGGCGATGTTCTCCACCTCCACCAAGACAGACGTGGATATTCTGCCAAAAGAAACTCTCCGTGATATCTGTGCCGCTGTTGATATTCCCGTGGTGGCCATCGGCGGCATTGGGAAGAAAAATATCTCACAGCTTGCCGGGACAGGAATCGACGGGGTGGCACTGGTCAGCGCCATTTTTGGGGCCGCTGATATTGAAAAGGAATGCCGTCTGCTTCGCAGGCTGTCGGAAGAAATGGTGAATGCATGAAGGTAAAATGTGCAGTCTTTGACTTTGACGGAACACTTTTTGACTCCATGCCCATCTGGGACAGTGCCGGAGAAATTTATCTTCATTCTCTTGGGAAAGAACCCAGGCCCCCCCTGCGTGATGATATCAGGGCTTTCAGCATGCATCAGACAGCCTGTTATCTCCGGAAGGAATACAATCTTTCCCTTTCTCCAGAACAGATCATGGCAGGCATCAATCAGACGGTTGAGCATTTCTACACCCATGAAGTCCTGCCCAAACCCGGCGTCATCGGTTTTCTGGAGCGGATGAGACAGGCTCATATCCCCATGTGCATTGCCACGGCCTCTGACCGATGCCAGATAGAAGCGGCCCTCAGCCGATGCGGCATGGAACATTATTTTGAAGCGGTTTTCACCTGCAGTGAAGTGGGACACGGCAAGGATGAACCTGAAATTTTCAGAAAGGCTATGGAATACTTTGACGCTGACCGCAGCACGACCGTTGTCTTCGAGGATGCTGTCCATGCCGTCCGGACCGCTAAGGGGGATGGATTCGTGACCATCGCGGTATTTGACAGCAGTGAAACGCAACAGGAGGAAATCCGCAGACTGTCAGATTGCTGTCTTGAGGATTTTGAACACACAGAAGAATTCTGGAAGCTGGTTTCGGCTGAATAAGCCGGCAGCTTCAAGCGGCATATTGGGAGCACCACCTTACGCCGCTATAAAAAACGATGCTGAACAAAGAGAGGAGAACCATCATGAAGATGAAAACAGCATTGACCATTGCAGGGAGCGACTGCAGCGGAGGCGCCGGCATTCAGGCTGATCTGAAAACGATGACCATGAATGGTGTTTATGCCATGAGTGCCGTTACGGCACTCACAGCGCAAAACACAACCGGAGTGAGAGCCATTCAGGAATCGACACCGGATTTCCTGAAACAGCAGCTTGACGCGATATTTGAGGACATCCGTCCCGACGCCGTGAAAATCGGCATGGTGTCCTCCAGCGAACTGATTGGTGTCATCGCGGACAGGCTGAGAAGCTACAGGGCAGAGAATGTAGTCGTTGACCCCGTGATGGTGGCGACCTCCGGTTCTGTGCTGATGAAAAACGATGCTGTGCAGACTCTCATGACGGAGCTGCTGCCCCTTTCCGTTCTTGTGACCCCCAATATCCCGGAGGCCCAGGTCCTCTCCGGGCTGACCATTGAGAACCAGGAGGATATGATGGCAGCAGCAAAGCAAATCGGGGATAACTACCCCTGTTCCGTTCTGGTCAAAGGCGGTCACAGCATCAACGATGCCAACGACCTGCTTTATGCCAACGGGAAAGTGATTTGGTTTGAGGGCAGGCGCATCCATAACCCCAACACCCACGGCACGGGCTGTACGCTTTCCAGTGCCATTGCCTCAAACCTTGCCAAGGGCTTTGATCTTGCCGTGTCTGTCAGGAGAGCAAAGGAATATATCTCTTCCGCCCTTTCCGCGCAGCTTGATTTGGGGAAAGGGGCAGGCCCGATGATGCATAATTTCTGTCTCCAGGGCAAATTTGCAGAGGAGGCAGACTGAAATGCCGGAAAAAAGGACTTCCGATTTTGAAAATGGCCTGATCTGGTTCGGCGCCGCAGTTTCCATCGCGGAGATTCTGACCGGCACTTACTTTGCACCCCTTGGATTTTCAAAAGGGCTGCCCGCTATTCTTCTGGGTCATATCATTGGCTGCACCATGCTGTTTCTTGCGGGGCTTATTGGCGGCAGGGTCCGCAGGAGTTCCATGGAAACCGTCAGGATGAGCTTCGGCAGCAAAGGCGCTTTGCTCTTCTCAGTGCTGAACATTGTTCAGCTTCTCGGCTGGACCGCCATAATGATCTATGACGGCGCTCTGTCGGCAAACGGCATTTGGGGGGCCGGCACCTGGATCTGGTGTGCTGTCATCGGCACCCTGATTATTCTCTGGATAATGATAGGCATTAAAAACCTCGGCAGGGTGAACACAGCTGCAATGGCCGCGCTGTTTATCCTGTCTGTCATTTTGAGCTTCGTCATTTTTGGAAAAGGCTCAATGCAAAATACCGGCAGGGAGGGAATAACCTTCGGGGCAGCGGTGGAGCTCTCTGTTTCCATGCCATTGTCCTGGCTTCCGCTTATCAGTGATTACACAAGAGAGGCAAAAAATCCTGTCAGGGCTGCCGCTGTCAGCGCTTTTACATATGGGGCCGTCAGCTGCTGGATGTATATCATCGGAATGGGGGCCGCCCTCTTCACCGGGGAGTCAGACATTGCTCAGATCATGGTCAAGGCAGGACTTGGCATTGCAGGTCTTTTAATCATTGTATTCTCAACAGTCACCACCACTTTTCTTGATGCGTACTCTGCCGGTGTCTCCAGCGAATCTCTTTCCCGAAAGATAAATGGCAAATTCGCGGCTGTGGCGGTCACGGTTATCGGAACTCTCGGAGCCATCCTTCTTCCTCTTGCAGATATCACCGACTTTCTGTACTTTATCGGCTCCGTGTTTGCCCCGATGATTGCCATTCAGATTGCAGATTTCTTTATTCTGAAGAAAAACCGGGAAACGTCTTCCTTCAGTCTTCAAAATCTTTTTATCTGGCTGACAGGGTTTATTGCTTACAGATTATTGATGCGAGTCGACACCGTTGTGGGCAATACCCTGCCTGACATGGCCATCACAGTTCTGCTCTGTTTATTGGTGAGCAAGGTCGGAGACCGATATGGAAGAAGATAGGCGGTGTGTGATCATCGGCGGGGCCGGCATCAAAAATTACGAATATATCCGCAGCCGGCTCCGCGAAGATGATTATATGATATTTTGCGACAGCGGTTTGAAGCATCTGGAAAAGCTCCATGTGAACCCGGGGCTGATTGTCGGGGACTTCGATTCTCATGAAAATCCCCATCTTGATGTGGAGACCCTTGTGCTTCCCTGCGAAAAGGATGATACCGATACTGTATTTGCCGTCAGGGAAGCAGTGCGAAGAGGTTTTAATGATTTTCTTTTGGTTGGCGTTGTTGGGGCGAGGCTTGATCATACTCTTGGGAACGTGTATATTCTGCTTTACCTCGATTCTCTGGGGAAGAAAGGCCGCATTATAGACGACTATTCCGAAATGGAGATTGTATCTGATGTTCCGGTTTCCATCGGCAGTCAGTACCCATTTTTCTCTCTTCTGAATATCAACGGCTGCGCCAGAGGCATTACCATTACCGGGGCAAAGTACCCATTGACGGATGCGGAGATTTCCTGCGAATACCAGTATGGCATCAGCAATGAAGTGCTGCCCGGCGAAACAGGCATTGTATCGGTTAAAGAGGGGAAACTGCTCCTTATCAAGGTCCGGACATAAAGGCGGATTTGCGGACGCACAAAGTTTGCCGTCCGCAGAAGCAGAGGTCAGGCCTCTCACAATGTGCATTGAAAGCATTGGGCACTTTTTTTCAGGTTATTACAGTGGCCCCATTGTCAGGTCACAAAAAATATCGAATCGTTCTCCTTTCCGCCCCGTCCTGGCCCCTTTCCCCGCCTCTGGAGTTATTGTGCCCGCACGGCCTGAGTAAAACGCCCCCGGACGCCGCCAATGAGCTGAAGCCTGAACGTTGGGAGTCAAAATCCCCCGCTGTCTCCATGGACGGCGGGGGATTTTCATGAGGGAGTCCCGCAGAGCGGCTACGCCTCCACGACTGTCCGGATATCCCTCAGGTGACGCCACATCCCCGCGTAATCCAGCCCGTAGCCCACAACAAAAGCGTCCGGGATGCTGAATCCGCAGTAATCCACGCGAACCTCCGTCTCACGACGCGCGCTCTTGTCCAGAAGTACGCAGGTCCTCAGACTGACCGGGTTCCTTGACTGCAGCAGGTCCAGCAGATAGGCGAAAGTCCGGCCCGTGTCCACAATGTCCTCCACCACCAGCACGTTCTTCCCCTCAATGTTCGTCTTGAGGTCGTGGAAGATGCGCACCACACCGCTGCTCTTCGTCGAGTTCCCGTAGGACGAAACGGACATGAAATCCACCCGCACGTCCATGTCCTCCGGCAGCTCCCGCACCAGGTCCGTCAGGAAAAACACCGCGCCGGTCAGGATTCCGACAACGACCAGCTCCTTCTTTCCCCCCGGGCCGACAGGGGTGTCCGCCGCGACCTTCGCCGCCAGCTCCACCGTCTTCCTGGCAATCTCCTCACGGGAAATCAGCACGTCGTCAAGCCTGTACTTCTGATCCATTTCCTCATGTCCTCCTCAAAGGTTTATGTCCCAGCATATCACGCCAGGCCGGGTGATTACATCAACGCCACTGGCCCACTGGAAGGTGAAGGGCCCCCCGCGCTTTATCAGGCCGGAAAGCTGTTCCAGCCGCCGCCGGGACAGTACAGGCAAATCCAGCCGCCGCCCCGCCGCACGAATGACCAGCGCCCGCTGGAACGGCGGAAGCCCCGCCACCTTTTTTCGGTTCAGCCTGAACACTCCGCTGTCCCCCTCTTCTCTCCCCTCCTGCTGAGCGGCCAGCAGCAGTTCGGTCCCACGCCGCTCCTCCTCCTCGCGCCACTGGCTCAGCTCCCCGGAGAACAGAGAGAGGTGCTCCGCCGCCCCGGAGTTGATGTGCTTTTCGATCAGGGGAAGGAGCTCCAGGCGAATGAAGTTCCGTGTGGTGCTTTTGTCCTCATTCGTCTCGTCCTCACGCCAGTCAAGGGCCCGGATGCGCAGAAGATCCCGGAGAAACTCCCGGCTCAGGTCCAGAACGGGCCGGAGGAAGAGCCCGCGCCGTTCGGGAATGCCAACGGCGCCTCGAATCCCCGTGCCGCGAAGGATATTGAACAGCACTGTCTCCGCCAGATCGTCGCGGGTGTGGGCCGTGGCGATGCCCCAGGCCCCGCTTGCGTCCGCCAGGCTCGTCAGTTCTCTCTGACGTACGCGCCGGGCGGCCATTTCCAGGGACTCCCCCTTCTCCCGCTCAGAAGGGACCCCTGTCCGCCTTTCAACGAAGGGCAGCCCCCACTTTCCGGCCAGCGCCCTCACAAAAGCGGCGTCCCCGTCCGAAGCCTGCCCCCGGATGCCATGATTCACGTGGGCGACGATGAGAGGCCCCTCGTAGAGCCTCCTGAACAGCCACAGCATTGCCACGGAGTCTCCTCCTCCGGAAACGGCCGCCAGCAGCGGTTTTTCACTGACGGGGTGTCCTTCCGGACCCAGCCAGTTCTGCCGTGTTCCCGTCCTCCAGAAATGCTGCGCCGCCCTGTGAAGGGAGAGAGGATAGGGAATGCTGCGGCTCCTCTCCTGCGCGCGCTCCTCCGGGCTCAGGCGGCTCAAAGCCCGGATATAGAGATTCCGCGCCCCGGACTCCATATCAATTTGCCTTCTTTTTCCCTTTTTCGCCGTAGAGCATCCGGTAAATCTCCAGATTGGCGGACACACGCTGCACGTAGCCGCAGGTCTCCTCAAAGCGGATGGCCTCAATCCAGCGGTCCAGCTCCAGCCGGTCGCCGCCGTTCTTCAGCCACTTGCGCGCGTTGCCTCCCCCGGCGTTGTAGGCAGCCATAATCCACTCCTTCCGGGAGAAGGACCTGCTGAGAGTGTTCAGGTGCGACGCGCCAAGGCAGATGTTGTCGTTCACGTCCATGATGTCGTAGGCCGCCAGCCCCGCGCGCTTTGACTCGTCCTTTGCTGTGCCGGGCATAAGCTGCATCAGACCGCTTGCCCCGGCGTGGCTCTTTGCGTCAGGGCGGAAAGCGCTCTCCTGCCGCATAACGGCCCAGATGAAGTTATCCTCAACATTGTAACTCTTCGCGGCGGCCTCCACCTGCTTCATGTAGGGCCTGGGATAAAGGGCTTCCAGACCGGTGCGGTAGATGGTCGTGCCGGAGCTGATCAGCGTCTCCAGGCGCCGTGCCTCGGCGTAGGTTTCCTCCAGGCCCAGCCAGCGGCCCAGCTTCAGCGCACGGTACAGTTCCTTTGCCGTGGCCTTGGGCCGCGAAAGCTTCAGCCGCGCGTAATGCAAAAAACCCCACTGTTCCAGCTCAGAGGGGGGGAGCGCCAGAGCAGGATTGTCCCCGTTCACAATTTTAAGAGGCTGTTTCGTCAGCAGGCCGTAGACTGTGAGCGGGTACCTGCGCTTCAGCAGCGCCAGGGTCTTATTCGCCTCGGCCTTTTGCCCTGCCGCCCTTTGGGCATGGGAGAGCCAGTAGAGAATACGGGCCCGCCGCTGCGAGCTCACCCCCGGCGCATCCGCCAGTTTCCAGAGCCGGGCCGCCTCCGCCGCATTTCCGGCGTCCAGGTTTTTCCACCCGCGCTGCCACAGGATATTGAAGGCGTAGGTCGTGTTGGGGAAGGACTGCAGTATCCGGTTTCCCAGCGCATCCTTGTACTTCTGCCGGTCTTTGCCCAGAAGTCCAATGAGAGAGAGCATGGCCCGCGCCTGAATGTTCCCCCTCCTCTCCCGCGCCACGCGGTCCAGTACGGCCAGGCAGGAGGCCATCATTCCCCTATCCTTGGCCAGCGCGGCAATACGACGGACGGAGGACTCCCCCCAGGCGTTGCCGGTGATGGCCAGCTTTCCCCAGAGGTTCAGCGCCTCCTGATTCTGTTTCAGGCGGGACAGCGACCACGCGCGGTAGTATGCCGCCCTGCGGCCCCCGGCGGCCCCAATGGCAATGGGGGTGAGGTATTCCACAGCCCTCTTGTTGTCCCCCACGAGGTGCGAGTAGACACCCAGCGCCAGACGCACGGCGCTGGACGGATTCTTCTGTTTTGCAAGGACGGCCGCGGCCGCCCTGTTGGAGGGCTGAAGTTCCAGCAGCTTCAAGGCGGAGTCCGTGCGATTGCCGGGCAGGGCCACCATTTTTGAAAGCGCGTAGATCCGCCGGTCCTGCGTGCCCGCAGTCTGCAGCATACGGGTCAGCGGCCCCTCTCCGGGGCTGAGACGGTACTGGGCCAGGGCGACGTAGTACTTCAGATCCTGGGGAGCACTCTTCCACAGGCGCCCGGCCAGGGCCAGAGCCTCCTTTTCCCTCCCCGCCTTCTCGTAGCCCAGCAGCAGCGTCATGTCCGCGTAGGGCCGGATGCCGGCGGGGAACTTCCCGGCGTGTGCCTCCAGCACTGCAACGGCCTGAGGCCATTTCCCCTGAAGCCGGTAGGCGTTGGCCATCAGAGCATGGTCCCGCGGGGTCTGTCCGCCCTTTCTGTACTGGGCCTCCATCTCGGCCCAGGAACGCTTCCAGAACAAATCATACATTCTGGAAGCGGCGGGGACCTGCCGGGCGGCAGCCTTTTTCTTCGTTCTGGCCGCCGCAGAGGCCTCAGGCCCCTTCCCGGCAAAAACTGCCGCCGAAAAAACAAGCAGAGACAGCAGGATAGTCTTTGAAACTTTTTTCAGCATTACTTTCTCCTTGTGTTCATGTTAAAGATTAAAGAACAGGACCTGACGGACCCAGTCAGGCAGCGCCAGGACAGGCGCCGTTTTTTCTTCCCCTTCGCCTTTAAACAGAACAAAAGCCGCGCTGCCGCTGCCGGTGATGCCCCACCCCAGGGCCTTCGCCTGCTCAAAGAGGCCAAAGAGCGTCCGATACTGCGGATGAGCCTCAACAAGCGGGGGAAGGAAATCATTGGGAAGCAATCCCACAGTCCGTCCCTCCGACAGAGCACGGAAAACGTCCTCCATCTCCGCGCGCGCGCCTTCCTCATTCATGGGATAGCCATCCCTATAAGCGCTGTCCAGTGAGGCATAGGCGTTCTCCGTCCCCACATCCCAGTCCGGGAAGGCCACAGCCGCGGTGAGAGCCAGAGGGGGAAGCGGCCTGAGCTGGTCGCCAATGCCCGCAGCCTGGGCCACTGAAAGCCCGGAGAACAAAAACGGAACATCCGCCCCCGTGCGGCGGGCAATTTCCCGCCATGTCTCCCGGGAGAGGACAGGATACTGCGCCGCCAGCCACCGCAGCACCGCCGCGGCGTTTCCGCTGCCGGAGCCGAGACCGGAACCGGGATAGAGGGCTTTGGTGATCTCAGCCCTCAAAGGAGGGATTGAAGCCCCTGCCCCCCGTGCCAGACGCAGTGCCCTGGAAACAATGTTCTCGCCCACAATCCGAAGATCAAGTCCCCGGACGTCAATTTCGTCCTCAGTCCCGTCCGGCGACAGCGGGGAGACGAAGATTGTCTCTGCCGACGGAATCCTTACAAAGAGAGAGACAAGGTTGTGATAGCCGTCATCCCTCCGCCCCGTCACGCGCAGGGTCAGGTTCAGTTTTGCAGAGACGGGCAGCACAAAACGGGGAAAAACGCGGGGAGGAGGCGTGCCCCCCTCCCCGCGAAACATCTGAACGTTCATCCAGCAGTTACTCGCGCTCGTAGAGGACGTCGGGGTTCCAGCCCTTCGCGGCATCGCCCGTCCTGCCCTTATAGAGCTCGAACCACTCCACATTGTCGCCGCTGATATGGAAGGCCAGGGTCATGTTCCTGTCAGAAAGCTCGTAGGAGATGACGCGGGCATCGGGCTCACCCTCCGGCGTCTCGCGGACCGTGGGGGTCCCCACCTTCTTCCGCAGAGCCGGCCAGCTCATGCCGATGGCGTCAAAGCCAAGGAAATCCTTGCTGGCTCTGGACCCGGTGGCTTTGAAGTAGATATCCTCGGTCGAGCCTCCCTTATCAAGGATCTGGAACAACGCGCCGTCCGACGTCCAGGTGACGACCTCGCCGTTCGCGGCCTCAATGCTCTCTCCGCTCTTATCCCAGTTCTTAGCCTTGCCCTTCAGGGCGCTGGCACGGATACCGGCACAGCGTTTGTAGACTTTCGAAGCAAATTTGCTCTTGGGCCCCATGCGAAGGCGGATGCCCTCGTTGAAGAGCCAGCCGGTATGCCCGTCTACCCTGACCTTATACCACAGCCGGTTTTGCTTGTCCCGGTTGGCACTGGGCACGACAACGCCGCCCTCAGGAATGGAGACCTCCCAGGACTTCGAGTTCATATCCATCTTTGAGTAGAGCGTCACAGGATCGGTGAGGGCAAAAGCCCTCTGCTCCGCCCAGGCGGCCCCCCCAAGGGTCAGCAGGAACAGGAAGACACACAGCGCTAAGAGTTTTTTCATTTTCGTTGCCTCCTTAAGGATAATACTGACATTCAGTTCATCAGTCCATGACTTCTTCCCAGGTCATGTGGCAGATTTTGCCGTCGGACACCGTGAAGGCCAGCCGGCCCTGCGGATCAATTCCGTAAATCCAGTCCGCTCCGTCCTCTCCCAGGGGATCGCCCAGCGTATTCCTGAGCTTGGACGCAGAGTCACCCACCTTGATGTTGTCAAAGGCCAGTCCTCTTTCGAGGACCTCCACATGCTGCAGTTTCCCATCCACGTAGTGGAGGATGCAGTCATCGTACTCCAGTATTGTTTTGTTCCCCTCGTTCTCAGGTTCGCGTCTGGGGTCCCCCAGAAGGACAACGGCTTTCTCCGGTGTGAGGCCGAAGTTCAGCATCACCTGAATCGCCATATTATAGGCCGGGGTACCGATTTCATAGCCCTTGTAGGTCTCAATGTACCGGGCGGAGACCCAGGCCGTCCCCTCCTGAGTGGGGTGATCCACCGCGTACCACTTCTGGCCGTCCACGGAGGTCTCCTCCAGGGTGATGACCTGATCGCCCTTGTTCAGACGCCCCACAATCTCCGACTCCGTGTCCGGATTCTCCCGGAGCCTCACGCCGCTGCCCACGCAGATGCCGGTATCCGGATAGCTGTCCTTCCAGTCTCCCGCGGCCTCCCTGCGGGCGCTCTCGGTGAGGAACTGCTCCTCATCGCGTGCCCTGGGCATCTCTTTTTTGGGGGCCGGCTTTCTGGGCTCAGGTCTGGGCTCTGGCTTTTTGGGGGCTGGCTTCCTGGGAGCTTCCTTCTTCGGCTCCGCTTCCTTCAGGTATTCCCTGACCAATTCCGGCAGATACTTAGCGCGTTCCCTCGTAACCTCCGCGTAAGCCTCGACCCTTGAATAGCCTTCCATACCTATCAGATCCTGCGCGTTGGCGTCCCGTCCGTTCCTGATCCATTCCCGCTGATCGTCCCTCAGGCGTTTGAAGGCCGCCCTGCCCGCCTTCGTGTCCGGGAAGGACTTCTTCGCTTTGTTCCAGGCCTGAGTGAGGGCCTTATCCGCCCTGGCGAAGTCCCTGTCCTTCATCATCTTCCAGTAGTCCGCGTCGCTCAGGGCAAGCGCGGGCACGGTCAGCAGAAGAAGGAAAGCAAGCGCGCTCAGAAAACGTCTCATTCCTTTTTCCTCCGTTTCCTTATCCGATATCGTAGTAATATTGATACCCCATCTCGACAACCTTTCCGTTCTCCAGCCTGAAGGTGATGAAGTCCATCTCGCCCGGCTGGTACGTCCAGCTGTTATCGTCGCTGCTGGAAGGATTGCCCAGCGTTTCCTCCAGTTTATCCGTGCTGTCGCCGATGCGGATGCCGCCGAAGGATGTTTTGCCCTTCGTCACGCTGACGCCCACCAGGTTCTCGTTCAGAAACTCCACTTCGTGTCCCCGCCAGCTCATGGTCACACGGGTTATCTGACCTTCCGGGTCGGAGCCGATGACCTCGCTATTCTGGCGGACAGGCCTGCCGAACAGGGCACGGGCCTTCTCCGGCGATATGCCGAAGGTCAGGTTAAGCTTCACCAGAAACTGCCGCAGGGGTTTTCTCTGATATTCCTCCAGCTCCATGGCCCGGATGTACTTGCCGAAGACCCAGGCGGAGCCCAGCTCCGTCGGGTGATCAATCTCGTACCAGGTATCGCCGTGTGCCAGTGTCTCGTCCAGGACGATGACACGCTGGCCGGTGTGCAGACGCCCCAGAATCTCAGAGTTCGTGTCCGTATCCTCGCGTATCCGCACGTAATCCCCCGTGCATTCTCCCCACGTCGGAAAAGCACTGAAATCCGGGATGCGGTCCGCCCATGCACAGCTGCAGACAAGCAACACAGCCAAAATGCTTCCACAGATTTTTCTCAAAGATCATCCCTCCTTAAAAATTTAATTTCGCTTATTCCCTGAAGAACCTGAGGAATATAATAGCATAATTCACAGCCGCAGGACACAGACAGGAGCGCTCTCCTGCGCCCTCTCCTTCCAGCCGCTGCACCGGCCTGTCAGCCTTTCAGCCCCTCTCATACGCACGGCTTCCCCCGGCAGCCCGGCAGGGTTAAAACACCAGTATTCACAAATTCACGTTCACTGTTTATAATACAAATTGTATCAAATTATAAAACAGGTACAATACTCATTTGAGTTTTCAATATATTCAATATAACAGAGAGGAACAGACCGAAACACACAGCAGGGGGAGACATTATGAAAAACAAAACGGATAATAAAACCGCCAAGACCAACGCCGTGCGGATACTGGAGGCGGCGAAGGCCGGCTATGAGCTGATAGTCCTCCCCCTGCCGGAAACCAGCGATGGCCCTGCAGCCGTCAGTGCGCGGGAGGCAGCGGAACTTTTGGGACAAAGCCCGGATACCGTTTTCAAGACGCTGGTCACAGTTGGGAAAAGCCGTGAGCACTATGTATTTGTCGTGCCCGGGTCCGGTGAGCTTGACCTTCGCAAGGCGGCACGGGCCGTTGGGGAAAAATCCATCGAGATGATACCGTCAAAAGAACTCCTGCCGCTGACAGGCTACATCCATGGCGGCTGCTCGCCCGTGGGCATGAAAAAGACATTCAGGACCGTTATTGACGCCTCGGCGGAAAAATTCGGCACCATCTATATCAGCGCCGGGCGCATTGGGGTCCAGCTAAAGATTGCACTGAGCGAACTGAGGAAGGCTGTTGCGTTCACACTGGCGGATATTGTGTGAACAGCCTGTCCGGATTAAAGCTCAGGGGGAAAAGGCCCCCTGAAACCCCCGGCGGGTTTTCCAGCGGCCCAGCGGTCCGCAAAGCGGGGCTCCTGCCGGCCCACAAAGCGGGTTTCCCAGCGGGGAAAGGACCCCCTGAAACCCTCACGTAAAAATTATCTGCAGGGAGGAACTCCTATTGGACAGGATATGGCCGCTTATTATCATCGTCGCTTCAAACTGTTTTTATAATATCTGCACAAAATCGACGCCGGAGGGAATCAATGCCTTTTGCGCTCTGGTCGTCACTTACCTGACGGCCGCCGTCATCACCGCTGCCCTCTTTGCCTTTGAGGTCAAGCCGGCAAACGTATGGATTGAGCTGTCGAAGGTCAACTGGACATCCTTTGTTCTGGGCATTGCCATCGTCGGGCTTGAGACAGGCTATATTCTTCTTTACCGTGCCGGCTGGAAAATCAGCTCCGGCGCGCTGATTGCCAATATCTGCCTCGCCTTTGCGCTGATCGTCATCGGAGCCCTGTTTTACAGGGAACAGATCACTCTCCGGCACATCCTTGGGATTGGTTTCTGTGTGGCGGGCCTTGTGCTGGTCAGCAGATGATTCTGTGATCGAACCCTCAGAGCGGGTTTCCGGATTAAAGCTCAGGGGGAAAAAGACCCCCCTGAAACCCCCGGCGGCCCACACAGTGGGTTTCCAGATTAAAGCTCAGGGGCCCGCAGAGCGGGTTTCCCAGCGACCCGCAGAGCGGATTTCCTGCCGGTCCGCAAAGCGGGCTTCCTGCCGATTGTACAGGGAGATTCCGCTTTCAAATTTTTTTGAAATCTGCAACAAAATCACCTGCTGAATGGAGAGGGCGAAAAATGGAGAAAAATGACAGCAAAAAAAACGTGACGGAACACTTTGCCGCCCCAAATGTTACCTTCACTCCCGCCGGAACTCCTGTGGCGCCGGAAACTGCGGACGGGAGGATTGTCCGCGCAGGCCTTCTCAGGGATTACCGTCTGGAGCAGGTTGGACAGGGAGCATACAGAATCCAGGTCCTCCCCGAACCGGACAGGGATATACGGGGACTTCGCGGGGCTGTTCTGGATGCCCTTGTGGATATCTACGGGATGCAGGGCAATTTCGATATCGACATCATCCTTGAGGACAGCGAGCTGCTGCCCAGAGTTCCGGACAGGCTTAAGCGCATAAGAAGGAACGAAGAACGGACCTGCAAACGCCGCATGGATAATCTGGCATGAGCCGGGTCCTTCTGATTCGGCAGACCGATTATGAGCCGTCAGGCATTGACAGCGCCATCGGCCGGGCTTTTGAATTTTTCGGCGGAGGGAAGCATTTTGTTGCGCCGGGAGATAAGGTGTTGCTCAAGGTCAACCTCGTCGCGGGACACAAACCGGAAAGGCGGGTGACCACAGACCCATCCGTTGTTGAATCGGTGGCCCGTCTTATCCTCGACTGCGGAGGACATCCTGTCATTGGGGACAGCCCCGGCATTGATTCCTTCAGCCGCGCGGCGGAGCGGGCAGGGCTGATGGATGTCGCCCGCAGACTGGGAATCCCCTGCGCTGAACTTGATGATCCCGTCGCGCTGCCGCCCGGCGAATCGTTCCATAAGATTGAGGCTGCCCGTCTGGTACGTGACGCGGATGTCATCATCAATCTGCCCAAGATGAAAACCCATGGTCAGATGCTGCTGACCCTTGGGGTAAAAAATCTGTTCGGCTGCGTGGTGGGGAGGTCAAAAGCCGCCTGGCACTACAATGTGGGACTGAACCGGGAGTGTTTTGCCTCGCTGCTGCTGGATATCTGCAAAGGCGTTGCTCCCGTGTTTACGATACTGGATGGCGTGATTGGGATGGACGGGGACGGCCCCACAAGCGGGCAGCCTTTCCCCTACGGCGTGATTGCCGCCGCGGAGGATGTCTTAACGATGGACTTCTGGCTGTGCCGAATGCTGGGTGTGCCCCCTGAGGAGTTTCCGCTGTGGCGGGCGGCGCGGCAGCGCGGGCTGCCGGAATGCGAACTGAAGGACGACACGATAGCCGGTGATTTTGCTCCGGACTACCGTTTCTCCGGAGTACGGCTCCCCGCCTCACGAAGTCTGCGGCTGATCCCGCGGCTCCCCTTCATGGGGCCCCTCATCGAAAGGGCCATGACCACCCGCCCGGTCCATATTCCGGAGCGCTGCATTGGCTGCG
Source organism: Fretibacterium sp. (assembly GCA_024695065.1). Classification (GTDB taxonomy): domain Bacteria; phylum Synergistota; class Synergistia; order Synergistales; family Aminobacteriaceae; genus JAFUYV01. The sequence goes on along the minus strand of JAILIX010000089.1, from coordinate 2,843 downwards.
GACAATGCCAGAAGGTCTGTGCCGCCGGCGCGCTGACCCTTTCCGGCAAAAAACTGTTTTTTGACTACAGCCGGTGCATCCGCTGTTACTGCTGCCATGAAATGTGCCCGGTGCAGGCCATTGGCTTTAAGGACAGCCCCCTGGTCCGCCTTGGCAAATTTATAGGAATATAACTATAACCGCGAAGGGAGCAGAAAAAAATGCCTTTAAAGATCATTCAGGGCGACATCACGAAATTGAAAGTGGACGCCATTGTCAACGCTGCCAATTCATCCCTGCTGGGTGGCGGCGGCGTGGACGGGGCTATTCACCGCGCAGCGGGGCCGGAATTATTAGCGGAATGCCGGACGCTGGGCGGTTGCGCCACCGGCGGTGCCAAAATCACGAAGGGGTTCCGTCTGCCCTGCAGGTACGTCATTCACACCGTCGGCCCCGTCTGGCATGGCGGAAAGGACGGAGAGCGTGAAAAACTGACGTCCTGTTACAGAAAATCGCTGGAGTTGGCCCGGGAGCATGACTGCGCGACGGTGGCATTTCCCCTGATTTCAGCGGGGGTTTACGGCTACCCCAGGGACCAGGCTTTGACCGTGGCCGTCAGAACAATCCGTGCTTTTCTTCAGGAACATGACATGGAAGCCGTGATTGTTCTTTTCGACAGGGGAGCCTGGCAAACAGCGCAGGAGCTTTTCAGCGAATATGTGCAGTAAAAAAATCACAGGGGAAAAATTTTCGCTGAAAGCTGAAAGGCTGCCGGGATTTTTTCCCTTGTCCGGAAGGATTGCATAAACGGATTATGAACACACCAAGGACAACGATTATTCTTGTGCGCCACGGGGAGTGCAGCGCCAATATCGAGGAGCGGTTCCGGGGCCGCTGTGACTTTGAGCTCAACGAGTTAGGCCGCCAGCAGGCGGAGCAGATTGCGTCCGCCCTCCAAAAGCTCAGCCCCACGGCCCTTTACTCCAGCCCTCTGCGCCGCGCGGTTCAGTCCCTTGAGCCCGCCGCGCGGGCTCTGGGGCTTGAACTGCGCATTGAGGAGGATTTGACCAACATCTCCCTTGGAGCATGGGAGGGGCGGAAGAAAGCCGACATCGCGCGAGAGCAGCCGGAACTCTGGGACCTGTGGAAGCATCGGCCGGAGGAGCTTTCCTTTCCCGGCATGGAGAGTCTGGACGAGGTGGGCCGGAGAGCCCGCGCCGTGCTGGACAGGCTGGTTCAGGCCCATGCCGGAGAGACGATTGCTCTGTGTACTCACAGGACGGTGCTGAAGCCGCTGGTCCCTTTCTGTCTGGAGACATGGACCCCCGGCCGGAGCCCTCTTGAGGGCCGCCGGGAAGCCCGCTCTGCGGGCGGCTGGTTCTGGAAGTTCCACTTCGACACAGCGTCCCTGTCCCTCCTCGTGCACGATGAGCGCGGATATTCCCTCTTCAGCCTGAACCGCATTGACCACCTGACCCAGGTCAACAGGGAGTGGAACTGAAGCTCGTGATGATGTATGCAGGCTGCCCGGGGTGACGGCGGTTCTTCCGTCTCCCGGGATTGGAGTATAACTAAGGAGCCCTCAAGGAACCTCTGACCCGCAGAGCGGGGTTCCTGCCGCTTTATTGTTATTTTATTGTTATTGAGCCTGGTGTTTTCATTTGTTGGGACGCAGTGGAAAAGTTCCGGATGGGGCCCCAGATTCTCTGTTTTCAACGTCAATCTTATTCCTGACCCCTAACCCAGAAGAGGTTCAGGAGATAAATTACCCACAACAGGCAGAGCAAACCTCCTGTGTTCTGTCTGCCTTCAGATTGCAACTCAGGAGCCTGCGGAGCGGATTTCCCACAAAGTGGGCTTCCCAGCGGCCCAGCGAGAGAAGACCCCCTGCCCCCCGCGGCGGGTTCCCCGGCGGCCCTTTTTACTGCCCTGTTCTTATAAGGGGAATGGCGTTGATGACAGGTTCCTCATAAGGATGGACCCGCTTTATGGCTGCGATTGTCTCATCCAGACGCCCCACGCGGCAGGTGACTTCCACCTTCAGTTCCGGTTCCTCGCTGATCTCCCCTGCCCTGCCCATGTAGGGAGACGTTCCCTCAAGCGGCCGCCACATCCCTGTAACGGGGCTGCAGGAGAGGCAGCTGTCATAATTTCCAATGTGCCCCGCGTCCACTTCCTGAAGCGCCTTCTGCAGCGCACGGAAATGAGATTCCGGGATAAAAATTTCCAGCTTGCAGTATTCCATGCGTTTCTTCCTTCCCGTTAAAAATAAAAACTCCGGGCAAAAAATTTTGCCGGGCGAACCGTGCCGGTAAGGTTAAGGGGAAACATTAAATTTATGTTTTCAGTATAGCACACGCCCCTGTTTTAATGGCTTTGACGCATTTTCCCCATGGCTTGCCTCCAGCCGCTGAAAAAGTATAATTGAGCCTGGAGGGATAAGATACCGCAAGAAATACGCCATCATCAAATCCTTCGTGGATTTGACCGGGACAGAAAGGAGGACAGGATGGCTCAGAGTGTACTGTTACAGCAAATGTTCAACCTGCAGGAAAGCCCTGAAACAGCTCGGGGATCACCATATTGAACATGAGGGAACAGATATAATAAAGGCGGATCCTCCGGATTCCGAAACGCTGCAGCGATATTTTTCCATGAGCGGGCCGCCGGGGGGGTCGGGGGGCCTTTCTCGCTGGGCCGCTGGGAAGCCCACTTTGTGGGAAGCCCACTCTGTGGCCCCCTGAGCTTCAATCCGGAAACCCGCTCCGCGGGGCGGCCGGGGGTTTCAGGGGGTCTCTTCCCCCCTGAGTTTCAATCCGGAAACCCACTTTGTGGGCCGCTGGGCTTGAATCCGGGGGGGCGGG
>JAILIX010000012.1 GCA_024695065.1 Fretibacterium sp. | reverse complement strand
AACTCGCGACCTTCGGCGTGACAGGCCGACACTCTAACCAACTGAGCTACGACCCCGCGTTTCAATGGTGGGCGAAACAGGGTTCGAACCTGTGACCCCCTGCGTGTAAGGCAGGTGTTCTACCGCTGAACTATCCGCCCTCAAGCACGCGAAAAAGTATACAACCCTCCTCCGGTTCTGTCAAGCATTACTGTGATATTATTATCAAAGATTTTTGAGCGCAATGAGCGAGGTGTGGAAAATGCAGGGTTCAAAAAACTTTCTCAGTCGTATCGCCCTGCTCCTTGTGTTCCTGACGGGGAGCGCGGCGGCCTCCTGGGCGGGCGGTGAGGTGCTGCTCGTTCCGCTGACGGGGACTGTGGGTGTGCAGATGGAGGAGTTCGTCCAGCAGACCCTCGGCACAGTGAAGACGGAGGATTATTCCCTCGTGGTGTTTCAGCTGGATACTCCTGGTGGATTAGTAGAAGCCATGCGGGGCATCGTTCAGGCCATTCTCGCCTCACGCGTCCCGGTGGCCGTATGGGTTCCGCCAGGGGGAAGAGCGGCCTCAGCAGGGGCCTTCATTGTGCAGGCTGCTCACATCGCGGCAATGGCACCAGGAACAAACATCGGAGCAGCGCATCCTGTGGTGGCCTCAGGCGGGGATATGGAGGACAACGAGATGAGCCGCAAGGTGATGAATGACCTTCGGGCACAGATGCGCTCCGTGGTCCAGCTTCGCAGAAGGAATCAGCAGGCGTCTGAGCGAATGATTGAGGAAAGTCTCTCCCTGACGGCGCAGGAGGCCCTGGAAGAAGGGGCCATCGACCTCATTGCGGAAAGCGTTCCCTCACTCCTGGCAGCCCTCTCCGGCCGCACGGTCAGGCTGGAATCTCAGGCCGTGAAGATTGAACTCCCGACGGATGTTCGTGTCGTGAGGTCGGAGATGTCCTGGCGTGATCAACTGATCCAGTTTGTTTCAAGTCCGGATATTGCCTACCTGCTGCTCTCCGGTGGTTTGATGGCTATCTTCTTTGAGATCATCACTCCAGGAGGCTTTATCCTGGGGACGGCGGGCGGTCTGATGCTCCTCCTGGGGGCAATCGGCCTTAAGATGCTGCCCTTCAGCTGGGCAGGAGTGGCGCTGCTGGGCGCAGGGCTCCTGGTCATGGTGCTGGATCTTTTCATAGGAGGGACAGGGCTCCTCACACTGCTGGGACTCCCCGTGTTCTGTCTGGGAGGTGTCTTTTTGTTCCGGGCGCCGGGCGGAGAACTGCTGCGCCTGTCCCTCTCCGCTATTGTGGGAACAGCGCTGGCTCTTGGGATATGTTTTTTGCTGTTTGCTGTGCTGATCGTTCGCGGGCTGAGACGCAAAGTCGCCACAGGCACACAGGGAATGGTGGGGCTGGAGGTCGAGGCCGTCTCGGACGTGAGAGCGGAACCAGAGGGCGGGCAGGTGCGCTGTCACGGCGAGCTGTGGAAGGCCCGGACGCAGGAGGGCCTCCTCCCCGCGGGGAGCGGGGGTATCGTCACGGCCGTCGATGGACTGACCCTTATCGTACGGCACAGATAAACATTCACAGAAAGGAAGAAGACTGACATGCCGGTAACTGTCCTTGGAGCCGGAAGCTTTGGTACAGCCATTGCCAACAGCCTTGCACAACGCGGGCAGAAAGTTGTCCTGTGGTGCCGTAATCCGGATCAGGCACGCGCCATCAACGAAGAGCATAAAAATCCCAAACATCTTAAGGACTGTGAACTTTCTCATGCCTTAACTGCCGGGTCTGACCTGGAGGCAGCCCTCAGTGCGGATCACATCATCCTGGCCGTCCCCACTCAGAGCCTGCGCTCCCTGCTTGAGCGCGTAAAGGTTTTCCCTCCTGAGGGCAAACGTTTTCTCTGCCTCTCCAAGGGAATGGAGATATCAACCCGGCTGATGCCAGACCATATTTTTCAGGAAATGCTGCCGGAGGCTTCGTTCAGCGTTCTCTCCGGTCCCAGCCACGCCGAGGAAGTCGTCCGCGACCTGCCCACGGCTGTGATTGTGGCCTCGCAGGACCCGGCAGCGGCTCTTGACTGGCAGACGATGCTGAACAGCCCTCACTTCCGCGTCTACACCAGCCGGGACGTGCTGGGAGTCGAGCTGGGCGCGGCGGTAAAAAACGTCATCGCTATTGCTGTGGGGGCAACTTACGCGTTGAAGTTGGGGGACAACGCGCGGGCAGCCCTGGCAACACGGGGACTGGCTGAGATCATGAGGCTTGGAGCAGCAATGGGAGCAGAAATCTCAACTTTAGCGGGTCTGGCTGGTGTCGGGGACCTGATGGTCACCTGTTACAGCCTGCACTCCCGCAACTTCCGATTCGGCATGGCCATTGGCCGCGGGGCCGGGGCGGAGGAGGCCGCGGCGGAGATTGGAGAGGTGGTCGAGGGAGCGCACACGGTGAAAGCTCTGGTGGCGGTAGCCCGGAGCCGGGGGGTTGAACTGCCCATCTCCGAAGGGGTCCATGCCCTGCTGTACGAGGGCGCGGCACTTCAGGATGTTATCGGTGGGCTTCTCTTCCGCGAGCCCAAGCCGGAACATGATATATAACATATATAATGTGATACAATATCATGACGCTTTTTATTTTTTTATGGGGGAGGTCAACTCTTATGGCGAAATCAAAAGTGTATTTTACTGATATGCATGTTACGTTTGATGAGCCTCTGCCTGCGAAACTGAAGCGGCTGATGCGGCTTGCAGGTTTCGAAACAATCAATTTCAGGGATAAGTTCACGGCTGTCAAAATCCATTTTGGCGAACCCGGGAACCTGGCCTTTCTGAGGCCTAATTACGCCCGCGTCGTTTGCGACTACATCAGGGAGCTGGGCGGGAAGCCCTTCCTGACGGACTGCAACACGCTCTACGTCGGAGGACGCAAGAACGCACTGGATCATCTGGACAGCGCCTACCAGAATGGGTTTAACCCTCTGGTGACAGGAGTGCACAGCATCATCGCCGATGGGCTTCGCGGCCTGGATGAGCACCTTGTCCCCGTGGAGGGCGGCGACTATGTGAAGGAAGCCAAGATCGGCGCGGCCATCATGGATGCGGATATCATCATCTCACTGGCGCACTTCAAGGGGCACGAGGCGGCCGGGTTTGGCGGGGCCATCAAGAACCTGGGCATGGGCTCCGGCTCCCGGGCCGGGAAGATGGAGATGCACAATGCGGGCAAGCCTCACGTGGAGCAGGAGAACTGCATCGGCTGCGGCCGGTGCGTCCGCAGTTGCGCCCATGACGCCCCTCATGTGGCGAACGGCAAGGCCAGCATCGACCAGAGCAAGTGCGTAGGCTGCGGGCGCTGCATCGGGGCCTGCCCCACAGACGCGGTGCAGCCCGACTGGGACGAGGCAAACGACATCCTGAACCGCAAGATGGCGGAGTACACCAAGGCCGTCATTCAGGGCCGCCCGAACTTCAACATAAACATGGTCATCGACGTGTCGCCCTACTGCGACTGCCACGCGGAGAACGATATCCCCATCGTACCGGACGTGGGGATGTTCGCCTCCTTTGACCCCGTGGCCCTGGACATGGCCTGCGCCGACGCG
>JAILIX010000125.1 GCA_024695065.1 Fretibacterium sp. | reverse complement strand
CATGAAGACCATCGACATGACTTTCATCGCCATGGGAGCCACCACCACGACGGTTCCCTACGCCGACCTGTATATGGCCCTGAAGACGGGCGTTGCCGACGGTCAGGAGAACCCCTGGGTGAACGTGGTGGGCATGAAGTTCTACGAGGTGCAGAAGTACTTCACCGGCGTAAACTATCAGTTCCATCCCGATCCCTTCTATGTCAACGCCGAGTGGTGGAACGCCCTTCCGGCAGAGTTCCGCGAGGTCATCAGCAAGGCCGCAAAGGAGATGGGCGAGTATAACGACCAGCTCATCGACCAGAATTCCGAGGCCGCGCGCCAGACCATCATCAAGAGCGGCGCTGAGGTTTATATGCCCACGGCCGAAGAGCTCAAGGCTTTCCAGGATGCCGCTCAGCCGGTTTACCAGCAGGTCGTCAAGGAGGGCATCTGCACTCAGGCCGAGCTGGACGAGATGCTGTCCATCGTGGCCGGCGTGAGAAAGTAAGGTCCCGTGTTTTGACGAGATAACGGCAGCGGGTCTGGGCTCTGGCCCTGGCCCGCGCTTTTATGAAGGGGGAACGATCCATGAAAAAACTCGGCCAATTTGCCGGGAAGCTCTACATGGGCATAGGCGCGGCGGCGATGGGCCTTCTGGCCGTTCTGGTGATCTTCACGGTCATTATGCGCTACTGCTTCTCGCTCAGCTGGAAGTCTGTGTCGGAGCTGAATGTGACGCTCTTTGCCTTCACAACGTTTTGGGCCATGGGCCTGAACGTGCTGAGGGACGAGCACGTGAGCATCAACATCCTGTTCGATAAGTTCCGCCCTGCTGTCAGACGATGGGTCCGCGTGCTGAACGGCCTGATTATGCTGGTGGTGGACGGGGTGTTTACCTGGTATTCCTGGCTGTATGCCCTGAAGATGGGCGGGCAGATCAGTCAGGGAATGGAAATTCCCATGGTGTATATGTATGGAATCATGCCCCTGAGCGGTATTATCTGTGCCCTGTGCATCCTCATCAAGATTGCCGCGGCCCTTTGTACGCCTCAGGGAACGGAAGAGTGAGAGGGGAGGACGCTTCCAAATGGCTATCGTATTCCTTCTGCTGGGCCTGATTATTTTTGCGGTTATTGGCGTGCCTCTGGCCTTCTCCATCGGAGCCTCCTGCATCACCTATCTGTCCGCCGTAAGGCCTCTGTTCCTGACCATGATGCCACAGCGCATCTGGAACGGGGCTTACAGTGAACTGATGATTGCCATGCCGCTGTTTATGCTGGCGGGCGAGCTGATGAATACCGGCGGCATCACCGAGCGCATCATCAATTTCTGCATGGAGATCCTTCGCCCTGTTCACGGGGGGCTGGGTGAGGTGAACGTTGCGGCCTCCATGATCTTTGGCGGTATCTCCGGCTCCTCTGTGGCGGACACCTCAGCTCTGGGCAGCATCCTTATCCCCGCCATGGAGAAGGAAGGGTATCCCAGGGACGTTTCCGCAGGAATCACCGTCGCGTCCTCCACGATGGGGATGATTATTCCTCCCTCAACGCCTATGGTGGTTTACGCCATGGTGTCTGGCGCGTCCATTGGTGCGCTGTTCATGGCGGGGGCGGTTCCGGGGATTTTAATTGGCATGTCTCAGCTTATCGTGGTGTTCTGGCTCAGCCACAGAAACGGCTGGCACCCCAGGAGAATTCCCTTCTCGGCAAGGCGCTTCTGGCACGCAGTTCTGGCAGGGATCCCTGCGTTGCTCATGCCTGTTTTCATCATCGTCTGTGTCTCCGGCGGCGTGTGCACAGCCAGCGAGAGCGCGGGGGTGGCGGTTCTGTACAGCATGCTGGTGGGCTTCTTCCTGTATCGTGAGCTGACCCTGGGAGCTGTCTGGCGCGCGCTGAAGAAGACGCTTATCTCCTCCTCATCCGTCATGCTTATCATCGGCTTCACGCAGATATTCACGTGGATACTGACCATCCAGAAGGTGCCGGACCTGGTGGCGGATTTCTTCATGAGCATGAATGTTTCCTACCTGGGCATCGCGCTGATGTTCGATATACTGATTCTGGTTATCGGGACGTTTATCGACGTGAGTCCGGCGATTTTGCTGCTGACGCCTATCATGCTGCCGGTGATGGAGCATTACGGGTTCACGGCGCTTCAGTTTGGCGCGATGATGATCACGGGCCTGGCCATCGGGCTGGTAACGCCGCCGGTGGGGATGTGCCTGAACGCCTGCAACAAGATTAACCGTATGCCTATCCTTGACATCTTCCGGGGGGCTGCGCCCTACGTAATCTGCAACGTCATCGTCCTCATCGCCATCAGCGTCTGGCCGGAGCTGACGGCTTTCCTGCCCCGTATGCTGGGTTATTAGAGTAAGAGGGGAATCCCCTCCGGCAGATAGAAAATCCCCCGGTATCGCCGGGGGATTTTCTATGACGCTCTGAAGGCGCCGGATGAGTCCCGGACCAGACGCCATGCCAGGCCGTTGACTGCAGCAACAATGATGATGAGCAGAGATCCCATGGCCGAGGCCGCGCCAAAATCCCCTTCGTTGATGGACTCGAAGAGCTCGATGGATGCCACCCGCGCGTAGGGGCTGACAAGGAAAATAATGGGTCCTGTTGTCGTCATGGCCGCGCTGAAGGCGTTGAGGAAGCCCAGCCTCAGAAAGGGGGAGAGCAGAGGCAGCAGCAGGTCCTTCAGGACGCTTAAAGGTCCGCCCCCCAGGTCCCGCACAGCATCCCGAAGCGACTTGTCCATCTGGGCCAGGCCTGCCTCCGCTGCCCGGAGCGAAGGGGAGAGCTGGCGGAAGAGGCAGCTCATGGCAATGAGAAATCCCGCGCTGAGTTCGAATGGCAGGCGTGAGAAGGCCAGAAGATACCCCACGCCGAGAAACGTCCCCGGCATGAGATAGGGCACGTCCGCGACGGTCTGTATCCCGCGCCGTATGGGGTGGGGAATGCCCGGCATCAGGAGCACGATGACAGCGGAGAGCAGACAGCCGCCCAGAGCCGCTGCCAGAGAGCACAGCAGGCTGCGGATAAGACTGTCCGTGCGGAAGTTCAGTATTCCGGCGAGGTGCCGTGAGGTCAGGGAGAAGTCCGCTCCCCAGGTCTGTGTAACGCTGCCGAGAAAGATAAGACCGTATACCAAAACCTGAACAGCCACAAATGCCCAGGTTACGAAACCGGGGATGGATAAAAACCAGCCGGGGAGTCTTAACGAACGCGGCTGTGACAGCCCGGACAGGGCCGCGTCCCCCTTTGGGGAGGAACGCAGAAACAGGAACAGCAGTGCGGGGAGCACCAGCAGGACGTTCATGGCGCAGGCCAGCGGGAAGTCCCCCAGGCCGATGAGGGTGTTGTAGGCCCGCGAGGCCAGCACCTGAAAACGCCCGCCCACGAACAGCGGAGTCCCGAAGTCCGACAGGGAGCGCACGAAGGCTACCAGCGCTGCCGCCCCAATGCCAGGCAGCGCCAGCGGCAGGGAGATTCTCATCAATGTCCTGAGGGGGGAGCCCCCCAGGTCCAGCGAGACGTTCTCCAGAGTGCTGTCCACCCGGTCCAGTGAGGCTGCTGTCAGGAGTGCCGTGAGCCCCACCAGTCCCGCTGCCTCCATCATCAGTACCCCGTGAAAGCCGTAGGGATTCCACTCAATGCCAAAAAGCCGCCATGTGATCAGCCCCCGGCGGCCAAAGAGCATGAGGTAGGCCATGGAGCAGAGGAACGGCGGCGAGATGGTGGAGAGGGCCAGCGCCCCCACGATAAGGGAACGGCCACGCGGGGACCCGTAGGTCAGGCGGAGGGCAATCAGAATGCTCAGGGAGAGGGTGAGCAGTGTGACACCCAGCGCAAGGGAGAAACTGTCCAGCACCAGACGAATGTTCTTTGTGAATAGTCCTTCGTAGGCCCGGAGAGAGAGATGCCCATCCTCAAGAAAGCTCTCAATGAACACGGAGCTGACCGGCCAGACAATGAAGAGACACAGCGACACAGCCACCAGAAGCCACAGGGCCCCTTCCACTCCGGCGAAGGACAAAAATCCCCGCCGGGGGGATTCCTCCCTGTTCCGGCGGGATAACAGCGAAATCACGTTACTTGCTGCCGAACTTCTCCTGCCAGACCTTGAGGGTAGCCTCGCGGTCCTGGCCGGCCTTCACAACGTCCATCCGCATCAGGTTGGAATCCCGCATGGCCTGAACAGCCGGAGCCAGCTTCACGCCGGGGCGGACGGGGGCCTGAGTGTTGTACTTGCCAAGGGTGGCCTGTCCCTTCTCAGAAAGCACCCAGTCTACCAGCGCCCGCGCGCCCTCAGGATTCTGCGCTCCCTTAAAGACTGCCACCGGCGCGATGTACCATGGCACGCCGTCTTTGGGGAAGGTCATCTCCACCTTATACCCCTCCTGCTGGAGTCTCTGCACCGTGTCAAAGGGGGCGACGGCCACAGCGGCCTCGCCCATGCTGACCTTGTTGGCCGGTTCCGCGCCGCGCTTGGAATAATAGGGCACGTTGGCGTCGATGGCCTCCAGCAGCTTCCAGCCCTTCTCAGCGCCCAGCGTCTGAAGAATGCCGGACACCATGGCATAGAACGTGCCGCTGACCAGCGGAGTTGCCATCAGGACTTCGTCCTTATACTCCGGTTTCGCAAGGTCCTCCCAGCTCTGAGGCATGGCCAGCCCCTTCTTTGCCATGACCTCTTTGTTGCCCATCAGCACCACGGAGCCCAGGGAAATGCCGCTCCACAGCCCCTCCGCGTTGAAGAACATCTTGTCATAGGCCGCGCGCTCCGGGGAGACGTAGGGCTCAAGAAAGCCGCCGGCTGCCGCGGCCACGTAGCTGTCCAGCCCGCCGCCAAACCACGCGTCCGCCTGAGCCTTGCCCGCCGCGCGGATACGCGTCAGAACCTCGCCGGAGGACATCTCAAGGTAATCGACCTTGATGCCTGTGTCATGGGTGAAAGCCTCAAGAATGGGCTTAATCCCAGTATAGGCGATATAGATGCTGACGCTCTTCTCCGCTCCCAGCGCGCCTCCGGCGAAGCACGCGCACAACAAAACCGCTGCAATCAACTTCCTGAACATAAAACCAGCCTCCTTATGATTGGATTTCAGAGGAAAATCCTTCTCCCTGAAATCTCTTAAAACTCCTTATATCAGTGGAAAGCTTCTTCTGCTCTCCCCGAACTTAACTTTTCAGAAGTGGCATGCAGGGGATATATCCTGTGCTTTCCCCGCATTGCCTTCATGAATTATCTGCTGCAGCACCCATGCCTCTGCGGGGACAAAGGCAGTTCCATTCCATGCCATGGGCCCGCACGCCCCGGCACGGATCATTTGAATCAGATCCCGTTCGTTTTGGGGCTCTCCTTCAAAGCATGTGGCAAACCTCCCGACGCGCTCAACAAGATGGGCGTCGCCGGCCCCAAGACAGGCTATGCCTCGGGCCCTTGCTTCTCTCAGCGCCTGAAGGTTGGCTTCGTGCTTCGTGCTGCCGTTGAAACACTCCACACCGCTCAGCCCCGGCAGGGTCCTTATCAGGTCCCCGGCCCCGCGTCCATTGTCCCGGTAGGGATGTGCCGCCACTGCCGCGCCTCCGCACTGGCGTACCCGTTCCATCAGATCCTCCGCCCTGAGGCGCCGTGGTTCGTACTCAAAGGGATCCACGCCAAAGACAACAAAATCCCCCTGCGCCGTCAGTATCTCGATCCCCACGAAAATGGGAAATCCGCATTCCCGGCTCAAAGCCTCAGCCTCCGGCAGGATGCCCCAGGAATCGTGGTCCGTGACGCACAGGCCGCCGAGCCCCATCTCTCTGGCCCGTGCAATGGCGGCCCGCACGGGCAGGAAACTGTCGGGAGAATGCTCCTTTGTGTGAAGATGCGTGTCCAGCAACATCTCTCTGTCTCCCCCCGTTTCAGAACGCTGACCTGACCAGAGAGCCGTCCTCAAGGGCGGCCCTCAGCCCATTGCCGTCGAAGGTCTGTAGGACCTGTCCGTCTCCCATCACCACCGCGTAGTCCGCCAGCCTTGCCGCCTGCTGAAGGCTGTGGGAGACCATCACGACGGAGATACTCTCCCGCAGCGCCAGAATCATATCCTCAACCCTCCGGGCTGCCGTCCGGTCCAGCGAGGCGGTCGGCTCATCCAGCAGAAGCATGTCCGGCTTCAGCGCAAGGGCCCGCGCAAGGCACAGGCGCTGCTGCTGTCCGCCGGAAAGACTCTGGGCCGGGGCGTTAAGACGGTCCCTGACCTCATCCCACAAACCTGTCTGCGTCAGCGTTTTTCTCACAGTTTCCTCAGCCTCAGCGCGGGATATCCGCGTCTGTGCCAGCTCCAGGGGCAGGGTGATGTTCTTTCGGATGCTCATGGGAAGGGGATTGGGCGACTGAAACACCATTCCCGCGCGGCGCCTCAGTTCTGTCAGTTTCACCCCGCCCCCGCAGGCCGATCCCTCCATAACCGGGACAAGCGCCCCTCCCAGCAGCACCAGAACCTCCCCATCCCCCCGATAACCGTCGAAGCAATCGTTGAGGCGGTTGAGGGAACGAAGAAGCGTCGTTTTTCCGGAGCCGGACCGCCCCAGAATGACGCTGACCCGGTTGGCCGGAAAGCGCACATCAACCCCGTGCAGAATCTCCCGTTCCCGGAAAGAGACCCGCAGTCCCCTGATCACAGCACAATCTGACATTTTGCGCCCCTTCCTGTTTCAGGCTGCCCAACGCCGCGCCAACTGTCTCTGCAGGATCTTTGCGGACAGGATGAGTACCCATGACAGCAGCAGAAGAAGCACCGCCGTCCCAAAGCCCCGTTTCAGCTCCTCAGCGCCTGTGTACTGCGCCGCCGTGTAATAAATCCTGAAGGGCAGCGCTTCAAACTTAGATGTCAGCCCTGCGGGGAGCCCCGCATTGGCCACGGCTCCCGTCAACATGATGACCGCCGTATCCTCCATCGCACGTCCCATCACAAGAATGACGCCGCCCAGAATGCCCGGACCGGCTGCGGGAATCAACAGACGGCGCACAGTCTGATTGCGGGAAAGGCCCAGCGCATCCGCCGTGAGGGTGAGGCTGCGCGGCAAAGCTTCTATAGCCGAGCGCACAGCCGTCACCAGCACAGGCAGAACCAGAATTGCCAGACACGTGGCGGCCAGCAGAAGACAGGTTGTCCCCCGGGGCAGAAACGTCCTCCTCAGCAGGATAATCAGTTCAAGGCCGAACAGCCCCATCACGATGGAGGGGATGCCTGCCAGCACATCAACGCACTCCCCAATCCAGTCCCGTTCGCGGGGTGTGGCGAAGCAGGCGAGATAGACCCCGCAGGCGATGCCGGGGACCAGGACCAGCGCCATGGTGACAGCCAGCAGCGACAGAGTCCCGGCAACGGCGGGCCATATCCCATCCCACACAGGCCTCAGGGCAAGAATGGCGTCCCACGCCGGAGTGCTGCCAAAAAGAAGCTGCAGATCAATCACCGGCAGACCCCGGACGAAAAGGAAACCCACAAGGCATATCAGCCCCAGAGAGATGACGGCCAGCGCAAACCACCCCAGCGCCGCCAGGAAAAACTCACGAACCCCTCTCATGACCGCACCCTCCGTGCCATACGCCGTGACAGGAGACTGAAGACGGCGCAGAACGTCAGGAGCAGCGCTCCCGCCAGAAGCAGCGAGAGGTGTTCCCCGCCCCCGATATCAGACGACAGGACCAGCGAAATATGGGCTGTGAGTGTCCGCATGGAGTCCAGCGGGGTGTGCGCAAAACGTATGGCGTTGCCCGCCAGCATGGTTGGGAGGAGAGCATCGCCGACAGCCCTGCCCAGCCCCAGGATAGCGGCCGAAAGCAGGGGGCGGGAGGCAAGGGGGAGCACGACGCGGCTGAGGTGCTGAGCCGTCGTCATTCCCAGCGCCGTGGCCGTGAGCCGGCTCTCCGCAGCAATGGAACGCACCGCCCCGTCCATGATGAAGGTCATGGCTGGAACGCCCTGAAGAGCCAGCAGCAGTCCCGCTGTCAGCCAGCAGAAGCCTGTTCCGCCCAGAGCATCGCGGATGGGCGGAACCAGCAGGAAGACGGCCGCGAAACCATATACCACCGTAGGCACCGCGGTCATCAGGGTAAGAAGCCCCCTCAGCCATCGCGCGGCCCAGCGGGGCGCGAGCCCGTTCAGCACACAGCAGCAGCCCAGCGAGAGACACCAGCCCAGGCCCAGCGAGGAGAATGCCAGCAGAAGAGTGGCCTGGATCATGGGGAGAATGCCGAACTTCCCCGCAGCCGGGTTCCACACCGCACCGAAGAGGCCAAGCCCCTGCCCCGTCATCAGGGCCTCAGCTCCGGAGATCAGGATGAAAGCGATCACCGTCCCGAGCATAGCCGACACGGAAAGAGCCAGCGCCCGGAGAAGGAGAGGACAGTGGTGACGGGACACTCCGCAGTGCTGCCTCACTTACTGTTCCTGGGGATGGGGATGTACCCGCTCTTCTCAATAATCTTCGCGCCCGGTTCGCTGTAAATATAGTCGATGAACGCGGCGGTCAGGCCCGTGGGCTCGCCTTTGGTGTTCATGAAAAGGTCGCGCACGACGGGATACTCACCAGAAGCGGCGTTCTCCTGGGAGGGTACATGCCCGTCGATGGACACGCCCGCGATGGAGCTGTCCAGGTGCCCGATGCCGACGTAGCCGATGGCGCGCCTGTCCTGAGCGATGGCGGTTTTCATGGCGCCGTTGGAACTTACGACATTCACCGTGGGAGCCAGTTCCGTCTTGCCCAGAAGTTTATTTGTGAATGTTTCGCGGGTGCCGCTGCCGTCCTCGCGGCCATAGACATTGATCGCGCCGGGTTCACCGCCAAGGTCTTTCCAGTCCGTGACACTGCCGGAGTAAATGGCCGCAACCTGGTCCTTCGTGAGGTTCCTGACAGGGTTGGCAGGATGCACCGCAAGAGCCACGCCGTCAATGGCGAAGGGGAAGGTCCTGAGCCCAAACTTCTCCACCTCGGCGGGTTTGAGAGGACGCCCCGTGTTGCCGATGCCGGCCAGGCCCTCGCCCACCTGCTTGACACCGACACCGCTGCCGCCGCCGGCTACCGTGATGCGGATTTTGGGGTTGAAAGTCATGATATCCTGGGCTGCCTGGGTCATCACGGGGATATGTGCTGTTCCGCCCGCAATGTCCAGCGTTCCCTCAAGGTCCCTGAAGGCATCGAGAGGCGCCGCCGCAGCCGCGGAGGCCGCCAGAACAAAGACCAAAAGCCACGCTGAATTTTTGAGAAATTTCATTACAGAATGCTCCTTTTCCATAATTTGGGGCTCCGGAGAAAACGTCCCCTGAAGACCCGCTGTGTGTCATGAAAAATAGACAGCATCAAAAAAGCCTGCCTGGCTTCCACGAGGCCACTGTGCCTCGTTTTGCCACAACCGGACGGCCAGCGCTGCGGCTCCCTGGAGGGCTGCATAAGCTGTCGTCTGGCTGATGGGTACATGCGCAGATGCACAACCCGCCACGCAACACAGGCGATTAAAACACAGCCTCCGCCGTGAGGACGGAGAATGTGAATAAATGTCTCAGACTGTCTTCCGGATTTTACTTCAGTTTTGAATGGACAGAGAGAGAACCTTAATAATCGTGCATCCCGTGCAGCTCAGCACCGTGGCACATCAGGTCATTAAGGTTCCCTCCCCAAGAAAAATTATGTTTATTATACCAGAGAAAAGGGCGTTTTCACCGGATAAAGTTGACGAAATGGGCTGCAGCGGCCGCGAGGGTAAGAAGGCCTATTCCCGCAAGGGCCCAAAGAGCTTTTTTAACTGCCCCCATCCTCCGGGCTGCTTCCTGGTGTTCGGCATTCAGACGCGCCTCCCATTCCTTGTCGCGAGCGGCAAATTCCTGGGATAATGCCTCCCGGAGTGTCTGGAAAAGAGTTGCTCCCGACTCCTTTTGAAGGGCGGAGAGCTCCTGGGACAATGTGTCCAGCTCGTGGGTCTGTGCCTGACCGTGTGCCCTCAGAAGCCCCTCCCAGTTCGGGAGCCCATCCAGAAGTTTTGCGAGAGGAGTATCCGGCGCGCTCAGTTTTTCCAGAGCCTCGCTTGTCCTCTTCCCCAGAGCGGCAACCTCTCCGGAGAGTTCCATCAGGGCTGCGGAGACCTCGTTCCGCTGCCCCGCCGGCCCCTCCTCCCAGAGGGCGCGTATTTGTTCTATCAGGGATTTTCCCTGCCCCTGGGCCTGTCCCTGAGACTTCAGTATTCGCAGGGTGTTCGACGCATCGCTGATCTGTCCGCGGATCGTTACCAGCTCATCGACCATGGAACTGATGGGCTGGAGCATTGCCTGACGCCCGGCGCGCTCTGCCTCAGTCCCTTCCCGAATCAGACGTTCCAGTTTATCCAGAGCTGCGTGGTCCGCGGCATGGGGCTCCGGCCTGGGTGTCACACGCTGCGCCCTCAGGGATGTAATGGCTTCCGTGAGGATAACAACAGCGTTGAGCACTTCTTTCCGCTCCGTGCCGGCCTCTTCCAGGCCACGATGAAGCTGCTGAGACATCTGCGTCAGCGTCTGCCGCATCTCCTCCATTTCCCGGGTAAGCTCCTGGGGGATTGAGCCGACGGCAGACTTCGAAAGGACCTCCGACATCTGGGTCAGGCTCTCCATGCCGGCCTGCAGAGACGCCTGCAGATTATTCAGTGCCTCCCCGGAGACGGACTCGGCAGGGGTGATGGAAGCCAGCGCCTGTGTGAGCTCCGGCACAAGCCGCGATGCCAGTTCAGAGACGATACGGGCGGTCGTTGAGTCAAGGGGGACCGATGCCTGAGAATTATCGTTGTCGTACATGCTATTCCTCCGTTCAATTCTGTTTTCGTCTATCTTGCCAGCTGCTGTCTTATCTTCTGTAATTTGCTGCGGATTCCCAGCAGCGCGAAGGCCAGCCGATCCCTTGTGAAGGGCGGGGCAAAGTCCTTCTCATCCTGTCCCCATCCGGCAGCGAGCGCCGAGAGATCCGACGCAGTGGAACCGAACCGAACCTTCGCCCCCAGCTCAAGGAAATCCGTATAGCGCGGGTCGTAGTTCTCGTAGACGAAGGGGGTCATCCGGCCCTGAAATCCGCGAAGGATGGCGAAACGCATCACCCGTTCCTCCGCCTCAAGCAGGTCAGGCAGTCGGGTGTCGAAGAGCCCTCCGTGGGCGAAGGCTAAAACCCATTGCGGGGCAGAGGCCAGGGCTGAAAACCACGGTGAGCGCGTCAGCTCCGACAGGCTGGAGTCAACACGGACCAGATCCAGGTGGACAACCGGTATCCATCGGGCGAACAGGGCTTCCCACTCCATCCCCCCCGCATTGAAAGCGTCCGCCGGAGCGGCAAGAATATCGAGATTTTCCAACACTCCGGACCGGCGGACGCAGCGGATTGCCCCCTGAGAGAAGGGGAGTTCCCCCTGTCCAAAGAAGAGCCAGTCCCGGGATGCCGCCTCTTCGTCAAAGAGAGTGGAGTCATGCGCCAGACGGGAAATCAGCCGAAGCTCTTCCTGACGGTTCAGCCCCACCAGGACGACCCGTCGGGGTCCGTTTGCCATTCCCTCAAACACCGGCAGGGTGAGAAAGCGAGTCCGCAGTGTCTGTTCTCTCAGGGACAGCAGCAGAGCGTCAAAGAGGCCGGGCGTGGATTCCATCCCTTCCTCCCTTTTGTCCGGCACAGGCATGGCAAAGGAGGAAGAAGACGGGGATGATTCAATCTGTTGGAGGAGCGCATCAAAATTGGATGTCAGCCAGTCTGAGGAGGTACGGTCATAGAGGCCCCTCCAGGCCAGCCGGGATGAGACCGGGACAATGGGGCAGGGGAGAACAGAGGTGCGGTTAAGGTCATCGCTCAGATCCTGCAGTGCGCGTTCCACCCTTTGCCGGCGTGACAGAAGGACGTGCCCTGCCTCGGCCTCATTCCGTTCCAGATCGGTCATTGTCATGAGGATGATGACCTTCTGTCCTCTTCTGACGGCGGCATTCAGCAGATCTGTGTCTGCGGCCCTGAGGCGGCCGCGAATAGGAATCGTGTAGAGAATGATGTCTCCCTTGTCTGGAGAATCCGTCAGTGTCAGCCCCTCAGGAAGAAAACCATCTTCACGCAGAACCCTGAGCAGCGATGACCTGCCGCTGCCCGCGAGCCCAAGGACAGCCAGAGAGCGTTTCCCCTGGCTGCGGGGGGCCTCCGGGGGCTGGGCAAGAACCTGAAGGGCCTGCCGCTGAAGGGCGTGCCGCAAAAAGAGGTTTTCCTCCGGAGAAGCGTTCGTGTCCGGCATCGTACAGGCCCCGTCTGTCTGTTCCGCCGGCTCCTCCGCCAGAGGTGTCTCAATGCCCATCAGATAGCGGGGACTCCCATCATGGCCGCGCTGGATGCAGGCATCCAGCCGAAAGGGACGGCAGACACCGTCCCCACAGTAAAGCCGCCGGGTCAGCGAGAGGCTCTCCCGTCTCCGATCCGAGAGAGCCCGGTCCAACTCCTGCATTTGGCTGTGATCGGCCGGATGACAGAGTTCACGCCACTGATCCAGGGTGCGGGGCATGGCGTCGGAGGAAAGCCGCAGCACGGACAGCAGGCCAAAAGACATCTCCACCTCCCCGGAAGGGAGGCGGATGCCGAGGCTGGCCGAGGGGCCCAATCTAATGAAATCCTCCCAGAGGGGTGTCATGCTTTTCACCGCTTTCGACATCTTGTTCCGCCCAACCACATTCTGGACACGTTCCGTCGTATTCTATACTATGAGTATAACATCTGGCGGAGGAGCTGGTACAATACAGGGGAGAAATATCAGAGAAGAATGGCGCGGGAAAAATATCTGTTAAGCAGGCGGGAGGACATATCATGCGCGTGACGATACTGACAAATGGACCGGGGGAACTGTGGGGCTGGGTTCGTCCCGTGGTGATGGAACTCAGACGGCGGGGGCACTCGGTCTCACTGTGGCTTCTGCCCTGCCAGTTTGCGTCGGGGCACGAGCGCGAGGCAGCCTCGCTGTTGGGTGTTGACAAACTGGAAGGGCCTAGCAGTGCGGCCAGACTGTGGCGTGCCCTGAAGGACGAGAGGACGGACTGTGCCGTGCAGCTTGGGGGAGACCTGAACTTTGGCCTGCACCTCTCCAGAGCAGCCGATGTCCCCCTCACCTGTTACACCTACGGCCCCAAGCACGGATTGAATAAAAGCGTTCAGGTCCTCACGGCCTTCCCTGCCCAGGCCCTTCAGATTCCGGGTGCCCGTCCCATCGGAGATCTGGTTCGGGACTCTCTTCTGCTGGATGCCCAAATGCCTCAGTCAAGCCAGGAAGCCTGGAATTGGCCGGCAGACCCCGGTTCTCCACGGGTGCTGTTCCTTCCCGGGAGCCGTCCCGCCATCCGCCGTGCAGCGCTCCCATGGCTGGCCCTTGCGGAAGAGTCACTGAGGAACCTGCTTCCTTCCGTGCGTGTGCGCACGCTTTTCCCTCCCTTCGTGCAGGAGACAGAGCTGAAGCCCTGGAGGGATGCCGGGCTCAATCCGGTCCGGACTGGGGCCGGAGTTGCTATGAAGGAGTCTGATTTTGCCCTCACCCAGCCAGGGACGAACACCCTTGAACTGATGCATTGCGGTCTGCCGTCTCTTGTCATTGCCCCAGCCAGTTTTCTTGACCTCGTCCCTGTGCCGGGGCTTCGGGGAATGCTGGCATCGCTCCCCCTGATCGGCAGAGGGATACGCCGCGCAGCTGTTCAGCATACTCTTAACCGCTGGAATGGTTTTATCTCTCTGCCCAACCGCATCTTCGGGCGGCGCATTCAGGATGAGGCGTATGGGAATATCTCTCCGCAGCAGACGGCGGAGCGAATTGTCTCCGCGTTGAGGTCCCCTGAGGCTCTGACCCGGATGAGGTCTGAGCTGCTGGCATTGTCCGGACAGTCTGGGGCTGCAGACCACCTGTGCGACGCGCTTTCTGCCCTTCCTGATGAGAATGTTCCAGGGGGCCGTCCCGAATGATTCTTCGCGCGGAGCAGCGGGAGGACCGGCGGAGTGCCGTCCGGAAGCTGGCGGCCTGGACGGCGCCCCACCGCTGGCGTCTTGCGGAGGCGCTGGTGTTTATGCTGTTTTCATCGCTGCTGAACTCCCTCCCGCCCTGGCTTTTCAAGAGCGTGGTGGATGATGTCCTGATCTCCCGCGATCTTATGAAGCTGAATCTCGTCTGCATCGCTGTCATTGTCATCTTTGCTGTCAAGGCTGTGACACTCTACTGGCAGCAGTATCTGATGAGTGAGGTGGGGCAGAACGTAGTCATGGACATCCGGCTGGCCCTCTACGACCACATGCAGCGCATGTCGCTGCGCACGCTCTATGCCTCCAGAGTGGGGGATCTGATGAGCCGCATCACCGGTGATGTGGCGACACTCCAGAACCTCGTCACCAACACCGCCATCACTCTGGCCTTCAACGCTGTTACCTTTCTGGGAATGTTCGGATTTATTTTATATATCAACTGGCGGCTGACCCTGCTTATCGTCGTTATACTGCCGGTGATAGCCTGGTTGCTTTCCTTTGCGGCGCGTCGGCTCCGCAAGGCAGGGCACAATGTTCAGGAGCAGCTTGCCAACCTCACCGCCATTGCACAGGAGGCGTTTTCGGCTATTCGGGTCGTGCGCTCCTTTGCCACGGAGGACCAGGAACTGGACCGTTTCCGCCGCGGAAATATGGAGAACTTCAAAGCCCTGCTTCAGGCCGTATCCATTCAGGCGTTCCTGGCCGGTGTCATCGAGGTGTTCCTTATCTGTGCGCTGGCTGTCGTCTTCTGGCTCGGCGGGCGCACTGTCCTTGACGGCGAACTCACACCGGGGGAGCTTATTGCTTTCATCGGCTACATTGCCTTCATGGTTCAGCCCATCCGTACCGTCATGAACAGCATGGGGGGGATCCAGACCTCCCTGGCTGCGGCGGACCGCATCTTTGATATGCTGGACACCCCCCTCGAAGGGGAGTCGGTTCCCTTTGGTGGGAGTGCAGGCCAGACTGACATAGAACCCGGTAAAATCAGGGGTGAGGCTGTCTTCGAGGATGTGCATTTTTCTTACGTCGAGGGGCAGGAGATATTGAGGGGCATTTCGCTCACCGTATCGCCGGGGGAGCGTGTGGCCATTGTCGGCCCCACAGGTTCCGGCAAGTCGACGCTGGTGGACCTCATTCCCCGCTTCTACGATCCCACGGCCGGCCGGGTTCTCATTGACGGGCGTGATGTACGGACGTTGCGTCTGCCTTCTCTCCGTCGGCAGATTGGTATCGTCCCGCAGGACTGCGTCCTGATGCGCGGCTCCATCGCCTTCAACATCGCCTACGGCCTGGCAGAGGATGGCCCGGAGCTGTTCCGGAACGCGGAGCTCATGGAGAGAGTGCGGGAAGCGGCCCGTGTGGCGGATATAGCCGGGTTTATTGAGGAACAGCCCGACAAGTACGCTGCAGAGGTGGGGGAGCGTGGCGTCACGCTCTCCGGCGGCCAGAGGCAGAGGATTGCCATCGCCCGCGCCATCGTGCGCGATCCGCGTATCCTTATTCTGGATGAGGCGACCTCGTCCCTGGACCTTGCGGTGGAACGCCAGGTGCAGGAGGCCATGAACCGTGCCATGGCTGGGCGTACGTCCTTTATCATTGCTCACCGGCTCTCCACGGTGCGCTCAGCTGACCGGATTCTTGTCCTGAAGGATGGGCTCTTCGCCGAGGAGGGCAGTCACGACTCGCTGCTCCGTGCAGGAGGGCTCTACGCGGAGCTTTACCGGATACAGTCCGGCCCTTTGGCGTAGTGGAATGAGCATAGGGGACGGGTTTGTCCGGAGCTATATGGCCCATGTCCGGGGGGAGCGGCGTTCGCGGCTGTGGTCGCTGCTGACGCCGGTTTCCTGGCTGACCTGCGGCACCATAGCGGGGCTGGACTTTCTCTACCGTCACGGGCTCCGTCGAACGGAGGATCCGCCCCTGCCGCTTATCAGTGTGGGAAACCTTACCTATGGCGGGACGAACAAAACTCCCTTTGTGGAGATGCTGGCGCGTGCTCTGGAGGAACGGGGCATCTGTCCCGGCATCGTCAGCCGGGGCTATTCCGGGCGGCAGAGTCCATTCCCAGGCATGAGCCGCGGGGGACAGAATGGCGTTCTCATCCTTCGGGGCGGTGTAGGGGACCGCAGCGCGGCAGGGGATGAACCCCTGCTGCTTTCCCGGAGGCTTCCCCATGTGCCTGTCGCTGTCGCGCGGAAGCGTATTGACGGGGTCCGGGCCCTTCAGAAGGAGGGCGTGGAACTGGTCCTTGCTGATGACGCTTTCCAGCACCGGGCTCTGGGCCGTGATTCGGATATCGTGCTCATCGATGCTGCCTGTCCGCTCGGGTCCGGTCGCCTGATTCCGGCGGGTATTCTGCGCGAGCCCATCGGGGCTCTGTCGCGCGCCGGACTGGTTGTACTGACAAAGGCGGACCAGGTGTGCCCCGAAGAACTGAGAAAACTGCGTGGCCTTGTTGAGCGTTTTATTCCGCCGGAGAGAATCTTCACCTCACGTCTGGTTATCGGGCAGTGGGCTTCATGGGATGGGGAGGCTATGTGTCCCTGTGCCTTCCCCGCCGGGGGACGGCGCGTCCTGGCATTCTCTGCCATTGGCAGTCCGGAGAGTTTTGTCCGTTCTCTGGAACACGCGGGGCTCTCCCTTGTGGAGGAGTGCCGGTTTAAAGACCACCACCGCTATACAAAAGAGGATCTCGATGTCCTCTGCCGCACAGCGCGGAGGCTGGGTGCGGAGGCCCTGGTCTGCACAGAGAAGGATATTTACAATATCCCGGCTGGCTGGAAGCCGGAGAAAATGCTGCCGTTATGGGTTCCCCGCGTGGATGCTGTTTTGGATGAACCGGAACAATTCTTCCGCACTTTGACTGCCACGCTCCGGCCACGGCTTGTTGTTGCCTCCAATGGCTACGGTGAGGACGCCATCGGGGTTCTGCTGGCCCGGCGTCTGAGGGCACGCTTCCCTTCTGCGGAGGTGATGGCCTTCCCCCTTGTGGGAAAGGGCGATGCCTACACCCAGGCAGGTTTTTCCGTTCGTTCCGCCCCATCCCTCACGCCCTCAGGCGGTGTCGTCAAGTACCGTCTGCGCGACCTGTGGGGTGATATGAGGGCCGGTCTGCTTCATCATGTCACTGCCCAGCTCCGGGATTGGCAGCACCTTGTCCGGTCCGGGGGGACTGTTCGAACACCGCTGTGTGTGGGGGATGTCTACCTTCTGCTTCACACGCTCTGGGGTTCAGGGGCCCGCCCGCTTTTTGCCGCGACGGCAAAGACGGTGCGTCTCAGCGGGCACTGGCGGCTGGAACGCGCCCTGATTCGTCATTTCACGCTCCGTACCTGGACGCGTGATCCGGAGAGCGCTGAACAGCTGGCGGCGGCAGACTCGTCCTGGAGAGCTGTTTACGCGGGAAGTCCCATTATGGACCTCCTGGGGGATGTTCCCTCTTCACCTCCCCCTGCCCCGCCCGGGGCGGATGAGGTGCCTCTGGTTCTGCTCCTGCCTGGAAGCCGTCCCCGCGCTTACCAGGACGTGAACCTGCTGCTGGACGCCGCTCTGCGGCTGAACAGCGCCCGGCCCTGCGCCTTCAGAATGGTTCTTGCCCCGACGCTCTCTCTGGACAGGCTGGCTACAGCCTGTGAAGGGTGGGCATACAACACAGAGCTTATGTGTCTGGAGCACGAAGGAGGGGTAACGGTTCCTCTCACCCGGGACCCTATCGCGGGGACAACCTGTGGCGTGTCGCTCCTCATGGGGCTGGGGGGGACGGCCAATCAGCTCTGCGCGGGGCTGGGCATCCCGGTGATCTCCATTGACGAAAAGGGCAAACGCGTGCAGAAGAAACTTCTGGGCGACGCAGAACTCCTCGTCCCCGCAACGGACCAGGCCATAGCGAATGGGGCACTCCGTGTCCTGGGAGACCCGGCCCTCTACACGGCGATGAGCATGGAAGGACGCCGACGGATGGGCTCTCCGGGGGCTCTGGATGACGTGGTCAATTACGCAGCCTCGGAGCTGGGCTGGGCTGTACGGGAGTCTGTGTATCAGAGGCTGAGCGGAGGGATGGCCTGCTGTGGGGCGGATCTGTCAGGAAACGAAGACAATAAGGGCCCCAAATGATGGGGGAAAGGAGAAAAACAGCCGGTCATCTTATCAGGAAAGATGACCGGCTTGTCTGAGAAGTCTTTTTCTCGTTGCTGAACTAAACCCGGATCAGCTCATACTCCATCGTGCCGATGCCAATCTTCTGTCCCTGCTCCATCGCTGCCATCCAGCATGTGTCAGGGAAGATATCGGTGAAGTGGTCATGGTGGCTGTGGGGGCTTTGGGCCAGGAGGCTGCCCTCAATGGCCGGCTGGCGGTTCACCGCGTCGGCGCAGGCCATGTCCAGGGCCACGGGGTCAAAGGAGGCGAACATCCCCACGTCCGGTACGATGGGGATATCGTTCTCCGCGTGGCAGTCGCAGTAGGGCGACACGTCGATGACCATGTTTATGTTGAAGTTCGG
>JAILIX010000119.1 GCA_024695065.1 Fretibacterium sp. | reverse complement strand
CGGGGGAAAACCTCCAAGGCGCGTCATGGCGTCGCGGACCAGGCTGGCCTTGAGCCGGAGCTGAAGGGAATAATCGGCGTGCTGAAGCTGGCAGCCTCCGCAGTGTCCATAGTGCCGGCAGCGCGGAGGCACCCGTCCTTCGGCTGCCCGCTCGACGGAGAGAACGCGGGCTGTGGAAAAATCCTTGTGACGTGAGAGTATCTCTGCGGTCACAGCCTCGCCGGGCAGCGCGCCCTCAACGAAAACAACGCCCTTCGCGGTCCGGGCAATCCCGGCTCCGCTGCTCGATATTGCGCTGACCTCCAGCGGCACCCTCTCGCGTACCGTCCCGCCGTCTTCCCTTTTCATATCGCTGCCCCCTTCAAAAAGCAAGGCGAGAGCTGAGCCCCCGCCTCCTTTTTTGTCGCTGATAAAAAAGCTGCACAACTATGCCTTGGCGTGCATAATAAAGAAATCATTGATACTGTCCAGAATCTCCTTGGGCATCATGGTCTTCAGGAGGTACTTCTCCGGCTTGAAGCGCAGGACTTCCATGATGCTCCGCTTATCCCCCTTGGCGGTCAGGAACATCACGGGGATGTTGGCCGATGCGGGGTCAGAACGAATCATCTCAAGAACTTTGGGGCCGTTAATCACCGGCATCTCAAAGTCCAGAAGAATCAGGTCCACATGACTCTTTGCCAGGATGGTGATGGCATTCATCCCGGAGTTTGCAACGTAAATCTTGTAATTTGTGGCAAGCAGGCTTTTCATCGAACGAAGCACTGTCGGATCGTCATCCACAATAAGGATAGTCTTGAAGTCCTTGAGCTTTTCAACGGCCTCACTCTCCTTCTGAAGCTGCTTGAGCAGCTCCTGAAGGTCCACGGGGCGGACATAGGCGTGCGCCACGTAGGAGGCAGACTTCCCAATGACCGTTTCAATTTCGTCCTGTGTCCCAATGACAAAGAAACGAATTCCCTTGTCCTCAACCTGGTCACGGATGTATCCCAAAACTTCCACCATCAGGTTTTCCTCATTCTGAAGGTAAAGAATGAGGATGCGGGGGAAATCAGTCCGTAATGGTTTTTCAGTGGGGTCATCTCCGGCAGAATCCCCCATGCTTTCCTGGCTCAGAAGCGCGGCTACCTCAGCATCAACAGGGTCACCCCCGGCGTTTTCGGATGATGTTTCCTTCAGGTGGTTTGAAATTGCCGTAACATCCGGTTTGACGGTAATCACTTCAAAATTCTGTGCCTTCAGGTGATTGATAATTCCCTCTGAGATGAAACTGGTCTTTTCTGTTATAAATAAAATTTTGCTCATAGCCCTGCTCCTTCTCAAAAATCCAGGACGATGGACGAGGCCATCCCTGTCAGCCCCCTACCCAAAAACAGTCATTCTGCAGGGAGGAGGGAGTAAAGGGTCATGACAGCAACTGTTCCAATGTCCCCCAGTCCGCTGCCGTGACACAATCCTTGATTTTGTTAAACGTCTCCTTCTCCGCGTCCGGAATGCGAAACCCCTTCACCTCCTCCAACATTTTATCAATATTGTCAAGGTCGAAGTCCTGAGCAAATCCCCTGATGAGGCTGTACATCTCATGCAGATCTTCTGTGGAAATCTCAGGAAGCGAGGAATCATCCTCATTTTTGCCAAAGATAGGGGCGAGGGCCTCCTTATAACGGCGGTACCGCAAAAGAAGGTCCGGGGTTTTGGCTTCAATCTCCTCCACATTCTGGGCGTTCCCGCAGTCCTCCAGATATTTTGCGTCTGCGGAGAGCTGCAGTGCCCCCACAAGCCGGGATGCGCTCTTCAGCGCGTGTACGAGAATCGTGTAGTTCTTGATGTCCTTCTCTTTCTCATACTTCTCGATTTCGTTGGCCTTCTGGTCCAGTGTATCATAAAAAATCTGAAGAGCGGCGACGAATGTCTCCTCAGCTCCACAGTTTGCAACCGCAGCGTCATAGTCAATGCCGGGAATATGGGCATAGGGAGACTCCGGTTCCTCCTGCTCGGGTTCCGGTTCCGGTGTGGCGGGGGCTTTTGCCTTCTCACTGACGGGTTCGCCGGTCCCGGCGGGTTGGCTTTCAGTCTGATTCGACGGCTCTTCCTGATCCACTGGTTTGATCTTCTCCGAAGGAAGGTAGGAGAGCAGAATCTGTTCCAGCCGGAAGGTGTCCACCGGCTTGGAGAGGTAATCGGTGAAGCCCTCGTCGAGGTACATCTGACGCGCGCCCAGCACCGCGTTGGCGGTGAAGGCAATGACCGGCGTCTCCGCGTTGAGGTTGTTGGGGAGATCTTTCATGGCGTGGAAAGCCTCCACGCCGTCCATGCCCGGCATGCGGTGGTCAAGGAAAATGGCATCATAGTGTGTCATGCGCACCATCTGGAGCATTTCGGGCCCGCTGTTGGCCGTATCAATCTGAATGCGGGTCTTCTTCAGCAGGTTGGCGAAGACAATAATGTTTACCTCAGCGTCGTCCACAACAAGCACCTTGGCGTCCGGGGCCTGGAACGCCTCGCGATACTTGCTGTGATGCACGTTGGCTATGGATAAAGCCCGGTCGTAATCCCCGATGGGTTCCCACTTCGTGACGGCCTGAGGCAGATCAAAGGAGAAAGTGGACCCCTTGTGATAAGTGCTCTGCACCTCCAGATCGGATCCCATCAGCTGCAGCAGGCTCTTGACGATGGACAGGCCCAGACCTGACCCGTCAAAGCGCATATTGCGGGATCTGTTGATGTGCTCGAATGGCTTGAAGATATACTCCATCTCATCTTCTTTGATGCCGACGCCCGTGTCGGAAACGGAGACCTTCAATACAATCAGGACGTTGTCCAGTTTTTCATAGCCTATCGACAGGGTGATGACGCCGCGCTCCGTGAACTTCACCGCATTGCCCAAGATATTTAAAATCACCTGCCGGATGTGGAACTCGTCGCCATTCAGCATCCGTGGGATGGACTTGTCAATGTTGACCTCAAATGCAAGGGACTTCTTTCTGGCCTGCTCCGAGCCGACGCTCACCATGTCGTTGACAAGGGAGCTGAAGTCGTAGGGAGAGGCGGATATTTCCATTTGATTGTCCTGTATCTTGGAGAAGTCCAGAATGTCGTTGATGATGCTCAGCAGGATGCGTCCGGAGCGCTGAATGGTGATGGCGTACTCCCTGATCTCCGGGCGATCCTCTTCGCGCAGAATCATCTCGTTCATGCCCAGGATAGAATTCATGGGCGTGCGGATCTCATGGGACATATTGTCCAGAAAAGTGCTCTTGGCGGAGTTGGCGGAGTTGGCGTCGAGAATGGCTTTGTCAAGAACAGCCTGCTGGTGGTGCGAAGCGTACACGCTCAGGAGCGTCAGCCCGCCCAGCAGCATCCCCACCAGCAGCAGAGGGATAAGGAAAAATCCTCCATCCGTCGGGATAATCATGTTATCCGGAGGATACCTGAAAGCCAGAAAGATATTGGTGAGGTAAACCGTCATTTCAACGCACAGCATGACAAAGCCCTCACCGGGGTTCAGGAAAGCGGGAGTAACGGTGAGAGCCAGGAGAAACAGCGCGGGGACCCCGCTTGTCGCTCCGCCGTCAAGGAAAAACAAAGCGGTGGCGCCAAAGATGAATCCTGACAAAATCACAGGATATCCCAGAGACCGGAGGCGCTGGGTTTCATTCCTCTGATAGAACCTCAGGATAAGCAGGAGCATAATCAGCGCCAGCAGAGAGAGAGCAAAATACACCGACCCTGCTTTGATATTGCCGTTCAGGGTGCGTGTCACGCCCAGCAAAAGCATCAGAAACATGGACATCAGCGTGAAGGCGAAGTACGTTATCGTCCCCACGTTCCTGCCCGTCTGATCCCATTCTGAAATAAGTCTCTTCACAATCGCGCTAATCTTCATAATGAGCAAATCATATCACATTCTTCTTTAATGTGCTATACTGAGTTATAAGAATTTGATGTTCTGATTTTTTATGTTTTCGTGAGGAGAGACGAGGGACAGTGGTTTATGAGTATATTGTGGAGACGAAAGTAGCAGTTCTCATCCTGAGCGTCATCCTGTGCGTCTACATCAGGATCGTCTACTCCGGCACATCGCAGAGCGAGAAGCGCTACATCGCTCTGGCATATACGCTTACTTTTGCCAACCTGCTGACGGTTCTCTGTGCTGTTTTTGACGTTGACTCCTCCGGATATCCCCTGTGGGTGAGGATTGCCAGTGGCGTTGTTATGCAGCTTGTCGTCAATATCGGCGGCTTCATGTATATGCGTTACATTGGCGACTTCGGCCCCGATACCCCCCTTAAAAAGAAGATGCGCTATGCTCAGAACATCGTCATGGGGTCTTTTTTCTATTTCCAGCTCGTGAGCCTTTTCATCGGGCAGGGGGGGAATTTCGTTGTCCTGCCCGACGGTGCGGGCCTCTCCCGCGGAGATCTGAATCATTTCCTGACACATGGGTATATCCTGATCTGGCTCTCCTGGACCATTGTCATGCAGTTCATCAACCGGGATGCCTTCTCGCATGGACAGAGAATAGGACTTCTGGTGAATACCCTTGCCTCCCTGTCGGCTCTGTGGGTGCACGATCTGTTCTTCCCTGGGCTGCGCATATGCTATATCATCCTGACGTTTGATCTCTATGTCTTCTTCTTCCTGTTGGAAACGCCGGCCTACGGCGAGGTGGAAAAGACGCTGGCCAAGCTCAAGAAGGCGAAAGCCATGGCGGAGGAGGCCAAGGAGGCTGCGATGAAGGCAGACGCGGCCAAGAGCGAATTCCTGTCGAACATGTCCCATGAAATCCGCACGCCTCTGACGACGATTCTGGGCATGAACGAGGTCATTATCAAAAAATACAATGAGGGTCCCATTTACGAGCATGCGCGTGACATTCACAGCGCGGGCAACAACCTGCTCCATATCATCAACGACATTCTGGACTTTTCCAAAATTGAATCCGGCCAGCTGGAACTCACGTACAAAAACTACAAGCTGAACCGTGTCCTTCGGGATGTGGACAACATGATCCGCATGAGGGCGGAGCAGAAGGGGCTGGAGTACATCACGCAGATTGACCAGACGCTTCCCAATGAACTCTATGGCGACTCAACCCGAGTCCATCAGATCATGGTCAATATTCTGAATAATGCTGTTAAATACACCAAGCGCGGCAGCGTAAAATTCAGCCTGACGGGTGAAAGGGGAACCGACCCTGCTTTTATCACACTGCACATCATCGTGGCCGATACGGGCATCGGCATCCATGCTGAGGACCTGCCCAAACTCTTCCAGTCTTTCAACCGTCTCGATATGAAACAGAATCACGGCGTTGAGGGCACAGGGCTGGGGCTTGCCATCACCGGCAGGCTTATTGACATGATGGGCGGCAACGTTGAGGTGGAGTCCACCTATGGTGTCGGCACCACCTTCCACGTCGTTCTTCCGCAGCGCATCACAGGACCATCGACCCTCAGGGACTGTGAGGCTCAGAACGTTCACGCTGCGAAGAAGGTCAGGAAGGCATTGTTCCAGGCTCCGGAAGCGAAAGTGCTGGTGGTGGATGACAACGAAATGAACCGCGTCGTCCTTCGCTCCCTCATGAAGGACACAAAGGTGCAGGTGGACACCGCAGACGGCGGCGAAGCATGTCTGGAAAAGGTTAAAGACACTGCCTATGATGTCATCCTGATGGACTACATGATGCCCCACATGGACGGCAAGGAGACGCTGGAGAATATACGCAGAATGGAAAACTGCGCCAGCTCGAAGGCGAAGGTGGTGGTCTGCACCGCCAACGCGATTGTCGGTGTTCAGGCGGAACTCCTTGCTGCCGGTTTTGACGATTTCCTCAGCAAGCCTGTCAACGGAAGAGATCTGGAGGAAGTCCTGTCCCGTTATATTCCCAAAGAGAAACAGCAGGAGGCAGTTTCATGAATTCTTCGCTGCTGCGCGTTGCCTGCAGGTATGACGTGTGGCTCGAAGTGTCTATGCTGCCTTTCCTTTTTATACTGGTGGTTTTCCTTTCCTTCCGCTATGCGGTGAAGGCGGAGGTCAACCGGTGTTTTCGTATTCTGGCCTTTTCCACCCTTATCGCGGCAATTCTGGGGATTGCCTCCACGCTTGCGGTGGACGGATGGGGAAAGACGGCTGTCCCTCCTATTCTTAACCTTTTGCTCCGGTCGTTCTATTTTGCTGCTGTCAATGTGAACTCCTACCTTTTAATGTGCTATATCGCGTTCTATGTTGGGGCGACAGACCGGATATGGTTCCTCGTAAACCGGGGCATCCTGTTTCTGAGCTTTGCTATGCTGGCCCTTAACCTCATGCCGGGTTGGGGCGGCTTCTTTTTTGACAAGTCGTTTGTTCCTGGCGAGACGGCGCTGCTGAAGGGGCCGTTTTACCTGTTCTGCCGTCCCATCTATGGGATATACTTCATGAGCCTGGCTTTCTATCTTCAGGTAACGCACAGAAAGAACTACAACACTTTGGGGCAGTATCTCATGATGAGCGTGTTGTGGGCCCTGCTGCTTGTTGTCTTCATCGTCCAGAATTTTCTTGTCCGGGAGATGCTGCTGACCTATGTCGCTGAGACACTGCTGCTTTTTGCCACATTCTTCTGCAACGAGGCCCCGGCCTACCAGCAGATGGTCAAGTCCGAAAATGAGCTGAGGAATGCCAGCGTTGAGGCCGAGGTCTTCACGAAGTTTGCTGAATCGTCCCGACGCGCCAAGGGCAACTTCCTTGCCAATACATCCCATGAAATCCGCACGCCTATGAACGCCATTCTGGGCATGAACGAGATGATCCTGAAAGAGAACCGGGACGAAGAGGTGCGCCGTGCCGCGCTGAACATCCGGAGGGCGGGGAACAGCCTGCTATCCACCATCAACAATATCCTTGACATCTCCAGGCTCGAGTCCGGAAAAATGGAAATATACCGGGACGAATATCATCTGTGGCAGCTTCTTCTTGATGTGTCGGACAGCGTTTTTGAAAACCTTCACGAGAAGGGGCTGGATTTTGTTCTGGATGTCGATAAATCCCTGCCGGAACACCTTTACGGCGACGAGGACCGTCTGCGTCAGATCATCACAAACCTTGTGGACAACGCTGTGAAATATACGGAGCAGGGCTCTGTTACCCTGGGCGTCCATGGGGAACGGGAAGAGAGCAGGGTAAACCTTGTGATCTCCATCCGGGACACAGGCATCGGCATCCGGGAGGAAGACCTGGAACTTTTGTTCCGCACCTTTACGCGTGTGAACCTTGACGAGACTCAGAACATTCAGGGCGCTGGCCTGGGGCTGGTATTGGTGCGCTGCCTGCTGGATATGATGGATGGCCGCATCACCGTGGAGAGCGAGTACGGAAAGGGCACAACCTTCAAGATTTTTCTGATGCAGCCCCTCGCGAAGAGCGGTTTTCAGGGCACGATTCAGGAGTATGAGGAAAGGGCGCAGAAGGAGTTGGCGTTTTTAAAGGATGAAGGCCCCTTTACCTGTCCGGGGGCACACCTTCTTATTGTGGATGATACGCCGGTCAATCTTGTCGTTGCCCGGGGAATGCTGAGCAGTACGGAGGCATGTGTGGACACGGCGGAATCCGGTGAGGAATGTCTGGAACTGATGAAGGAAACGCATTATAATATTATCTTCCTTGACCATCGCATGCCGGGCATGGATGGCATTGAGACACTGGACAGGGCCAAAAAGCTGGAGGGCGGACAGGATGTCGTCTATATCGCGCTGACAGCGAACTCCGGTGCGGGTTTTCGCGATGAATATATAGGCTATGGCTTTGATGATTATCTCCCAAAACCCATAAAGTCAGACGCTCTTCACAGGATTCTGACGTACTATCTGCCGGAGGATCTGAAGATAAAAGGACCTGCTGTGACTTTGTGACCTGTGACAAAGGATTGGAGGAATAAAAAATGGATGATTCTGCGATAGGTCAGTCAGGAATTTTTGAGGAGATGTTTCCCAGCGCTTATGTGCTGACAAAGAATATGCCGGGAGCTTTCCTTGTTTACAAGGCAACGGACGATGAAGAAATACTGTTCGCCAGTGAGGGGCTTGCGCGTCTCTTTGAATGTGACTCCGTAGAGGATTTTATGAAATTCACCGGAGGAAGCTTTGCTACGCTTGTATATCCGGAGGACGTTGAGAAGATCAACCGCACAATCTGGGATCAGATCAGCATCAGCGATGGCTTTGACAACATAAGATACCGGGTCATCACCAAGAACGGACATATCAAGGACGTTGAAGACTGGGGACACCTGGTGCACAGCGAAGAACTGGACGAGGACCTCTTCTATGTCTTTTTGTGGGAAATAGAGGCACGTGAAAAACTGATCTCTCTCTTTGCCGGACAGGAGGCCAGACTGACTGAGGGCAGGAAGGAAGGGACTGACAGCCTGACTGGCCTTTTGAATATGCATGGTTTCCGTTTAAAGGCCCCGGATGTCATCAAAAAGTACATTGAAGGAAAGACGGACGTTTACTGCATCTATTTTAACATCCGCAACTTTCATACCTACAACGAGACCTATGGGTTCGCGGGCGGAGACCGGGTGCTCAAGTCCATTGCCCGCATCCTTCAGGATACTTTCCCTGATGATGTGATTTCACGGCTCTCTGATGATCACTTTGCCGTTATTACAGCGCAGGAGGGGCTGAAGGAGAAGATCGGGCGGATGAGCGTCCGCGTCAATAATATCCGCAGGGGAGCCGTTGTGGAGGCAAAAGCCGGCGTCTATCATATTAAAAATCCCATGATGGATGTCAGCGAGATCTGTGACTGCGCGCGGCTCGCCTGTGACAGCATCAAGCGGGAATACGGCACAGCCGTTCAGTTCTATGACGGCAAGCTGGGGGAGAAGATACATCTTCGCGAGTATATCCTGAAGCAATTCCAGTCCGCTCTGGAGAAGGGGCATCTCAGGGTCTTTTATCAGCCTATTGTGGATGTGAAAATGAATCAGGTGGTTTCCATGGAGGCCCTGACCCGGTGGGAGGATCCCAATTACGGGCTGCTGTCGCCGGCACAGTTTATTGACGTTCTGGAGGAGCATCACCAGATTCATCAGCTGGATACCTTTGTTATCCAGGAGGCTTGTCGGGAACTGCGCCGGAGGACGGACGGAGGACTCCCCGCGGTCCCTATCTCGCTCAACCTTTCCCGGCTTGACTTTGAGCTGACGAATATCGTTGATGTCATTGAGAATACGGTGACACGGTATGACATCAATCGTGATATGCTGCGGTTTGAGGTCACGGAAAGTCTGATCGCCGCAGACCCCAATGCCCTGAGGCAGGAGACGGATCAGCTGCGTCAGCATGGCTTCAAGGTGTGGATGGATGCCTTTGGGAGCGGCTACTCCTCTCTCAAGATGCTGAAGGACTTCTCGCTGGATGGCCTGAAGATTGATATGGATATGATTCATTCCTATGACAACGAGAGGTCCAACGCCATCATTGCCACGGTGGTTGCCCTCGCGAAGCGGCTGGGTATCCCGGCGTTGTCCAAGGGGGTTGAGACGCCGGAACAGCTCAAATTCCTCAAGGAGGCCGGCTGTGATCTGGCTCAGGGCTACCTCTTTGCCAGGCCGGAGCCTGGGGCTGCTGACAAAAATTAAAAAAGCTTCAGGGGTAAGGCGGACCGGAATGCGGCTGAGGGGCAGGTCGGGCGCCTGCCTCTCGTTTTTCATATTTTTAAAGTCAGGGGGGTGGCTTTTTGGACTTTCGTGAGACGGAGGCGGCGATGGATGATTTCCTGGTCTACCTGGAAGAGGAACGGGGGCGGAGTCGTCTGACGGCGGAAAGCTACGCCTCAGATTTGAGACAGTGGCTGCGCTTCTGTGAAGAGGAAGGCAAGGCTGCCTACCCCCCGGATGAGGAGACCGTCATTGCCTTTCGCCAAAGGCTGGAGGAGGAGGGCAAGGCCCGCTCCACCCAGCAGAGGGCCATCGCGGCGCTGCGCTCCTGGTTCCGCTATGTCGAAGTGGAGCAGGGAGACGAGGGAGACTATGCCCTGCCGGACCTTCCCGATAAGCCGGAGCTCATGCCCAGGATTCTCAATGAGGCGGAAATCGGCCGTCTGTTGGACGTCTGCCGCGGCGGCAAGCCGCTGGACATGCGCGACGCGGCGATATTTGAGACAGGTTACGGCTGCGGCCTGCGTGCCAGTGAAATCTGCGGGCTGAAGGTGCTGGACCTGGACTTTGAATCCCATCTGCTGCGCACACGGGGCAAGGGGGACAAGGAGCGCGTTGTTCCCTTTCTGGGGGGAGCAGCGCGCAGTGTCCGGACCTATCTTGACGAGGCGCGGCCCAAACTGAACCGTCACGGGCTGCCCTTTGTCTTTCTGTCGCGGCAGGGACGTCCCCTGAGCCGTGTGGACCTGTGGCGAATCCTTCGGAGGCGGGGAGAGGCGGCCGGAATTGCCCGGGCACGGCTTTATCCCCATATTCTGCGTCACAGCTTTGCGACGCACCTCCTGGCCCGGGGGATGGACATGAGGACACTTCAGGAGATGCTGGGGCACTCGTCAATCATGACGACCCAGGTCTACTCGCACTTTGACCGTGAGATGAGGGATGAGTACGACCGTTTCCATCCCCGCGCTTAGCGTCCGCGGCGGACGCCGGGAGAGAAAAAATCAAGACGAGGAGGAATATACAGATGAAGACAGAATCGTCCCCGTGGGGGTTTGAACAGGCGCAGGAGGCCATGAAATACATTCAGGGCTGCACAGAAAACTTTGAGCCTCTGACGGCGGTGGTCCTGGGATCCGGTCTGGGAGAGGCCGCCGAGAACGTGGAGAACCCTGTAGTGCTGAAGGCAGAGAATATTCCTGACTGGCCGGTTTCAACCGCTCCGGGGCATGCCGGCCGCGTTATTCTGGGAAAGATTGAGGGGCGGCCTGTGGTTTTGCTCCAGGGTCGGGTCCATTATTATGAGGGGTATTCCATGCAGGCCATCACTTTTTCCACGCGGGTGCTGGGGATGCTGGGCGTACGGCAGTTCGTGGCCACAAACGCCTCCGGCGGAATCCGGGATGACCTGAGGACGGGGGATATCGTTGCGGTGGAGGACCACATTAACCTGATGGGCTCCAACCCTCTGAGGGGACCAACGGAACCGCGCTGGAACCCGAGGTTCCCGGACATGAGCCATGCCTACAGTCCACGTCTCCTGAAACTGATGGACCGCGCGGCGGACAGCGTCGGCATTGAGCTGAAGCGCGGAGTCTACGCGGCCTTCATGGGGCCGTGCTTCGAGACGCCGGCTGAGGTGCGCATGGTTCGCACTCTGGGAGCGGACCTCGCGGGTATGTCCACCGTGCCGGAGGTCATCGTTGCCAATGCCATGGGCATAGAAACCGCCGTGCTCTCCTGCGTGGCCAACAAGGCTGCGGGGCTGACAGACGGGACATTGTCGGAGGAGGAGGTTCTGACCGCGATGGCGGGGGCCGCCCACTCCCTCGCCAGTGTTCTCCATGCGTTGATGCGTGTGCTGAATGAAGAGGAGAAGAGAGTATGAAGATGTGTGGTATAAGGCCCCTCCTGCGGCTGGGTGCCGCAGCGTTGCTCTGTACGTTCTGCGTTGCGCCGGTCAGGCCGGTGCAGGCGGCGGTCTGGCTGACTTTCCCCGAAAGCTGGGATGTGGGGCAGGCGTTTGCGGTGTCGGTCACTGCGGACACGGACTATAAGGATCCTGTGATCACCTGGCAGGGCCGAAAGGTGACGCTGGACGTTGAGCAGGGCGGCGCCGGGAAAATCTCCTATGGGCTGCTGGGCTCGGATATCCGCAGGATCAAACCGGGGAATTATCCCATCCTCTTTGAATTTACTCAGGGCAAACAGCGCTATCACATTAAAGGGAATATGACGCTTAACCCAAAGAAATATCCCAGCGAGAAGCTGAAGGTTGCTTCCCGGATGGTCAACCCCAGCAAGAAGAGCCTGCCCCGCATCAAAAAAGAAAGCCAGATCACAGGGGTGGCGCTCCGCACCATGACGGCAAAGCGGAAGTGGACGACGCCCCCTGGCTTCCCGCTCAGCAGGATGCACATCACCAGCCACTATGGCTTTCACCGCATCTTCAACGGCCAGCCGCGCGCACCCCACGCCGCGACGGACCTGAGAGCGGCGGTGGGCACGGCAGTCCGGGCTCCCTTTGCGGGGACCGTCATCCTTACGGGAAACCACTACTACGCGGGCAAGAGCATCTATGTGGACTCCGGCAACGGGGTCATTACTGTGTTCTTCCACCTGAGCCAGATTAAGGTGAAGAAGGGTGACCGCGTTGCCCGGGGACAGCTCATTGCCAGGAGCGGGGACACAGGGCGCATCACAGGGCCTCACCTGCACTACGGACTGAACCTGGCGGGCCAGTTTGTGGACCCCATGCCTCTGTTTGAGACGAGTGTGACGAATTTGCTGAAGAAGGGACGCCAGATGAAGGTCCTGGATTGAAAACAAAACGCGGGAGCTCCGGCAGGGGCTCCCGCGTCTGACTGCAAAACCTGCGGGATAGTGTAAAATAAGAATGTCTCCTCCCGGAGATGTTGAGGGATGCCCCTCTTCATATTTCAGTAAAGGAAGGTATGTCGAATGAAGCGGTTTTTGGCAGCATTCATGGTGAGCGTGTTGGTCCTTTTGGCGGGCGCAGCCTTTGCGGCTCCGTCGGGCAAAGTGATGGTCTACTCCTCCATGCAGGAAGACCAGCTTGTGGCCATCAAAAAGGGCTTCGAGGCTAAGTATCCCGGCGTTGTGATGGACTACTACTTCGCGGGAACAGGCAAAGTCGTCACAAAGATCACGACGGAGCATCAGGCCGGTCAGGTTGCGGCGGACGTCATCTGGGTGGGCGACCCCTCCGACTACCTTGCCTTCAAGAAGGCGGGCATTCTGGAGAAGTACTCGTCCCCCGAGGCGAAAGCCATCGCACCGAAGTTTATTGATCCCGACGGCTGCTACACGGGCGCGCGGATGATGAACATGGGCATTGGCTACAACACCATGATGGTGAAAGATGCGGATGCGCCGAAGTCCTGGAATGACCTCCTTGATCCCAAGTGGGAAGGCCAGATTGTCATGACCGACCCCGCCTCAGCAGGCACAACCAAGTTCTTTGTGGCTGCACTGCTGTCAAGCCCGGCCTACGGCGAGGAGTACTTCAAAAAGCTGAAGGCCAACGGCTGTGAGCTGGAGTCCGGCACCACGGCCACACACAACCAGGTGGCGATCGGCGCCTATCAGGTGGGCATTATGCTGGACTACGTGTCCCAAAACCTGATGGCCCAGGGTTCCCCCATCGGCTTCACTTATCTGCCGAAGGACCTCATTTCCATCTTCTCGCCCATCGGGCTGGTGAAGAACTGCGCGAACCTGGAGAATGGCAAGCTGCTCTATGACTTCATCCTCTCAAAGGAGGGGCAGGAAATCCTTGTGGCGAACAACCTGCTCTCTGTCCGCAACGACGTGGATCAGAAGGGAGTGGACGTTGGGGCTATTGCGAAGTCGGCCCTGACTGTGGATCTGGAGACCCTTGCGGCCAATGCCGGCAAGATTCTCACGACGTTCGACAACATCTTCAAGAAGTAAAGCGGACAGATTCAGGCAAACGTCAGCGCGGAGGTTCCCACCATTTCCCAATGCGGAGCCTCCGCGTTTTTATAGCCTATGGAGGTTTCAAAATGGCGGGAATCAAGTTTCAGAACGTCTCCTTTGCCTACGGCGAGAAGCAGATACTCAGGAACTTCTCGCTGGAGGTGGAGGATGCGCAGATTATGTGCCTGCTGGGGCCGTCAGGCTGCGGCAAGACAACTCTGATGCGCTGCCTGCTGGGACTGAACCGGCCTTCCACCGGCGAGATATGGGTGGGGGACCGCTGTGTTTTTTCAAAGGAGAAGCGCATCAACATCCCACCGGAGCGCCGCGGGATCGGGGTCGTGTTTCAGGATTATGCCGTGTGGCCGCACATGACGGTGATGGAGAACGTCTGCTATCCCCTGAAGAAGCAGCGTCTCCCCAGGGACGAGATGGAGAAGAAGGCAAGGTACGCACTGGAGCAGGTCCGTATGCGGGACTACGCTCCCTACCTGCCCAGCCAGCTCTCCGGCGGACAGCAGCAGCGTGTGGCCATTGCCCGGGCTCTGGTCAGCTCCGATGAGGTTATCGTCATGGATGAGCCCATCACAAACCTTGACGCCAAACTTCGGGAGGAGATGCTCACCGAGATTCGCCAGATACAGAAGAACATCGGCACGACGATTCTCTACATCACCCACGACCAGGAGGCCTCGCTCCAGCTCTGTGACCGGATGGCCATTATGGACGCGGGCGGCGCACTGTGTCAGATCGGGACGGATGAGGACATCATCCTTCGCCCGGCAGAGCGTTTCGTGTTTGAGTTTATCGGCGTCTCCAATTTCTTCACGCTGACGCGGAAAGGGGAAAACTGGTGCTTCTTCGGCCGGGAGGATATGCCGTATACCGGCACAGTTCCGGCGGAGTTCGAGGCCGCGGGACAGGTGGACATGGGGGTGCGGCCCAATGGCATCGTCTTTGACGACGCCGCGGCAGAGGGGGGACTGACCCCTTCACTCATCCGGGGCATCATCCGAAGAAGCGTGTTCCTGGGCAGCGAGTACAACCTGTTCATCGACCTCAACGGACAGGAGGTCCGCATGCAGCGCAGCGCCTTTGAGGGCATGGGAGGCGTCCCGGAGGGGGCGGAGGTTGGGCTGTCCTTTCTGGGCCCGAAGTTTTATCCGGTTAGGGAGGGGGCTTAGCCATGGCATTTTTGAGAAGACGAAGGGGCGGCGTGGACCCGTCCGCGCAGGCCCGCTCCGTGAGCGATTTAAGTGCGCTTGAGGGCCGTCACATCGGCGTCGATGGGATCATGACGGGCCTGAGTTTCATCCTGCTGTTCATCATCGTTGTCATACCCATCTTTATGATTATCTACAACGCATTCTTCTATGAGGGCAGGTTTGACCTCAGCCTTTTCACCTCCGTCATTTTTGAGGAGGAGAACCTGAAGGCCATGGGGAATACCATCATCATCGCTCTGGCAGTGACAGTGTTTGGGACCATCATGGGATTGTTCTACGCCTGGCTTCTGGGCCGCAGCGACATCCCGGCCAAGGGCTTCATGCGGGCGCTGTTCACCATCCCCTACATGTTCCCGCCCTTCTTTGGGGCCATGGCGTGGGACCTGCTGTTCTCAGGCCGTGCGGGCTATATCAACCGCTGGCTCATGAGCACCTTTCATCTGCGGCAGCCCCCGGTGAACATCAACAGCATCGGCGGCATCATCTTTGTTGAGTGCTCCTATTATTTCCCCTTTGTGTTCATGCAGGTGGTGAGCGCGCTGGAGCGCATGGACCCCACGCTTGAGGAATCCGCCCGCATCGCCGGAGCCAGGCAGTCTCAGGTCATCTGGAAGATCACCCTTCCTCTGGTGAAGCCGGCCATCTCCGCCGGGGCGCTGCTGATTCTCATCTCGTCGCTGGCGCACTTCGGCGTGCCGTCAATTTTGGGATTCTCAAAGAATATCTACACCCTGCCCACCATGATTTACGCGCTGATCAACAGGTCCGGCGGCAGCTTTGAGGGCATTCGCCAGGGCACGGCGCTGTCCATCCTGCTGGTGGCGGTGGTGGCCATTGCACTGGTGATTCAGAAATATGTCCTGAGCTCCGGCAGCTATGACATCATCAAGGGCAAGTCCATGAGGCCCACTCTGATAAAGCTGCGCGGCGCAAAGTACCCGCTTCTGCTCCTTGCCAGCCTGACCCTGCTGGTCATTGTGGTGGTGCCGCTGGTGATGATCTTCCTGGTGGCGCTGGTGAAGGCTTACGGCCTGCCGCTCACCTGGGCAAACTTCTCCTTCAGCAACTACGTCAAGGTTTTCGATTCGCCGGCGACCATGGACTCCATCAAGAACTCCCTGTTCCTGTCCATCACGGCGGGCATCGTCTGTATGTTCCTGGGCGTCATGATTGCCTACGTCATCAACCGCATCCGGCCGAAGGGCAGGGGGCTGCTGGAGATTCTCTCCATCCTGCCGTACTCCATTCCCGGCACGGTGCTGGCCATTGGCGTCATCCTGTCCTGGTCGGGCTCCCTGGCGGGCATCAATCTCTATAACACCATCTGGATTATTTTGGTGGCGTATATGGCGCGCTACCTGTCCTTCTCCATGAAGAGCGCGTCGGCTTCGCTCCAGCAGGTGAACTCGTCGCTGGAGGAGGCGTCCCGGGCCTGCGGCGCCACCCACACAGAGTCCCTGAAGGATATCACGCTGCCGCTCATCAAGCCGGCCATGGTATCGGGCTTCTTCCTCATCTTCCTGCCGGCCATGAGAGAGCTGACGACCTCCGTTCTGCTCTACGGGCCCTACAGCCGGACGCTGGGCGTGCAGATTTTCGCGCTCCGCGACGCGGGCATGATCCCTCAGGCGTCGGCGCTGGCCTCGGTCGCCATCGTCATCATTATCGTCTGCAATGCTGTCGTGACCGAGATCACGAAGGACAGGAAGGGGGCCTAGCTCATGTCTGAGAATATCGCGGTGGCGCTCCGCCATGTGACCAAGCGTTTCACAACCCGCACCATGGGCACCATCACGGCCGTTGATGACTTCAACCTTGAGATTAAGGAGGGCGAGTGCTTCTCCTTCCTGGGGCCTTCCGGCTGCGGCAAAACGACAACGCTGCGCATGATTGCCGGCTTTGAGGACCTGTCCGAGGGGGAGATCGAGCTCTGCGGCCGCCTTGTCTCCAGCAGCGCGAAGAATCTCTACATCCTGCCGGAGGAGCGGGACCTGGGCATGGTGTTCCAGGCCTTCGCCGTCTGGCCGCATATGAACATCTTTGACAACGTGGCCTTCCCCCTGAAGATACGCAAGGTGGCGAGAAAGGAGATTGCTGCGCGGGTGAAGGACGCCCTGAAGCACTGCTCTCTGGACGGGCTTGAGAACGTGTACCCCGGAGAGCTCTCCGGCGGGCAGCAGCAGCGCATCGCGCTGGCGCGGGCCATCGTGACGAACCCGAAGGTCATGCTTCTGGATGAGCCGCTGTCGAACCTTGACCCCAAGCTCCGGGAGACCATGCGTTTTGAGATCAAGGAGCTTCAGCGGCAGTTCGGCTTCACCATCATCTTTGTCACTCATGACCAGTCCGAGGCCATGGCCCTCTCCGACCGCATGATGGTCTGCGACATGGGGAAGATCGTGCAGATCGACACACCGGAGAACCTCTACAACCACCCGAACAGCCGCTTTGTCCACAACTTCCTGGGAGAGTCGACCTTTATCAACGTGGAGGTGAAGGACGGCCAGGTGTTCCCAGAGGGCGACGCCGGTCAGCCCATCGGTCTGGCCATTCCGGAGGGGGCGGGGCCGAAAATGGTCGTCGCCACCCGGCTCAACGCCATCCTGCTGACAAAGGATGGTCCCGGGTTCCGTACGCGCATTGAGAAGCGTATCTTCCTGACGGACAAAACGGAGTACCTCGTTACTGTGGGGAAACAGCTTGTGAAGATTCAGACGCCGCACCGCGACGTGTTTGTGCCCGGCGAGGAGTGCGCCGTCGAGATTGCGGCCCCGAGCTGGTATCCGCCGGAGGACGCCGCCGCCGAGGCCGAGCGGGCCCGGCGCAACATTATCTGAGAAACAGGGCGCAAAAAGGTGGGGCGCGGGACTTTTACCCGGCCCCGTTTATATATCCCGGCCAGACGGGCTCTCCTTGCCTTCCCGGCGGAAATAGTGTATACTGAATTCACTTCGAGCTTTTCAACTTGAGGA
Source organism: Fretibacterium sp. (assembly GCA_024695065.1). Lineage (GTDB taxonomy): Bacteria > Synergistota > Synergistia > Synergistales > Aminobacteriaceae > JAFUYV01. The sequence continues at coordinate 21,401 of JAILIX010000119.1, read as the reverse complement.
GTGGGCCTGTTGCCCGCTCCTCATTTGTTAGCGGGAGGGGAGGCGGTGTGAGAGCAATGGAGACGGAGAACGGAGAGCAGGAGAGCGGACAACGCCTGACCCTTGCTGTGACAGAAACCGTTGAGCGGCTTGGCTATGAATGCGTCCATGTGGGGATGAAGGGAGGTCCTGGCGGCCTGAACCTTCAGGTCCTGATCGACTCCCTGGGGGGAATCACCGTCGATGACTGCGAGACGGTGTCAAGGTCTCTCAACCGTATGCTGGACGGCACGGAATTCCCCGGTCTGGAGGGACGTTATTATCTGGAGGTCAGTTCTCCGGGGGTGGAGCGTCCCCTGTTTACCCCGGAGCAGTATGGGCGCTTCCTGGGACGGGAAGCCCGCCTTCGTCTGAATGAGCCCCTTCAGGGACGGAAATCCATGACGGGGACGATCTCAGCGGCGGATGACCAGGGAGTAACCCTCTACGTCGCTGAGGAGGAGAGGGATATTGTTGTCCCCTTTCATCTCATTAAGGGGGGCAACCTTGTCTTTCGCATGGAACCTCAAAACCCGCGGAAGGGCGGCAAACGGCCCTCTGCGAACCGGAAGAAACATCGTGGGGGAGTCGGGGAGGATGTCCCCCCTGAGCTTCAATGTGAGGAGGAGCATTAAATGCAGCTGGGGCGCGATTTTGTTTATGCGCTGAATCAGATAGCCGAGGAACGCGGACTGGACCCCGCGCTGATTGTCTCAAGCCTGGAGGCGGCCCTGATCTCGGCCTATAAGAAGTATCAGGGCGGGAATCAGGAAGCCGAGGTTCACATCAGCCTTGAGACGGGGGAAGTCGTGGTCGATGAGCTGCGTACAGTTGTGGATGACCTGGACGAGGACGGAATTCAGGAGTCCCCCGACACCAAGATCACGCTGGGGGACGCGCGAAGGCTGGGCTTCAGGGACGCAGCCGTCGGGGACGTGCTGCACATTGAGAAAAACCCCGTTGATTTCGGACGCATCGCCGCGCAGACGGCACGTCAGGTGATCATCCAGCGCCTGAAGGACGCTGAGCGTCAGGTGATTTACAGCGAGTTCTCCGACAGGGTGGGGGAGATGATGACCGGCGTTGTCTTCAAGATGGAGAACGACCAGGTCCTTGTCCGTCTGGGCGAACGCACGGAGGCCATCCTTCCCCGCAAGGAGCGCATCCCCGACGAGGATTACAGTCCGGGCAGGGTGATGAAGTTCTACGTTCTGGATGTCCGTCAGATGACGCGGGGACCGAGGATTGTCGTGTCCCGCACGCACCCCGGCCTTCTGAGGAAGCTGATGGAGCTGGAAATTCCTGAGGTTCGGGAGGGAATCATCGAGATCCGCAACATTGTCCGGGAGGGCGGAGCCCGCGCAAAGGTTGCGCTTTCAACGATGGATCCCAACGTCGATCCGGTGGGGGCCTGCGTGGGCAATGCCGGTGCGAGGATCAAGGCCATCAGCAGCGCTCTGGCGGGCGAGAAGGTCGACGTCATCGTCTGGAGCAGCGATCCTCTCGTGTATATCCGGAACTCCCTCTCCCCGGCTCAGGTTGCGAAGATTGAGCCGCTTCTGGACCAGGACCACGCGGCGCGGGCTTACGTGTATCCCGACCAGCTTTCCCTGGCCATCGGGAAATCAGGGCAGAACGTTCGTCTGGCGGCGCGCCTGACGGGGTGGAAGATTGACATCAGCTCCATTGAGGCGGAAAAGATGCCGACGCTTTCGGATATCTTCCACGAGGTTGCGGAGAGCGACTGATGCCGGCTCCCCTCACCCGTCAGAGGCCGCGTACCTGTGTCGCCTGCCGCACGGAGGCTCCCAAGCGTGCTCTGATTCGCGTTGTGCGCACGCCGGATGGTTCGGCGGTGCTGGACGTGACGGGCAGGCTGCCCGGCCGGGGGGCCTACCTCTGTCTGAACGTGGAGTGCCTGCACAAGGCCCGCAGGACCGGCGCCCTGTCCCGGGCGCTGAAGACCTCTCTGACGGACGCCTGCTGGGAGGAACTGGAACGCTGCATTGAGCACTGCGCGAAGGAGTACGGCCCGGAGGAACGGACTCGCGAGCTGCGTTCCCTTCTTGGGCTCTCCCGTCGGGGCCGCCTGCTTTTCATCGGAATGGATGCCATTCGCGCGGAGGCAGGGAGGGGAAAACCTCTGCTTCTGCTGACGGCACGGGACTGTTCCGAGGCCGTGGGGAAGTTCGCGGAGGGGCTTGCCTCAGAAGGGCATCAGCATATGGAGCTGCCGCTGGACATTGAAGCCCTGTCCGCGGCGCTTGGGGCGGGCAGCGTGCAGGCAGCGGCCCTGGCAGCCCGGAGCGGCCTGGCTGATAAATTGAGGATTTTACTTGCCGAATAGACAGCGAATAGGAAGGGAGATGCGCCTTTGAACAATAAAATACGGATTTACGAGCTTGCAAAAAAGCTGAAGAAAACGAGTAAAGAACTCATGGCGCTGCTGGAGGAGATGGGGGTTCCGGTCAAGTCCCACTCCAGCTCCATTGACAGCGAAACGGCTCAGACGGTGGAAGCCCTCGTTGCCGAGGAAACGAAAAAAAAGGAATTGCCTCAGACAGATTCCAAGCGGCCTGCAGAGCAGGGTGCACAGAAATCTAAACCGAAGGACAAGTCCAGGGGGGAAAAGGGTACGGAGAAGAGGGACATGGAAAAAAAGGTCATGGAGGATAGGACGGAGAAGGAAAACGCTCCCAATCCTAAGAAGGAGGCTCCTCAGCAACCGGCGCAGAAACCGGCTCCCCAACCCCGACAGGCCGTCAGGATGCTGGAGATCCACGAAGGTTCGACAGTTAAAACAATAGCGGAGGCGATGGGCATTTCCAGCGCAGAGGCCGTGAAAGCTCTGATGGCGGCCAAACTGATGGTTCCGGCCACCGCTATGGCGGACAAGAAGATATTGGACGTTCTGTCTCAGGCTTTCAAGGTGCAGTTCACGCTGCTTCCGCCGGAGAAAAAGCCGATGGAGCCGCCTCAGCCGAAGAAGGCGGGAAAGGGCGTTGTGCCGGAGAAGAAGGCGCCGAAGCTTGTGGAGCGCCCGCCGATTGTCACCGTCATGGGACACGTCGACCATGGCAAGACGACGCTGCTGGACCACATTCGCCACGCCAACGTGACGGCCCAGGAGGCCGGCGGCATTACCCAGCATATCGGAGCTTATATTGTGATGCACGAGGGGAAGCCCATCGTCTTTCTGGATACTCCGGGCCATGAGGCCTTCACAGCCATGCGCGCCAGAGGGGCGGATGTGACGGACATCGTTATCCTTGTGATTGGGGCCGACGACGGCGTGATGCCCCAGACCCGCGAGGCTATTGACCACATCAGGGCGGCAGGTGTGCCGCTTGTGGTTGCCCTGAATAAAATCGACAAGCCGACGGCCAATCCCGATCGGGTCCGTCAGCAGCTCTCAGAGCTTGGGGTTTTCCTGGAGGGCTGGGGAGGCGAAGTGGGGGCCGTGGAGGTCTCCGCGAAGACCGGGCTGGGTATTCCTGACCTGCTTGAGCGCGTCCTTCTGGAGGCGGAGATGCAGGAGCTCAAGGGGGCCCCCGATACGAAGGCGGAGGGCGTCGTCATTGAGGCGCGCCTGGACAAGGGCAAGGGCCCTGTAGCCACCGTCATCGTCAAAAACGGCACGCTCCGCCGCGGGGATATCGTTCTGTTCCAGACAGCCTGGGGAAGGACCCGCGCCCTCTTTGACTGGGCGGGCAAACCCATCAGCAAGGCGGGCCCCAGTACGCCCGTTGAAATTCTGGGGCTGGACGAGGTGCCGCAGCCGGGCGAGAGCTTCACTGTGGTTCAGAGCGAGCGTGAGGCAAGGAACGCCCTGGTGGAGGCCCGTGCCCGCGAACGGGATGCCGGAGCGGCCACCCGACGCGCCTCTCTTGAGGACCTCTATTCTCAGCTTCAGGAGGGGCAGATTCCCCACTTCAGCCTTGTGGTGAAGTGCGACGTGCAGGGCTCGCTGGAGGCGCTGTGCGCTTCCCTTGAAAAACTGGCGACCAACGAGGTGGGGGTCTCCATCATCCACCGCGGCGTGGGCCGCATTGCGGAGTCTGACGTCATGCTGGCCTCCACGGCCAATGCTGTCATCATCGGCTTCAACGTCCGGCCCGACGCCAACGCTAAGCGCGTGGCCGAGGTGGATGGGGTCGAGATCCGCACCTACAATGTCATCTACGACGTCATCGACGACGTCAAGGCCGCGATGGGAGGCCTTCTCAAGCCCATTCTCCGCGAGGAGTCCCTGGGTGAGGTCGAGATTCGCGAGATATTCCGGGTGCCGAAGGCGGGAAAGATTGCCGGATCCCATGTCATGCAGGGCGTTGTGCGTCGCTCCGCGCGGGTTCGCATCGTTCGGGATGGGATTGTCATCTGGGACGGCAAGATTGCCACGCTGCATCACTTCAAGGACGAGGCGCGGGAGGTCAAGACCGGCATGGACTGCGGCATTTCCTTCGAGGGGTATCAGGACTTCGAGGTGGGCGATGTGCTGGAGGTCTATGAGGTTATTGAGGAGAAGCGCAGCCTCTGAGCGGTCCGCACAGAGGCTGCCGGGAATCTCAGGGGGGTGAATGGCTTTGGGAACGTTTCGCATGGCCCGCATCAATAAACAGCTCCAGCGGGAGATATCGCTTCTGCTGGAGGAGCGCATTAAGAAGGAGACGGTGAAGGACGCCATCATCACCGGCGTGGAGTGCGCCCGCGACCTTGAGCGCGCCAGGGTGTTCTTCACGGCCCTTGACCCGCGGAGGCGGCCGGCGCTGCTGGAGGAACTTCAGAGCGTCGGAGGCGTCCTCCGGACGCTTTTGTGCCAGTCGATGAGGCTGCGTCAGATTCCCGCCCTGGAGTTTGTCATGGACGAAAGCGCGGACTACGGGGAGAAAATAGATAATATTCTGGCCCGGCTGGGGCTGGATTCTGAGGAAAAAGAATCAGAAGAAAAGGAGGATGAGGGGAAGGATGACTGAACCTGATCTGCTGGGGGCATCCGGATTGTTGAGGGATGCGCCGGACTGGACAATCTTCACTCATCAGAGGACCGACGGGGACGCAGCAGGCTCCGCCTCGGCGCTTTTTGAGGCCGGGGTCCTGGCCGGCCGGCGCGTCTCCTGGTTCACTCCCACCCCACTCCCGACGGGCTACCGTTTCCTTGCCCACGCGGATGAGTGCCGGCTTTGCGAAGGGACGTTTGCCTTCAGCAATCCGGAGACCCTCTACGTCTTTTTGGACTGCGCCAATGAGACGCGGAGTGTCAGGGGCTTTGAGGAACGGACGCCGGGAACCCGCTTCCTGAACATCGACCACCACGAGGACAACTCGTGTTTCGCCGCGCTGAACTGCGTGGACCCGGACAGTTCCTCGACGGCGGAGCTGCTGTTCCGCGTGCTGAAGGCGGGGGACTGGAAGCTTTCCAAAGCGGCGGCTGAGGCCCTTTATACCGGAATATGGACGGACAGCGGGGGCTTCTCGTTCTCCTGCACCACGCCGCGGACGCACCGTCTGGCCGCGGAGCTGATGGAGCTGGGGGCGGAGCCCTCCCGCCTGGATGACCTCATCAACAAGAACAGGACGCCTGAGAGCATGGCTCTGTGGGGAAGAGCCATGTCCCGGATACGGCTCTTCGGCCCACGGGTTCCCGGTTCAGAGAGAGGGGTTTTTGCCCTCTCGTGGCTTTCGCAGCAGGATTTCTCAGAAACCAGGGCCGAGACGGGCGACACGGAGGGGCTGCCTGCCAGCCTGATGCGGCTCCAGGGGGTCCGGCTGGCGGCCTTCCTGACGGAGCAAAAGTCCGGGGAGGTGCGGGTGAGCTTCCGCTCCCGTGAAGGCGTCTTCGGCGCTGCGGATCCAGCCCGTGCTCTGGGCGGCGGCGGACATCCCCGGGCGGCGGGCGCCAACCATTCCGGCCCGCTGGAGACCAGCCTTAGGGAGATTCCGCGTATGCTGGAAGAACGTTATGCCCAGTGGTCTTCTGCTCATTGACAAGCCGGTGGGCCTGAGAAGCACGGACTGTGTAAACCGGATCCGCGGGGCCCTGTCTCCGGGGAAAAAAAGAAATAAACTGCGCGTAGGCCATGCAGGAACCCTGGACTCAACGGCCTCCGGGTTGCTGATTCTGCTGATCGGGAGGGCAACGCGCCTGTCGGATGCTGTGATGGCGCTGCCGAAAGTTTATCGGGCGGAGCTGTCCATGGGGCGGGCGACGGATACCTGCGATTACTCCGGTCAGACGATCTTTGAGGGAGATGCCTCCGGGGTGCGCGAGGCGGATTTTGACCGGATGCTGTTCTCCTTTCTGGGGTGGCGTATGCAGCGCCCGCCGGAGATTTCCGCGCTCAAGAGGGATGGTCTTCCTTCTCACAAGCGAGCGCGGGCCGGACATGAGGTCGTCCTGGAGCCGCGCCCCGTCTTTATCCGTTCCATCCGCCGGACCTCGCCGCTGTCGGGAGGCCGTGTGGAGATCGAGGTTCTCTGCGGAAAGGGGACCTACATCCGCAGCCTTGTGCGGGATCTGGGGGAGAGGCTGGGATGCGGGGCCTTTGTGGCGTCTCTGCGTCGGCTCTCCATCGGGCCCTTTTACGCGGAGCGGGGCCTGTCCCCGGATGAGGCGGAGGCCCTGTCCCTGCAGCAGCTTCCCCTGCTCTCCCCGCGGGAGATCGGCGCGCTCTTCCGCCGCGTTGAACTCACGGAGGAGGCGGAGAAACTCCTGCTGTATGGACTTGACGTCCCGCTGACGGAAGCGGGACACTGCGCGGCAGGGAGAGAGCCGCCCGGCAGCGCGCTCTGCGTGGCAGGACGGAGGATGCTGGGCTTTGCCGAACGGGTGGAGGCGGACGGGAAGGTCTTCCTCAGGCCGCGGGCCAACGTCCTGTTTGAGGAAAAAGCGGGGGAGGCGCTGTCATGATTATCACCATCGGGGCCTTTGACGGCTTTCACCGGGGCCATGCCCGGCTTCTGGAAGAGGCACGCCGCCTGGCTGTTCCGGCGGGAGAGTCCTGGGGGGCTGTGACCTTCCATCCCCATCCCGGCGTTTTTCTGGGCTTTCTCGGAGCGACGCTCTTCACTGAGCGTGAGCGCGAGCTGATTCGCCGTTTCCTGGGCGTGCCGCACCTCTTCATCCTCCAGTTCGACCGGGCCCTTCAGGAGCTTCTTCCGGAGGTGTTCTGGTGCGGACTGAAAGAGACTTTCCGCCGGCACGGGATGGGAATAAGCGGTGTCGTGACGGGCCGCGATTTCCGCTTCGGCCTCGATCAAAAGGGGACCCCAAAGGCCCTTGACACCTTCTGCCGGGCGGAGGGCCTGCCCGCTGTGGTTCTGGATCTGCTGGAGCATGGAAAGACGCGCTGTTCCAGCACGGAGGCGCGTCGGGCTGTTGCCTCCGGCGACGTTCGGCGGGCTGAGGAGATTCTGGGCTATCCCTGGTTTATCTGGAGCCGCGTGGTGCCGGGAAATCAGAGGGGACGGACGCTGGGCTTCCCCACAGCGAATCTGGAGCTGCCCGGTGCCGGGCGGGTCCTTCCCGCTCCGGGAGTCTATGCTGCCGCGCTGCCCATTCACGGACAATGGCACGCCGGGGCTCTCTCCGTGGGGGACAATCCCACCTTCGGCGACGTGCATGAGACGCGGGCGGAGGTCTTTGTCCTCGACTTCAGAGGGGATTTATACGGCGATGACCTGCCCGTCCTTCTCCTTGACCGGCTGCGTTCCCTTCAGCGCTTCCCGGATGGCCGGAGTCTTGCGGGGCAGATTGAGCGAGACGTGGCCCAATGCCGGGACATCTTTCAGCGCGGGCTGGAGGCACGGCCGGAGTTCTTCGCTTCCTTCGCCTCCTGCGTGGAGGCCATGAGCGCGGAGGGGCCCTTTGTCCCGGATGTCTGGAGGCTTGCCGGTGCTGATTGACTCTCACTGCCATCCCAACTCCGACTCCCTGAGGGCAGAGGCCGGGGACCTGATGGAGCGCGCAAAGGCGGCCGGCGTGGGCCGCGCCCTGATTGTGGGCTGTGATCTGGAGGACAGCGCCGAGGCCGTGTCAATGGCCCACCGCTTCGCCGGGTACGGCGCTTACGCTGCCGTAGGCATTCATCCCCATGAGGCGGCCCGTTATGAGGCTTCCTCTCTGCCCCGGGCCCTGCGGGACCTGGCGGGTGACGGGCGCGTGGCGGCCCTGGGAGAGATGGGGCTGGACTATTATTACGACCACTCGCCCCGTGAGGTGCAGCGGAACTTCTTTGCGATGCAGCTGGAGCTGGCGGCGGAGACGGGGCTTCCCGCTGTTCTCCACATCCGGGATGCCATGCCGGACGCGCTGGCGATACTCCGGGACTTTGCGGGAAAGGTGCGGCTGCTCTTCCACTGCTATGGCGGGGGAACAGAGCACCTTGACGAGGTGCTGGGCATGGGCGGCCTGTGTGCCCTGGGCGGTGCTGTGACCTGGAAAAAGAGCGAAGAACTCCGGGAAGTGGCGGCGCGTCTCCCGGCGGACCGGCTGCTGCTGGAGACGGACTGCCCCTACATGACGCCGGTTCCCTTCCGGGGGAAGACCAACGAGCCGGCCTACGTCCGCTATGTCTATGAGGCCGTGGCCAGAATTCGGGCTGTGGACGTGGAGGAACTGGCAGAACAAATTGAAAAAAACGCCGCCGCTTTCTTTGGCTGGGAGAGGGAAAATGTTTGAATTTAAGGTTTTAGCAGAGTGTCCGGAGACGGCCGCGCGGGCCGGTGAGTTCGTCACCCCCCATGGAGTTATAAAAACCCCGGTGTTTATGCCCGTGGGCACTCAGGCCACGGTGAAGGCCATGACGCCCCATGAGCTGGAGGAAGTCGGCGCGCAGATTATTCTGGGGAACACCTATCATCTTTATCTTCGGCCTGGCGCGGAGCTGGTCGCGGAGGCGGGCGGACTGCACCGCTTCATGAACTGGCCCCATCCCATTCTGACGGACAGCGGCGGTTTTCAGGTGTTCTCTCTGGCAAAGCTGAATAAAATCACGGACACGTCGGTGGTCTGCCGCTCGCATATCGACGGCTCTGAGCATGTCATGTCGCCGGAGTGGTCCATGAGGGTACAGGAGCTGCTGGGAAGCGACATCGCCATGTGCTTTGATCAATGCACGGCCTACCCGGTGGATTTCGATGGGGCGGCGGAAGCGACCCGCCGGACGGCCCTCTGGGCGCAGCGTTCGAAAGCGGCCCATACAAGGGCGGATCAGGCGCTCTTCGGCATTGTGCAGGGCTCAGTGTACGACAGCCTCCGTCTCCGGAGCGCGGAGGAGATCACGGCGCTGGACCTTCCCGGCTATGGGATCGGCGGGCTCTCCGTGGGGGAACCGCATGATGATATGTACCGTGTCCTTGACCTGCTGAACGGTGTGATGCCGCGGGCAAAGCCGCGCTACCTCATGGGAGTGGGCTACCCGCCGAACATCGTCGAGGGCGTGGCGCGGGGCGTGGATATGTTCGACTGCGTTCTGCCCACGCGCAACGGGCGCAATGGAACGCTGTTCACGTCCTTTGGACGGGTAAACATCAAGGCGAAGAAATACGAGCGGGATTTTGGCCCTCTGGACCCGGAGTGCGACTGCTACCTCTGCCGGAACTTCACGCGGGCCTACCTTCGCCACCTCTACCATTGCGGCGAAATTCTGGCCGCCCGGCTGTGCACGTGGCACAACCTCCGGTTCACCCTCCGGCTGGCGGAGCGTGCGCGGGAGGCTGTTCTTGCGGGGAACTTCCCGGCGTTCCGGGAGGAGTTCCTCGCGCGCTGGAAGGATAACCGGGAGGACAGGGCATGAAAACGCTTCGGTTGGAGCTTGATCCGTGGAACCCGGACCCCTCGGTTCTGGAGAACGCAGCGGAGGTGATCCGGCGGGGGGGGCTTGTGGCTTTCCCCACGGAAACGGTCTACGGTCTGGGGGCGAACGCCCTTGCTCCGGAGGCGGTGAGGAAGATTTACGCCGCCAAGGGCCGTCCCCCGGACAACCCTCTGATTCTTCACCTCAGCCGCCCGGAGCAGGCGGAGGAGCTGGTTTATGTGGACGAACGGGCCCGGCGGCTGATGAGTGCTTTCTGGCCGGGGCCCCTGACGCTGGTGCTGAAGGCCAGAGACTGCATTCCCTCCGTGACGCGGGGAGGACTGGACACAGCGGCGCTGCGGATGCCCGACCATCCCATCGCCGGGGCTCTCATCGAGGCGGCGGGCTGTCCCATCGCGGCTCCCAGCGCGAATGTCAGCGGCCGTCCAAGTCCCACGGATGCCCGGACGGTCTGGGAAGATCTTCAGGGCCGCGTCGACATCCTTCTCGATGGCGGCCCGGTGAGGGTGGGCATTGAGTCCACCGTTGTGGATGTCAGCACGGAGCGCCCCCTCCTGCTGCGGCCGGGGGGAATGTCCCGGGAGGTCTTGGAGGAGTTTCTGGGGGTTCCCCTGGGGGTGCCGGACGGGCAGAGCAAGCGGCGTTCGCCTGGCATGCGCTACCGCCACTACGCCCCGGCGGTCCCGGTGAGGATATGGCAGCCGGGTGATCCCCTGGATTTGGGGGAAGGGCAGAATCCGGAAGAGTGGGCCTTCATGGGCCTGAGCGAACCGCCGGCGGGTTTTGGGCATATTCTGCAATTCACCTCCGCCGAAAACTACGCCCGGGGCCTCTTCACAGGTTTTCGAACGCTTGAGGCCGCCTGGAGAGGCATAGTGGCCGAATGGCCGTCTGAGGCCGGGGTGGGGCTCGGCTTGAGAGATCGTATCCGGCGGGCGGCTCTTGAAGGAAAATAAAGGGTATAATAAAAGAAGATATTTGGATTTTCTGCTGACTTTATGCTGGAGGAATGAAGATGCGTTGGATTATTTTAGCGTTATCCCTGGGCGCGTCCATCACGTCCATTATTCATGGAGTGTTTATGCTTTTTGGCTCCCTGTCCATTGGAGCCGGGCCCGTAGGGCTCTCGGCCATCTGGCTGGCGAGTCTGCCCATCATCTCCGCGATATCCGCCCTGATCGGCGGTGTGGTTGCTTTCAGCGGGAGCCGCTGGGGGGCGTTTTTCCTTGGGCTTGCCACGGTTCTCTGCGCCTTTGCCCCCAGAGATATCTGGATATACGGCGGCCTTTACTGCGTGGGGGCGCTGCTTTGCATCTTCCTCCGTCCGCAGAGGAATCGCGTCGACTATTATTATGAAGACTTTGACGAGGATCTGAAAGACCTGAACGGCGGGGAAGAGGAAGAGGATGAGGATTACGGGGAGATGTACGAGCGGCGCATGGCTCGTGGGGAATCGGGGCGCGCCATGCGCAGACAGCCGCTTCCGAATGTTTCACAGAGTCCTGGGGGCGTTCGGCGTCGGACATCCAAGACCTGCCCCTACTGCGGCGCGACCGTTGCGATTGAGCATCGTTTTTGCCCGGAGTGCGGGGAGAGCCTTCAGGTTCCCCCCTATGCCGGCGTCTCCGGGCCGGGATTGTCTGATTCAGCCCCGGTTCCGGAACCATCCGGCGAGATGCCCCAGGAAACTGCGGCAGAGCCCGTTTCTCCATTGAAGGAGTTTGGTTCTCCGCAGCCGGAGACGGGCGCGCCTGTGGAGGAGTCTTTCTCATCCCCGTCCTTCCAGTCTGCCCCTGACGTTGAGCCTCTGAACATCGTCACTCCCTCATCTTCCTATCAGCAGCATCCTTATCAGGAGAGGGAGGAAACGAATTTTATTGATCCGGAGAGGCCTGCACGGAATCATAAGGTTTTCGTTCATCCTGAACGTGAGAAGATGGAGTTGCCAAGACAGCCCATTTCTGTCAATCCTGACGCGTCTTATCAGCAATTTGCGCAGTATACGCATCGCCGCCGCGGCAAGTCCCGCCGCCGTTCCTTTGGCCGCCGTGTCCTCAGCCTCCTCCTTCTCATCCTTGCCGTTGGAGGGGCTCTGTGGTTCCTCCTTGGGCTCCGCAAACTTCCGGAAGGGGAACTTCCGCCCGAGGTGCAGCCCATCAGCACTATCCCCGTTGCGGAGGAGAAAAAAAAGGACGTCCTTGTCCAGCCCGTTACGCCCAAGACCCCTGCGGCAGCGGATGTGCTTCCCGCCTTCACGCCGGACCGGTCGCCCAAACGGGGCGTCATCACGCGCACCAACGTGAATATGCGGTCGGACCACACCACGTCGTCGAAGAAGGTCGTCACCCTGAAGCAGAACACGCGCTTTGACGTCCTGGATTCGTGGTCGGATCAGAAATACACGTGGTACCGGATCCGTACCCAGGACCAGAACAGGGAAGGCTGGGTGCGCGGGGATCTCCTTCTGCTGCTGGGCGGAGGACTGCCGGCAGGCTACACAAAGGCGCTCGTCGGGACTTTTGGCAAAAACAAGACGGAGATGACCGAAAAGCTGGGAAAACCATCAAAGTCCACGGGCAACACGATGGATTGGAGCGGCCTGAGAGCGACGTTCCATGGCGAGGAAGTCTCCCGTCTCCAGCTGTCGAACTCTCAGCGCGAGCTGAAGAACAAGCTTAAGGTGGGGATGTCTCAGACGGCGCTCCTTCAGATTATGGGGTATCCGTCCGGCATTTCTCAGGGGCAGATGCAGTACAGCGAGGGCGGCAAGACAGCTCTGACTGTCCAGCTCAGCAAGAACGTTATCAGGAGCATTACGGTTGGTTTCTGACACCCGGGCACGATAAATCGTTCCCCCCAGGGGGAACGTCTGCGTGTTTCAAAAGAAAGGCGGATTATATATGAATCAGATGAAGGAGAGGGAGCTTCTGGGGATTGAGCTGGACATCCTGCGTTACCCAAACCCCCTCCTGAAAAAAACCACGGAGCCTGTGACGGCTTTCGATGAGGAACTGGCCGGTTTCGTGGAAAAATTATATGCGGCGATGCGCGCGCACGACGGGGTGGGGCTTGCTGCCCCTCAGGTCGGTGTGCTCAAAAAACTTGCCGTGGTGGAATATGAGGGCAAGAGCTATACGCTCATCAACCCCCGCGTCCTTGAGAAGCGGGGGGAACAGGAGGGGGAGGAGGGCTGCCTGAGCTTTCCCGGTGTCTATGCCATGGTGAAGCGCCCGGAGTGGGTCAGAATCGAGTTTCAGGATATGGAGGGCCAGATGCATGTGACTGAGGCGGAGGGCTTTCTGGCGCGCGCGTTTCTGCACGAGATGGACCATCTGGACGGCCACCTCTTTATTGACTACCTGACTCCGCTTAAGCGCGGGGCTATACGTAAAAAGATGATGAAACAGGCGCGGGGCACAAGCGCGGAGCCCCCCCGTGCAGCGAGGCGCCGGTGATGGTTGTGTGGTTCGTGGGCGAGGGGCCCTTCGCGGCCCTCTGCCTGGAACGTCTCAACAGACTCATCCGCCCGCTGGAAGGCTGGGCCCTGACTCAAATCATCACGGGGCTGCCCACCCGGTCGGGACGGGGAATGAAGGAAACTCCCTCCCCCGTGGAGGTTTACGCCGCCGGGGTGGGGCTTCCCGTGAAGCGTACAGGCCGGCTCTCACAGAACGGGGAACTGCTGGATGCCCTCCGGAGTTCCCCCCCGGATGTGATTTTTGTCATTGATTTCGGGCAGATTATCCGTGAACCTTTTCTGAGCGCGCCGCGCTGGGGCTGCCTGAATATTCATCCCTCACTTCTGCCGCGCTGGCGCGGGGCTGCTCCCATCCAGCGGGCTCTGCTGAACGGGGATCCGGAGACAGGCGTGACGGTCTTCCGCCTTGTGCCGGAGATGGACGCGGGGCCGGTGCTCTGTCAGGCGGCTGTGCCGGTGGGGCCGGACGCGGCCGCCTCGGAACTCTACAAAACCCTCAGTGTCCTGGGGGCCGATATTGCCGTGGAGGGGCTGGGGGAACTGCTTGCCGGTAAAAGAGGCTTCACAGAGCAGGACCACGCCAGCGCGACCATTGCGGCCAAACTCGCCCGGGAGGAGTTTGAGGCCGCGTGGGACTGGACTGCCTTCAGAATTCACAACGCAGCACGGGCTCTGGATACATCCGGCGGGGCTTTTGTCGTCCTGAAGGACGGCGGGCGGCTGAAATTGTGGCGTACCGCCCTTTCAGACGCGCCGGAGGGGACGCCCGGGACGGTTTTGAGCCTTGACCCGGAGGGGCCTGTCGTTTCCTGCGGAGCGGGGGCGCTTCGCCTGCTTGAGGTTCAGGCGCCGGGCAAGCGCCGGATGAGGGCTTCGGAGTGGGCGCGGGGTTTGCGGATCAGCACCGGGGATCGGCTGATCTGAGGCCGGGATTTGCCCGGTCATTTTGCTGAGTTTGGGTTATAATAAAACTAGGTTTAAAAACTGAAGGGGTGTTGTCATGGCGGAGGAGCGGAAGAACCACGAGCGTCAGTCCATCACCCGGCGGCTCTATGAGGGGAAGATACTGAACCTCAGGGTGGACGATGTAGTAATGCCCAGCGGCCGGACGGCAAAACGCGAGGTCGTGGAGCACAAGCACGCGGTGGGGATGCTGGCTGTGACGGACCGGGACAGTGTTCTCCTTGTGCGGCAGTATCGTTATGCCGTGGACGAGGAGATGGTGGAAATCTGCGCCGGGATGATTGAGGAAGGGGAGGATCCCCGCGAGACGGCTGTGCGTGAGATGCAGGAGGAGCTGGGCGTCAGGCCGGAGACACTGACCCGGATCGGCGGTTTTTATGCAACGCCGGGCTTCTGCACGGAGTTCATGACGCTTTTTCTGGCTGAGAATCTGTCCTCCTCGTCGCTGCCTCAGGATGACGACGAGGACGTTTCCACGGTGGAGGTCCCCCTTGCGGACGTGCCGCGGCTGTTTGCTGAGGGGCGAATCCGGGACTCCAAGACCTTCGCGGCCCTGTCCTGGCTTATGGCGTGGAAGGGGATGAAGCCATAGAGGCAAACGCTTTTCAGTTCCCTGCCCTGCAGGGCTGAAAATTTTTCCGTTATACGATATAATCATCATATTAAAAAGGCGTTAATGTCCTCTGGCACACGCGAGGGCGGGGGGCAAAAATAATTTTTATAATGGGGAGAGTGTGGAAAGTTGAAAAATTTGAAGATCTCCGGAAAGCTTTATGTTGGGTTTGGCCTGGTACTGCTGCTGTTCGGGGTGGCTGTTTTCATCAGCTGGCTCAGCATTTCCGCGGTTGAGAAGGATATCGATTTCCTGGGGCAGATTTTGCGTTCCCTGGCGATGGCAAACAACACGAACAGCACGGTTTCCTTCATTCGTGCGGGCGTCCGCGATCTGCACTTCTCCGAATCGGATGAGGATGCGGCTCAACTCAGGGAACGAATCGCAGAGCTCAGGACGAAAATCGACGATATGAAGAAGCTCTATGCGGAACAGCCGAAGCTTGACACTCTGGCCCGTGCCGCAGATATGGAAACCACGATTCGTGACGTCAGCGAACTGCTGGAGAAGTATGTCGAAATGATCCACAGCAAGATGAACGCCATCGGGAAACTTGACGCGAACTTCCTCGCGATTCAGAAACTGCTCACGGAGATTGTGGAGCTTCAGTATAAGAGGGCCTATGACGAGCACCATGATATCAATGAGGGTATCGAGAATAATGGGGATATCAATGAAATCTCGAAGCTGACCCACGATCTGGACCGGAAGCTGGATCGTGTGAAGGGCGCGGAGGATATGCTGACACGGCTTATCGTCATCGCCTGGAACTACAAGAGCGCACTGGAACAGCTGAGCGAAGAGAAAATGACCGAAGTGGCCCGTCAGATTGAGGACTTCCAGAAGATGACCAAGGAGTTCGCTGACACGACGAAGGTTGAGCTCGTCCGCCAGAGGCTGAACGCTCTGGAAGGGGAGTTCAACGGCTTCAAAACAAACTTTGCCGAGGTGATCAATGCCCTCAAAAACACCGAGCCCATGTTCCAGACCCTGCTGAAGGACTGCATGGAGATGGTCAACGTCTCGGATGTTATTATGGAGACGGGCGTTACCCGTTCGGTTGAGTACATCGACAGAAGCGAAAAATCCCTGAGCAGCGCCGTGCTGCTGCTGATTATCCTTGCGGCTGTGACGGTTGTGGTGGGGCTGGGCATTGCATTCCTTATCGCCCGAATGATCAGCAAGCCGCTGTCCCGCGTGGTGGGACTGACGCACAATGCCCGGGACGGCGATATGTCCATCACCCGCGATGACTTCGAATATGAGGGCCGCGACGAGCTGGGCAGCCTTGGAGACGCGCTGTCTGAGATGTTTGCTGCCCTGCGCACAGCTATCAGCGATATCCGGGAGAATGCCGATGCCTCCACTGAGAAGGCTGAGACCATGCGCGAAGACGCGGGCAAGAACCTGGATGGCGCCAACAACGTCCGCAAGGCCGTGAACGAGGCGGTGAAGCTGATGGAGTCCAACTCCTCATCGCTTCAGCAGAGCAATGCCGGGACGGAGGAGATGTCCGCTGCTTCCATGACGTCTGCCCAGGCGGCTACGGACTGTGCTGAGTTTATCGCCAACGTGACGCACGTGGCGAACGAGGCCACCGCGACGGTGCAGGAAGCCATCGCCAACATGGGGGTTCTCCAGACGAAGACCAACGAGAGCGGTGAGAAGCTTCAGGGCCTTGTGGATTCCGTGGACAAGATCAGCGAGTTCATCAGCGTCATCACATCCATTGCAGATCAGACGAACCTGCTTGCCCTGAATGCGGCCATTGAGGCGGCGCGCGCGGGTGAGGCCGGCCGGGGATTCGCAGTGGTGGCGGAGTCGGTGCGTAAGCTGGCTGAGGAGTCCAGCCGTGCGGCTGAAAATGTCCGCGGTTTGATGGGCGACCTTCAGGATGGCGCAAAGAACACCAAGGCTGCCAGCGATGAGACGGCAACGCTGCTGCTGCAGACAGTGGATAAGGCCAACGGGGCAAAGAAATCCCTGACCGAGGCCATGGGCGAGATTGACAAGGCAAACGACCGCATTCAGAACATTGCGGCAGTGGCGCAGGAGCAGGCGGCGTCCAGCCGTGAGATTGCAGGCGGCATCGACAACGTCACAAAGGCCACGGCGGAGATTCTTGAGAACCTTGAGAACATCAAGACCGCCATGGATGAGACAGCAAAAGTCGCGGCCCGGGCTACGGACATCGCCAACGATCAGGCGCAGCTGGCCGAAGACCTTCGGGAATCTCTGGCCATGTTCAAGGTCGAATCTGAAGATTCTCCCCTTGCGTCGGGGCACAAGGCGCTTCCGGCACAGAAGTAAACGCCGGCAGAACAGGTCATGAAAAAATGGACGGAGGGTATACCCTCCGTCCATTTTTTTGCGGGATTTATTGTATTTATTGTATAATAAAACTGTGATGTTTATGTCATTTGCGAATGGCAGCTGCGGTGGCGGCAAATCTTTCCTTGGGAGTGGTCTTGAGAATGTTAAAGAACCTGAAAATCACAGCAAAACTGGGCGTTGGATTCGGACTGGTGCTTGTTTTATTCGCTGTCGCTGTGTTCTTCAGCTGGGTCAGTATCTCCTCTGTGCAGAAGGATATTGCCTTTTTGCAGCAGATTACGCGGGCACTGCGACTGTCGAACGATATGAATACCACCACTGGCTATATCCGCTCCGGCATCTGGACTCTGCGTTACACGGAGGGTGAGGAGGATGTGGCCGGGCTTCAAAGCAACATCGGGGAACTGAGGATCAAGGTTGACACCGCAAAGAGGCTCTATGGCGAGCAGCCCCGCCTGACCGCAGTGCTGGGCTCCGTTGCGGAGATGGACAACAGCATACGCGAAAGCGTGTCCACTCTGGATAAGCTCAACATCCTGCTCCGTGACAAGAAACTCGCGGTGAGGAAGCTCGACGAGGAGATCAAAGCCATCCAGAACCTCTTTATCGACATTACGGATATTCAATATAAACGGACCACAGACGGGATAACGGATTCAATACAAAGTGTGGCCAGCGGACGCGCTTCACAGGGGGATATGATTGCCGATCTGAACCGAAAGCTTGCCCGTATCCGCTCGGACGAGGCCCTCCAGACGCGTCTGCTCACCGCTGTGTGGCAGTACCAGCAGGGAATGCGCAACCGCGATCTGGAGATGCTGACCGGCGTTGTGCAGCAGCTCAACGACCTTGAGACCGCCTGCAACGAATTTGCCGATGCGACCTCTGTGCCGGAGGTGCGGGAGAAACTTGTCAACGGCCGCACAGCCTTTTCCATCTTCAAAACGAGCTTTGCCGAAGTCCTTAAGGCCCACAGGGAAACAGATCCCCTGTTTCAGACGTTCCTGAAGGACGCTCTTGATCTTTCCAATCTGGCGAACAGGATAATGGCGGGCGGGCTCAGTATGCTCAACGAGCTCACTCAGGCGGGTTATGACTCTCTTGAGAGCGCCGTTGTGCTGCTGATTTCGCTGGCGGCCGTGGCCATTGTGGTGGGGCTGGGCATTGCATTCCTTATCGCCCGGATGATCCGCAAGCCGCTGGCCCGCGTGGTGGAACTGGTCACCAAAGCCCGGGACGGCGATGTGTCCATCACCCGTGGGGACTTCAGATATGAGGGCCGGGACGAGCTGGGCAATCTGGGCGACGCGCTGTCTGATATGTTTGCCGCCCTGCGTGCCGCAATCGGCGATATCCGGAACAACGCCAACACTTCCACCGAGAAAGCCCAGACCATGCGGAAGGACGCGACGGCCAACCTGGAGGGCGCCAATAATGTCCGCAGGTCTGTCAGTGAAACGGTGAAGCTGATGGAGGCCAACTCCTCTTCGCTTCAGGAGAGCAATGCAGGGACGGAGGAGATGTCTGCCGCCTCCATGACGTCAGCCCAGGCGGCCACGGACTGTGCGGAGTTTATCGCCAACGTGACGAATGTGGCGAACAAGGCCACCGAGATGGTGCAGGAAGCCATCGCCAACATGGCTGTCCTTCAGACGAAGACGGACGAGAGCGGCGGGAAGCTCCAGGGCCTTATGGACTCTGTGGACAAGATCACCGAGTTCATTGGCGTCATCACGTCCATTGCGGACCAGACGAACCTGCTTGCCCTGAATGCGGCCATTGAGGCGGCGCGGGCGGGCGAGGCCGGTCGCGGGTTCGCGGTGGTGGCGGAGTCGGTGCGTAAACTGGCCGAGGAGTCCAGCCACGCGGCGGAGAGCGTCCGTGAACTGATGGATGGCCTTCAGACTGGCGCGCAGGATACCAAGACCGCCAGCGAAGAGACGGCGGCCCTGCTGAGGGAGACTGTGGAGAAGGGCAACAGCGCGAAAGCAACCCTGGCTGAGGCGATGGGCGAGATCGACAAGGCGAACGACCGCATCCAGAACATCGCGGCGGTGGCGCAGGAGCAGGCGGCCTCCAGCCGTGAGATTGCCAGCGGCATCGACAACGTGACAAAGGTCACGGCAGAGATTCTGGATCATCTGGAGAACATCAAGACCTCCATGGACAACACCGCGGTGGTGGCGGAGCGTGCTGCAGACATTGCGAACGAGCAGACACAGCTTGCCCAGAACCTGCGGGAATCTCTGGCGATGTTCAAGGTCGGGAACAAGGACTCTGCGAAAGGGCCCAGAGCTCTGCCGCCGGCGTCAAAAGAAAAGGCATAAAAGACAGGATAACGGCGGACGGAGGGTATTCCCTCCGTCCGCTTTTGTTATATAATAGCTGCGGCGCTGATGTCCCCGGCAGTGAACTGCGGTGGGGCAGCAAATCTTTCCTTAGGAGTGGTTATGGCATGTTAAAGAACCTGAAAATCACTGCGAAGCTTGGCGTTGGGTTCGGACTGGTGCTTCTCCTGTTTGGGGTAGCTGTTTTCTTCAGCTGGATGAGTATCTCCACCGTTCAGAAGGACCTTGCTTTTCTGGAGAGGATTGTGCAGTCTCTGGGACTGACAAACAACATGAACGACACGGTATCCTTTATCCGCGCCGGCATCCGTGACCTCCGCTATTCCGAGAGCGAGCAAGACGTTGCCAATCTGAGGAAGCTTCTGTCTGATATGAAGACCCGGGTTGAAGCGCTCAAGCATCTTTACGCGGAGGAGCCCCGCATAGACACTCTGTCCCGTGCCGGTGAACTGGACGGCGTGCTCCGCAACCTCAACGAAAACCTGGATAAGGTCGCCGCCATGATAAAGAGCAAGAAGGCGGCGGTGAAGAAGTTTGACGAGGAGATCCTCACGATACGGAAGCTGATTACTGACATCACGGAGATACAGTATGCAAGGACCTACGACGGGATGAAGGAGGGCGCCCTCCAGGCCAGGAGCAATCTCAGCGATGACATGGATGCCATTGTAGCCACGATGAACAAGAAGCTTGCCCGGGTGAAGTTTGACGAGGGGCTGATGGCCAGTCTTCTTACGGCCGCGTGGCACTATCAGGAAGGAATGCAGTATCGTAATCTGGACACTCTGAACAAGGTCACGAAGGAGCTCAGCGACCTTGAGACCGCCGTCAACGATTTTGCTGAGGTCACCTCCGTGCCCGAGGTCCGGGAGAAGCTGGTCAACAACCGCAATGCGTTCCCTGTGCTCAGGAACGCGTTTGCCAACGTGCTGAAGGTGTTTATTGAGACGGACCCCGTATTTCAGGCGCTGCTGAAGGATGGGATTCAGATGGTGGACGTTGCGGACGTCATTATGGACACCGGCGTCAGCAAGCTGGATGAACGTATGGAAGAGGCGTCGGGTGCGCTTGGCAGCGCGATTTTGCTGCTGATTGCGCTTGCGGCCGTGGCTATCGTGGTGGGGCTGGGCATCGCGCTCCTCATTGCCGGTGCTATCCGCAGGCCCCTGAGCCGCGTGGTGGAGCTGACGTACAATGCCCGGGACGGCGATGTGTCCATCACCCGCGACGACTTCCACTATGAGGGCCGGGATGAGCTGGGCGATCTGGGCGACGCTCTGTCCGAGATGTTCGCCTCCCTGCGCACGGCAATCAGCGCCATCCGCGACAACGCCAACGCCTCCACCGAGAAGGCTGCCACCATGCATGAGGACGCGGCGGCCAATCTGGCGGGTGCAGACAGTGTCCGCAAGGCGGTGAATGAGGCGGTGAAGCTGATGGAGTCCAACTCCTCGTCGCTTCAGGAGAGCAACGCGGGGACGGAGGAAATGTCCGCGGCCTCCATGACCTCTGCTCAGGCGGCCACGGACTGCGCGGAGTTCATTTCCAATGTGACGCAGGTGGCGAACAAGGCCACGGAGACGGTGCAGGAAGCCATTGCGAATATGTCTATCCTTCAGACGAAGACCACCGAGAGCGGCGAGAAGCTGCAGGGGCTGGTGGACTCCGTGGACAAGATTACCGAGTTTATTGGGGTCATCACGTCCATTGCGGACCAGACGAACCTGCTTGCTTTGAACGCGGCCATTGAGGCGGCGCGTGCGGGCGAAGCCGGCCGCGGGTTTGCGGTGGTGGCGGAGTCGGTGCGCAAGCTGGCGGAGGAATCTGCCAGG